>JADDQE010000028.1 GCA_016781525.1 bacterium | reverse complement strand
GTTCCAACAAGCATGATATCGGGGCGACGAACGGCGAAGCCCACTTGGATGAAGTTGCCTAAACCATCACCTGCGATAAAGGCCGCCAACGTTGCACTCGCAATTACTTCCACTGTTGCGATTCTTAGGCCCGCAAGCAGTACCGGCAGCGCGAGCGGAAGCTCGACGGAGCGCAGAACCTGCGCAGTCGCCATCCCCATGCCATACGCCGCCTCCACGACGGCTCGATCGATAGCGCGAAAACCGGCATACGTGTTGATCAGGATCGGAGGACACGCCAGCACCGTAAGCGCGACCAACGATGGCCGGAATCCGAGCCCAAGATAGGGTAGTGCCAGGAACAAGATCGCGAGACTGGGCACTACCCGCAGGGCATTGGCAAGATTAATAATCGGCTGCGCGACTAGCTGGCGCTTGGCGGCGAGGACACCAAGCGGGAAGCACAGCGCTAGTGCAATTGCCAGCGCCGAGAAGCTCAGCTGGAGGTGTGTCGTAAGGTTTTCCCAAAAATCGGCTTGGTGCTCTAAGAGGTAGCGGTAGGCCTTGAAAAACTGGTTCATCTCGCCTGTGTGCCAACTTTGCGCTGAGGAACGCGTGGGCACACATGTGCCTCCTTTATAATAGCACTATTCGCACAACCCTGGGCAGCTGCGCGTAGTGTCGTCCGCATCATACTAATGCGGGCCGTTCCAATGGAGACCAAGCAGGTGCGCAGGTGGAGCGGCCCAAGATATTACGTAGCACAACCAGCGTGCCTACACCACTTGTAGCACAATCTTGCCGAAATTGGCGTTGCGCTCCATGTAGCGATGGGCCTCGGCGGCCGCGTGGAGCTCGAAGACGCGGTCGACCACCGGGCGGACGGCACCGCGCGCTAGGAGCGGGATAACCTGGCGCGCGAAGGCGCGTGTAACGGCAAGCTTCTCCTCCAATGGACGCGAGCGTAGTACCGTGCCCACGATGTGTAGCCGGTTTCGCAGGATGACGCTGAGATCAACCTCCGCTATTGCTCCACCCATCAGTCCAATCAGCACCAGGCGTCCGCGGTATGCCAGCGCCTTGAGATTGTTTGCAAGATAGGAACTGCCGACGAAGTCTAGTGCTACATCCACGTTGTCGCCGCGCGCGTCCAGGTCCATCGGCCAGGTATCGGCCGGCAATCCCACGTCAAGGCCTAGCGAGGCAGCCCGGTCGAGCTTTGTCGCGGAGCGCGCTGTGCCATAACTTGTGCCGCCCATCGCCCGGATTAGCTGGACGGCAGCCGTCCCAACCCCAGAGCCTACCGCGTGGACCAAAACTCGCTCACCTGGCACAAATGCGGCTTGAAGCAACGCGTCATGCGCTGTCATAAAGACTTCGGGAACCGCCGCGGCCTCGATCCAATCAAGGTTATCGGGAATAGGCAGCGCCATACGCTCGGTGGTAATGAGGTATTCGGCATACGCTCCACCACCAACAATGCCGAAGACCCTTTGGCCCGGGCGCAAGCTCGCGACCTGCGGCCCAATCGCATCGATCTCGCCGGCAAACTCCAGGCCCGGGATATCTTGTGGTGCGCCGAGGGGCGCTGCGTATCCACCCTGGCGCTGTAAGAGATCGGCTCGATTGAGCGCCGTAGCGTGGACGCGGACGCGGATTTGGTCGGCGACGGGCTCCGGCTGCGGCACATCGCGTAGCTCCAAGACCTCGGCGTCCCCTGGTCGAGTAATCACAATTGCTTGCATCTTCCAGATCCTCAACACTACGAGCAAGATTCAACCATTTGACGGAGGCTCGCCCCCTCGTCTATCAGTACAATACCATTGCTTCGACTCAAACAGAAAGAGCCAGTGACCTGTCCCGCCGCAAGCGGACGGCGCGAGCGGTCCGAAGGGGCTGCTAATGCACACGACGAGCGATGTTCCGATCGAGGTTCGGGACGTGAGCAAGACCTACCGCGGAGGAGTCCAAGCATTAACCGTGGCCACGTTTTCAAGCGTCACTGGCGAACGGGCCTGCCTTCTCGGCCCTCCAGCTGGACTGTTTAGCTGCTCAAGGTGTCCTTTGCGCCTCTGTGTGCTCAGCCGCTGTGGGTGCTTCCGTGCTCTCTGAACCAATGGAGCAGCTCTTCCCGAGTGCGCGCCTTGAACTCCGCTTGCTGGTCCATTGTTTCCAGCGCGCGAGCGTAGCTCATCTGTGCCTCGCCGTGCAGATGGCGCTGCCAAAACGCCACGATGTCGTCCCGTAGCTCAGCTGGGAGCCGGCTGCTCGCTTCGACAAGTTCACTGACCCAGCTGAGACCAAGCGCTTGTATGCGCGGCCAGTGTTCCGTGATGTAGCTCCAAGCGGCGCGCTGACTGTGCTGCCGTCGTAGCATTTGGGAAAGGAGTCCGCCGGCGCTTTCCTTTGGAACAATGTCTTGCTCAATAAGTTGAAGGACGCGTGCTACTACTTGTGGCTCGCGGAAATGTGGAAGACTCTGTAAGTAGCGGCCGCTCTCCTGTGGAGCGGAGCCAGTGGCTCGGCGGTGCTGGTAGATCACCACATGCCGCTCGAAGCGCTCCTCGGTACCAAACCGCGCCGCAGTGTTGATCGCGAGCATGGCAAGGTTCGGGTCGACTGCAGACGGCTCGTCTACCTCACGGTCGGCCAAGATCGTCGCCTGCTCGCGAGCTGCCGGGTCCTGCGCGATCATTGCAAGAGCGTCGACGAGCGCGAGCCGCTGCTGCGTAACCTTCTGGCTCTCGTTCGGCTGGGCTTCGAAACCTAGCTCGGCGAGCCTCGGCCTGAAAAGCTGTCCAACCCAGTTCCGGAAACCGTCAAGTGCGTCGCGATCGGCGGCGTGTTCGAGGAGCGCTTCAAGCTTATACAGAACGCCCACGACCGCTCCCACGACCTGGTAATTGTCGATCCGGATGACCTTTTCGAGAACGTCAAGAAATTCAGTCATCCCGCGTACGCCCTGCTCCGCTAGCGCCCACTGGTCACGCAGCAGACCGATTTGCTCGCTTGGCGTCAGCTGATCGATATTATCTAGCAGGCGGCGGAGTAGCTCGGCGTCGAAGCTTTGGCGATAAAAGCCGATCTCGTCGGCATTGGCGTAGCACCAGTGGAGCCGTCCGTGGATCCCCAGCGGCACCACCGCTTCGATGTCGCGCAGCAGGTGGCGAGCCTCATGCGTTCCCGCGTCGTCGCCGTAGCGAATGAGCAGTGGGACGGCCCACTGTTGGCTGCCAGCATCCTTCGCTTGGTGCCCTAAGAAGAAACGTCGCTGGCGGATCCGCACACTGTCGTCGGGCTGGAGGCGGACCTCGATGATTGGGTGGCCGCTTTCCGTTATCCAGCTTTGCATAACGTCGGCAATCGGCTCGTGCGATGCGTTCTGCAGGTGCCGCCAAAGATCAGTCCCCGTGGCATTGTCCTCGGCAAACTCGCGCATATAGGTGCGGACACCAGAGCGAAAGACCTCCTCGCCCAAAAAGCTCTCCAACATCCGCAAAACCGAGCAGCCCTTGATATATGTGATCGAATCAAAAAGCTCCTCGGCCTCGGCTGGCGTCGCAACAGGGCTATAGATTGAGTGCGTTGTTTCAAGGGCGTCAGTGGCTAGAGCGCCAGCCTTCCTATGTTGAAAATCATCCCAGGCTGCGTAGGCCGGCGCGAGCTGATCGACGGCCTTGATCGACAGCCACTCCGCAAAAGCTTCGTTCAGCCACAGATCATCCCACCAACGCATTGTGACGAGATTGCCGAACCACATGTGCGCTAGCTCATGGGCTACAACATGCGCGATCGACTTTTCCTGCGCCCATGCCGTCGTCGCAGGGTCCATGAGCAGCAAGCCTTGCCGGAAAAGCACAAGTCCGCTGTTTTCCATCGCCCCAGCCGAAAACCCGGGCACGGCAACTTGGTCGTATTTGTCGAAATGGTAGGGAATCGCAAAATAGTGCTCATACCATGGGAAGAGACGTTCGGTAAAGGCCTGCGCGAAGCCACCCATATGCTCTTTGCCGCGCAGTGCCCAAACCCGCAGTGGGGTCTTCCCGACGACAACCTCCTCGGTTGAGGCGATGTCGCCAATGACCAGCGCTGCTATGTAGGTGGACATAGGCTTGCTGGGCGCGAACGTCCATGTTTTTGAATTGTCAGCGGCGTCGACAACAGAAGCGAGCGGCCCGTTCGCAAGCACTGTCGCATCGACGGGCGCGGTTATTGTGAACGCGAACTCGGCTTTGAAGCTGGGCTCGTCAAAGCAGGGAAATGCCGCCCGCGCATCGGTGGCCTCGAATTGTGTACAGAGGAGGCGCTCTGGGCCGTCGCTCGCCAAGTAGAGGCCCGCCATACCCAAGCTTACCTTCCCTTCGAAGCTTAGATGCAAGGTCGCCGAGCCGAGTGGTAGGGGCTCTTCAAACTGGATCGTGGCAACTTCGCGCTCGCGATCCAGCGTAACCGCCCCGGGCAGCGTTCGCGCATCAAGCTGGAGCCGGGCTTCGGCAATCAGAAGATCGCGCGCGTGCAGCTCGATCTCTCGACAATGCTCCCGGACGTCCAGTGTGATGGCGACGGAGCCACGAAAGACCGGCGAGTCGAGCCCGGTTTCGAGCGCGATGTCATAGCGTCGAGGTAGGATATATGTTGGTAGGCGATAGGCCCGTGGATTCATCTGTATTCCTTTTAGTCAACGATGCCGCAGCTATGCCCGTATTCGTTTGGTGCAGCGCAGACCCCAACGACGGCTATGAGCGGCGCTTTTGCCTTTCCCAAAGGTAGCCTTCGTAGGTACTCTCAAAGACATGCGCCGCTCCCTCACGAACTTCGACCACGCGCTCCGCGAAGTTGTGGAGAAACGTACGATCATGCGCGACGGCGATCACCGTGCCTTCAAATGCCTCCAGCGCAGCCTCAAAGTGCTCGCGACCCTCGATGTCGAGATGGTTGAGCGGCTCGTCGAGCAGCAGCAGGTTACAGCCGCGTAGCACCAGCAAGCCGAGCTGCAAGCGGCTGCGCTCGCCAAGCGAGCACTCCCCTATACGGCGAAAGACGCTGTCGCCTCCGAACAAAAAGAAGTGCAAGAAGCTGCGGGCCTCCGTCTCGCTCATCGGACGCTCATGTAGCGCCGTCTCAAGCACCGTTCTGCGAACATCCAGCGTCTCATGCTCTTGTGCCAGGATGCCCAGCCGCACGTTCGTGCCGAGGCGAATGGTGCCCTGCTGCGGCTGTAGTTTACCTTGAATCAGGCGTAACAATGTCGTCTTCCCGGCGCCATTCGGCCCGACGATTGCTACGCGCTCGCCCCACTGCACATCCACCGACACATGCTCAAACAGCGGATGCGCCCCCTGATAGCCAAATCCGACGTTGTCCAACCGCAGAACCGCTCGTCCACTCGGCGGTGGTGGCCCGAAATCGAGCTTAAGGTTCCAGTGCTGCTTGGGCTTGTCGACGCGCTCATCGGATTCGAGGTAACGATCCAGCTTACGTTCGCGCGCACGCGCCTTGCGCGCAACCTTTTTGGATCCGCCCTTGCCGGATAGAAAGAATTTTGCATCGCGATCAGTCGATGTGCTGCTGAGCTCCACGTTGAGCGCCTGCGCTTTGAGCCGTACGATATCCTGCTGCACCCGCCCAATATACTCCTGCTGCTGCTTGTAGCTCTCGACGTGGAGCGCGTGCTCATGTTCGCGCGCCTCGACGTAGTCGCTGTAGTTTCCGGCGTAGCTTTTCAGCGTACGTGTGTCTGGGTCGAGGTAGAGGATACGGGCCACCGTCTGGTCGAGGAATGCACGGTCGTGGGAGACGACCAGGACTGTATGTGGATAGCCTTGGACAAAGCCTTCGAGCCAGGTCAACGCTTCCACGTCTAGATGGTTCGTCGGCTCGTCGAGCAGCAGTAGATCGGGCTCGCGCAGCAGCAACGTTGCGAGTCCCAATCGAGTTTTCTGGCCTCCGCTGAGACTCAGTACCAGTTGTCCTTGGTCGATCTCTGCCAGCCCCAGGCCTTCCAGCACGGCCGCGGCGCGATGCTCGCGCTCGTATCCGCCCACCGCCTCAAAGCGCGCAAGCGCGCTGTCGTACTCGGCCATCGCTGCCTCAAGGTCGACGGCAGCTGCGAGCTTATCGGCGGCTTGCTGTAATGCAGCCTCCGCGGCGACGACATCCGCCTGTGCCTCGGCGATAGCGTGCCGAACAGTTTGCTCCCCGAGAGCGTCGAGCGCTTGCGCGAGATAGCCGATCCTGAGGTTTGGCGGCGAGAAGGTGAGCGTACCGCTATCCGGCTGCTCCTGTCCGATGATGCACCGTAAGAGAGTGGATTTGCCGACGCCGTTAGGGCCGATGAGGCCAACGTGTTCGCCGTCGTTGATGACGCAGTTGATGTCGGCGAGAACGGTCGCTATGCCATAGCTTTTACGCAGTTTCTGAATCTGAAGCATGGTGCCTCCTTTGGGAGACACACGTGTGTCTCCGTGCTAGTAGATGCTGCGGTTGAAAGAGACACGCTCCATCAGAAACTCCTTGCTAAAGCGAGGGACGACCAGCCGCGATTGCTCGGGGGTGGCTGCGATAGTGTACCCCATTCTTAGCGGTGATGCTTCGGCCAAAAGTTGCAATCTGTAAGCGGTGCTACCCGATTTAGTAACTGGCTGCGCGCACAAACCGGCCTCCTCGTCCGTGCCGCTGCAACAGTAAGGGCGAAGAGGCCAGCTTCACTCGGAAGGTGAAAGCGCAGCAGCACCCCAAAGTGCTCGAATGCTGCAGGCGTCTGCGCAGAATCGCCGCGTGCCATTGCACTCACCTTGATCGTGTCATTGCAGTCCGGATGCGGCTAGTGTATCAGCCACTACAAAGCGCACTCGTGGCACTCCGAGCCGCACAAAAGCCGGATCCTCAAAACGCCTCCACTATTTGAGCCCGGTGATTAGCGTGGCAGGTACTTGACCTTGTCGTAGAGCAGATCGAAGGCAGCTGTCTCGGCCTCCTGACGGCTGTTGTAGAAGTAGGGGCTGAAAACATCGTCGATGAGGACGAACCATGCGCCTTGGTACTTAGGAGCCGGGTGCCGCACAAGCATTATCGTGTGATCCCATACCCGCCGCCCGAGACTGCCGTTCGCTAACGGCTGCCACCCCGCCGCCTCCCAGAGCCGTTGGATCTCATCCCGTGAATGAAGTATTTGCTGCGGTGCTTCAGGCCCCGCGGTACTCGACTCCGGCGCGACATTCTGCGGCCTCTCTCGTGGTGGTCGACGCCACGTGCTGCGTGGGACTGTGCGGGCAGGCCGTGCCCGCAGCCGTTGGTTCTTGAATTCTGCGTAGGCGGTGTTGATCGCCTGCATTACCAGCGTGCTTCCACCACGGTCGGGGTGATGCTCGAAGCACAGACGCCGGTATTCGAGGCGCGCCTCGGTCAATGTGTGGCAATGGCTAAACCAATCAGTCATGGCAGAGCTAGCCGAAACGTGGCAACGGTTCCTTCTACCCTCGTGAGAAAGCGTACATATATTATGCCACACTCCGCCACGTGTTTCTCCTCCGGAGCTGCTCGCCGTCGTCGTAGGGGGAGTGTCTTCATTGGACGCCGAGTTTACAAAAAAATATTCCTGTGCAAAGCATGTGCAAAACTTGAGGTAGAATACCCTACAGCTAGAAGTTTGCTGGGTGGAGGACCCCATGACGGAGCGAGAGCGCGAACAATCGGTTGAGCTGGGCAGTGCAGCGCCCGACATCACGTTGGTCAACGCCGAGGGCGAGGTCGTTAGGTTGTCATCCTTCTGGGTCGTGCGACCTACAGCGCTGGTCTTTGTGCGTCATTTTGGTTGACCGCACTGCATTGAGCAGCTGGTGCGGCTGCGTGATGACTGGGAACGCTTTCAACAGAATGATCGGGGGATTGTGGCAATTGGGCAAGGTACTGTGGCTCGTAGTAAGCAGTTACAGCAGGAGCTGGAGCTGCCGTTTCCGCTCTTAGCCGACGCACGGCGCGTCGCGTACACAGCCTATGGACTGGGCCGGGTCAGCTTGACTCGTGAGGTCAGCCTCGCGAGTGCACGACGCGGCATGCAGGCAATCTTGGCGCACGGCGTGTCGCGCAGCACGAATCAAGACATGCTGCAGCTTGGCGGGGTTTTCGTCGTCGATGCCACTGGGATCGTACGCTACGCTCAACGGCAGCTGCGGATGAGCGATCTGCCATCCAATGATGAGCTGCTAGCAGCGATGCGGTAACGGGTCTTGGAGGGCTCGAGCTCATGTGCAACTGGACCTAACCGATCAGTTCTAGGTCTTGTGCTAGGACGGCAGTGCATGGTGCGAATCGGGCTCGTTAAGGAGTCGCCGAACCGCAACCACGGCGCTGCGCAACGCATCGACATCCTCCTCACAGCAGTAGTGGTCGCCCTGGCGTAGCTGGTGCTTGACGAACGCAAGCTCGGTCAGCAAATGATGGAAGCGTCGCGTTCGCCGGAAGTGCAGCCAGCCTTGCATGAGCAGCGCCTGGGCCTCGGCCTTTGACCGCAGAGGTGGATTTAGCACCCGCTCGTACTGCTCCACGCTGATCAAGCCCCGCGTTAGCTCCTCGTCAAGCTCGGCGTTGAGCCAGCTCAGCTCGTGGCGCTGGGATAATACCACCGTTGCGAGGACGATCATCACACCCCCGCTGTTGACGATCCACGCTAGGCACAAGCCGAGCGGGCCAAGCTGCGTGGAGGTGTTGTGGAGGCCGTGCAATAGCATTGCCAGCCAGAGCGCGATGGGAATCGCGACATAACCGACCCAGCGCCGGCGCTCGTAACGGACCAGCCCAAGCGCAATGCCCACAATGCTGGTAAAGAACGCATGATTTAGGCCGAAGAGGACTGACCGCAGGAGCCATACGGTTACCAGCTGGTCGTGGTACCGCATGAAATACAGAATATTCTCGCTCATGGCGAAGCCAAAGCCGACGAGTGCACCATAGATAATACCGTCGAGCACACCATTGAATTCCCGCCGGGCGAAGAGAAAGATGCCGATGAGCACGAGCGCTTTGAGGAGCTCTTCGACCACCGGGGCGACGACCGTGGTATCGGAGCCGGGTCCAAGTAGGTCGACGGCTCGTGCGGCTACCACAAGCTCGGCCATGAGGGCAAGCACCAGCGCGGGTATCGCGCCCCACACAAACGTCACGACAAGGAGATTAAGCGGCTCTTTTTCGTAGCGATCAAGCCACCACAGCAGCAAGGTATAGAGCGCAGTTGGTACAAAAGCCGCCACGAGTGGAGTCAGAATATGCATAAATCGCTCGGCGGTGATCTGCGGAAGGTGTTCGGGAGCGACGGCGCAGCTTCCACTTGTGCGCCGGTGCCGATCCGGTTGGCCATAAGGCGGTTGATCCGCGCTGCCATTGTTACAATTCGCGGCCCGCAGCGTATTGTAGCATAGCGTCCTGGCTTTGATCAGTACAGGATGCCGAGCGCTCGCCGATTACCTAATCTTCTTCCGGCGCCACGGCTACGCCGTCAACAATAAATGGCACGTCACGATGGCGCTTGAAGCCGACAAGCTGAGCACTCGGCGCGACCAGCCGTCGAAAGAGCAGATGTCGACCAATCAGCTCGGTGCCCGTCCCGACCAGTTTCGGCGTAAATAACACCAGGCCTAAGAGGTATGCGTAGAAGACCGCAACACCGGTCAGCACGAGCCAACCGGGGATCGGTCCAATCGAGGCGCAGTCGAGAAAGGTAGCGCACTGCTCCGGCATTGGATTTACTGGCGGCAGCAGCTTGACTAGCCAGACCAGCAGCAGAAAAAGAAAGATGGCGACATAGTTGTGGCGTAGTCGACGCCCCATTGCTTCGGACCAGCTGATCTTGAAGTGCGGATTGCGCAGATCGGCGACGAGGAGCGGATGCCACTGTAGCTGTTGCTCGATCACGTTGTCGCGAAGCACGGGCACGAAGTAGTCGGTTTCCATGAGCCGCAGCCAGCCGCTCCACAGGTCATAGAAGCGAAAGCGCCGCGCCTCGATCGACAAGAACGCAAAGGCCAGGAACATTCCCAACAGTGCCATCAAGTGCGGATGCCGGTGGTCGCTCAGTAAAAAACTGGCAATACTACCGGCGGATACCACGGCCCAATTGGTCGTGCCGTCGACACGAGAGCGCCAGGTGGTTGCCAGATCCATAACCCCACGGTAAAAATGCACCATCACCGCGGGTGCAAGCGGCGAGGATTGGTTGCGCTGCTGCATTGGTGCTCCGCCTTTCCGCTCGTCCGCCCCATGCAGGGAAGCGGTCCATGCTTGCCATACGCTTCGATTGCTTGCTTGGAAACATTATACTGCGTTCATGGAAAGGCGTTCCCATAGCACTTCGGCAATATGCTGGGCTCGCCGGTCGGTCCCATCAGCAATCTGCTGGCGGCAGCTGGTCCCCATAGCCACAACCGTTGTATCTTCGGAGACGGCGCGAACTGTCGGGAGCAGCACACGTTCGCCAATCTGCCGCGAGATGGCGTGGTGCTCCTGCTCGTAGCCAAACGAGCCCGCCATACCGCAGCAGCCACTGTCGAGCTCACGTGGGGTAAAGCCGGCGGCGTGTAGGAGCTTAAGCGTCGACGCCGTGGACGCGAGTGCCTTCTGGTGGCAATGGCCGTGTACAAGCGCTGGTCGACCTCCATCGGCATGATCGCCAAAAACCTCGGCCGGAAACACCCCCCGCTCCAGCTCCTGCACAAGAAATTCGTCCAACAGCTGACTTTGGCGCCCAAGTACCGCAGTCCGTGGGTCGTCGACCAGATCGGGGTACTCGTCGCGGAAGGTGAGCAGACATGAGGGCTCGAGGCCGACGATCGGAAGGCCGTGTCCGGCATACGGTGCGAGCCATTCGAGCTGCTGACGCGCCAGCCGTTGGGCAGCTGGCAATAGCCCTTTGGAAATCATCGGCCGACCGCAGCAGACGGAGCGAGCTGGCAGCAGCACACGATAGCCGAGTGCTTCGAGCAGCTGTGTTGCCGCGACGCCGATGTGCGGCTCGTTGTAATTCATGAAGGTGTCGGCAAACAGCACGACGCTCCGGCCGCCGGCGCGCGCCGGCTTGGCCGTCCGTGCCGCGAACCACTGGTCAAACGGCTCCGTCGCGAAGCGCGGCAGGCGGCGCTGGGCGCTAATACCGAGGCAGCGTTCCATCGTCGAGCTCAGGAGCGGCATCCGATCGCCTAAGTCAAGAAGCCGGTTCGACCAGGGGGCTAACGCCGCCCCCAGGCGATTAATCGTCCGGATATTGCCGAAAAGCCGCGCCCGAAGTGGAGTGCCACGCTTGCTATAGTAGTGCGCCAGCCATTCGCTCTTCAGCCGCGTCATGTTGACCCCCGAAGGACACTCCGCCGTGCAGCCCTTGCACTCGATACATAAGTCGAGCACATCATGCATGCGCGTGCTTGACAGCGCTTCCGGCGGCAGAACACCGCCGAGCACCAGCCGCAGCGCATTCGCTCGGCCGCGGGTTGAGTGCTCCTCATCGCGGGTTACCATGTAGCTCGGGCACATCGTCCCGCTATCTGTTTTCCGGCACGCGCCGTTGCCGTTGCACAGTTCCGCAGCGCCGAGCATCGTTCCGGTATCGCGAAAGGCGAAGTGGGTGTCGAGCCTAAGCGGTGTGCCTGGGGGCGGGACATAGCGGAGATTGGCGTCAAGCGGCGGAGCGTCCACGATCTTGCCGGGATTGAAAAGCCCAAGCGGATCGAAGGCACGCTTGATGATTCCAAATGCGGCATACAGCTCGGGACCGAAAATGCGCTGGTTGTGCTCAGATCGGAGCAGGCCATCGCCGTGCTCACCGCTCAGCGCTCCTCCATACTCAAGCACAAGCTCACGCACTGCCTCGCCTAGTGCACGCATCTTGACGACGTCGGCTGGCTCGTGAAGGTTCAGCAAGGGCCGGACGTGGAGCAAGCCCACACTGGCATGGCCATAGAACGCAGCGATTGTGCCGTGCTGCTCGATCAAAGCTTTGAAGCGCCGGATGTACGCGCTAAGGTGTTCGGTCGGAACAGCACTATCCTCAACGCAGGTTTCCGGCTTGAGCGTGGGCGACATACTCTGCAGCAACGGCAGCCCAGCCTTGCGAACCAGCCAGACCGGTGCCTGCTCGGCAGGTGTGACCGCGCGTGTCAGGGCAGTAACTCGAGCTCGATCGACGAGATGGCTGGCGAGCCGGCTCAGCTGAGCTGCGATATCGGCCTGATCCTGGCCGTGGAACTCAACCAGCAGCAGCGCGGCCGCTTCGGTCTGGAGAATGTCGAGATAGTGCTTGAACTGCAGGGAGCGCCGAGTGAGGCCGATCAGCAGGTCGTCCATCAGCTCGACCGCTACCGGCCCGCATTCGAGGCAGGGCGACGTGGCGTCGAGCGCATCGAATAGGTCGGCAAACTCCAGCAGTGCGACGCCGGTTGCAGCTGGACGGGGCACGAGGCGGAGCTTCGCCTCGAGAATGAGCGCGAGGGTACCCTCAGAGCCGACAATCAGCTTGGCAAGGTTGAAGGGCTCGGCGTCGACCAAGGCATCGAGGTTATACCCCCCTACCCGTCGCATGATCTTCGGAAAGCGCCGCTCGATCTCAGCCCGGTGTTGCCCCACGATCTCGACAACGCTGCGATAGGCCTTGCCTTCCAGGTCAGTCTTGCCGCAGAGGGCTACCAGCTCAGCGTGGTCGAGGTCTCGTAGCACGACCTCCGTGCCATCACTCAACAAGACGCGCAGCTCCAAGACATGGTCAAGTGTTTTGCCGTAGCGCAGTGAGTAGGCACCGGATGAGTTATTCGCGATCATGCCGCCAATGGTTGCTCGATTCGCCGGAGATACGTCAGGGGCAAACTTAACCCCATGCGGTGCGAGCTCACCGTTCAAGTGATCCAGCACGATGCCCGGCTGAACACGCACCCAGCCCTCACGCAGATTGAGCTCCAGCACACGATTCAGATATTTTGAGAAGTCGAGCTGAATCGCGGCGCCGACAGTTTGTCCGGCCAGACTTGTTGCACCGCCACGCGCGACGATCGGCATGCGGTATTCCCGGGCTATGTCGAGAGCTACACGGACATCCGCTTCTGTCCGGGGTACGACAACCGCGTGCGGCATGATCTGATAGGGCGATGCATCCGTCGCGTACAGGCCACGGGTAAGCGCGTCGGCGTAAACCTCGCCGGATATGCGTTGCTTTAAGGCATCGAAGAGTGAAACCATCACAGCGTTATTGTAGCATTGTCCACTGCGTCGGGGCTTCCGAGAATGAGCGGTGGTATATCTCGTGCAGTAAGTGCCCTCCGCTTGTTGCTTGCCGTATCATTGACGGCAGATTGCTGTGTCGCACGTCTAGCAGCGGCGGTAGTCCAATAATTTAATCGTGAGGCTCGGCTCCAAATTATTCCGAGCACGGTGGAGGCTGTCACAGACTATTTGTGCTGCCTTTTTTGTTGTCTTGAGGTAGGCATAACGATGCTGGCGATAAGAGTATCCCGACTCCAGGTAGCTGGCTGAGATCTTAAGCAAAAGGAGTGCGTGTAATGATGGAGCGACTGAGACCGATCCTGGCGCCACACTGGAGTGAAACGGCAATAGCGCGTGTACTCGCCCCAATGCAAACGTTTATTCATCGCTCGTCCTCCAGTGGCATCGTCTTGATTATAGCAACCATCATCGCGCTGTTGATCGCCAACTCGCCCTTCGCGCCTGCCTACGACGAGCTGCTCCATGCCTATGTCGGCATTACGGTTGGCCCGTTTGAGCTCAAGGAGTCGGTGTTGCACTGGGTCAACGATGGGCTGATGGTCATCTTCTTTTTTCTGGTCGGTCTAGAGATCAAGCGTGAGGTCAGCGTAGGGGAGCTGTCTAGTCCCCGCGCGGCTGCCCTGCCGATCATCGCGGCAGTGGGTGGTGTGGTCGTGCCGGCGTCGATCTACCTCGCGTTCAATGCCGGCGGCATTGGAGCGCGTGGGTGGGGTGTGCCGATGGCCACGGATATTGCCTTTGCACTGGGCTGTCTTGCGCTGCTGGGCGATCGTATTCCGTTTGCGCTCAAAATATTCTTAACTGCCGTTGCAATTGTCGACGACCTGATCGCGGTGCTGGTGATCGCGTTCTTCTACTCGGCCGGGCTTAACTTCGTTGCGCTCGGGATCGGTTTTGGCGTTCTAGGGTTGCTCGCGCTCGCCAATATCTTCGGCATCCGGAAAATCATCTTTTACGTGGTCTTGGGCGTCATCGTCTGGCTTGCGTTTCTCAAGTCGGGCGTTCATGCCACTATCGCCGGAGTGCTAATCGCCTTCACAATCCCCGGACGCAACCGCATCGATGCTCCAACGTTTGTTCGCCGCGCCGATGAGATCCTGCACCGGCTTGACCCGGACTCGCTCCCGGCAACTCCTATATTGACGCAGGAGGCGCACCAGCACGCCGTGATTGAGCTAGAAGAGCTGTGCGAGCACGTACAAGCACCACTGCAGAAAATGGAGCACTCTTTGCACAACTGGGTGCAGTTTTTGATCATGCCGATCTTTGCACTTGCGAACGCAGGTGTTGCCTTATCGTTTGGCAGTATGGAAGGTGGCATGGAGAACGTGCTGCTGGGGATTGTGGTCGGGTTGGTCCTTGGGAAGCCAATCGGTCTGCTTGGAGCCGCGTGGCTGGCAATTCGCCTCGGTATCGCCGATCTGCCGCAGGCCGTAAACTGGCGCCATATGTTAGGCGCGGGTGTTCTCGCCGGTATTGGCTTTACGATGTCGCTGTTTATTGCGTCGCTTGGCTTTGTCGATGCCGATGTACTAGCCGCGGCGAAGCTGTCGATCCTTGCGGCCTCGCTCATCGCAGGAACGGCCGGGCTGCTACTGCTTAGTCGGATGAAGCCCATGCCAGCGCAGGCCGATCCCGTTTCAGCCTTTGCGGACGATGGGCTGGAGATGCGGCCAGCTCGCGACTAACCGGCCAGCGGCTGGTCAACCCGGTGAGATGGCCAGCCGCAGCTGATGGTATTACAGGCGGGGAAACGGCACAACCCAGATCCAGATAGCCGCGACGAAGGCGGCGCCTCCGGCAACGGTAAACAGGTGGAAAATCTCGTGAAAGCCAAAGATGCGCGGCAGCGGGTTGGGGCGCTTCAGCGCATACACAACGGCTCCAACCGAATAAAGCACGCCGCCGGCAAGGAGCAAGGTTAGCGCTTGCCACGGCAGCAGCTGAAGGAGCGCCGGCGCGGTGATCAGCGAGAGCCAGCCCATCCCAACGTAGAGTAACGTCGTGAGCCACCGCGGGAGGCGCAGCATTAGCACTGTGCCAACTGCGCCGGCAAGTGCAAGCGACCAGATCAGCACAAGAACCGCTACTCGTAGCCTGCCGCTCAAGACATTCACGCTGATCGGCGTGTACGTTCCGGCGATCAGCAAGAAAATGTTGGCGTGGTCGAGCGCCCGCAGCACGGCACGCGGTCGTCCCTGCCAGGGACCAATATGGTAGATCGCGCTGACACCGTAGAGCACGATCATGGTTAGTCCGAAGATCAGCAGCGAGGCAGAGCGGACAAGATCGTCATAGCTCTGTAGCAGTAACGCTATGGTCACCACAATCGCTGCCACTGCGGCGAGTGCGTGCGACCAGCCGCGTAACGCGGGTTTGATCACGAAGTTCGAATGTATGGTTTCTGCGGCGAGGCTCGTCACCAGCCGCTTGTTACCTGTTGTCACTGGACTTACTCCTAGTCGAGGTCTTTGCTACGTGCAAAAGCTCGTTCCCTTAACAGTACGTAGCGCACCCCCTTCTCGGATGATTCCGCAAGCCACGAGTTTATCCAGCGCTTACTTTGCCAAGATGAAAGCCTGTGGTGTCGTTCAAGGCGAGGCGTAGACTCGATTTGCGCCCGTCGGAATGCTTTGGTATAATCTTTTCCGCTGCATGGGCCTCTAGCTCAATCGGTAGAGCATCGGACTCTTAATCCGCTGGTTCTGGGTTCGAGTCCCAGGGGGCCCACCAGTTAAGACCCCACATCAGTCGAAGGCTGATGTGGGGTCTTGTTATTAGGTTGTGTGTTGCTTGAGCTAAGGCCAAGCGCTGGCCGGATGCCCTGTTAAGTAGAGCCACTCGGTATAAATTGACAGTGCGTTGGAAGCGCAGGACTGAAGTGGAATTGCAGGGGGAACCTGTGCGTGCTGCTATGGACGGGTAAGCTGCATCATAAGGTCGGTCGGGTACACTGGCTTCGTCACCATGGTAGCTCGCCGGCGCATCTTTTCACACCCCTCAGCGACGGCGCTCCATGGTGACATACCTTCGTCGCCACCGCTTCTTTTGCTCCCCTGCCGAGCGAGGGATGGTCTCACATTCCTCCCAGGGCCAGTAAGGTGAACGGTAAGCTGTGCGCCGTATACTGGGTTACTATCCTGTCCCTCACTCATGCTCTCGGAGGTGACGATGGGTGTACCGCCGCTGATTATGGTGGTCGAAGACGACGCAGGCAGCCGTGAGCTGTTGCATTACATTATCACCGCGGCCTTGCCTAGCGCTCGGGTCGTAGACGCGCCAACTGTCGCTGACGCACTCCAACTATTCCGAACGTTGCCCCTCAATGTGGTCATCACCGACTATCGGCTGCCAGATGGGACTGGTATCGATGTGCTGCAATCGATACGGGAGGTTGACACGGCGCTTCCAGTGCTTGCAAACTCCTGCAACATTGATGTTGCTGCGCAGATGCTCCGCGCCGGTGCGACGCGGTTTATTCCCAAGCCCTACGATATCCTCCAGCTGTGTAGCTGGCTTCGGGGGCTTGTCGGGGCTACCGCTGCTGTCGTGCTTGAGCGGTAGCTGCCTGTATCCAGCTACCGTCCCTGCTTGACGGATCGCGGCCTCACGTTTTCGTGCCGTTCTGTCTGCTCTGCCTACGGCCCATACGATTACCGTTAGTCGCGGAAATTCTGGGTCACCATCAACCCTCGCATACCTGCGTCCAAGATCCCAATCCCGACTCGCCCAAACTCGGGCCGCAGGATATTTGCACGATGCCCAGGTGAGTTCATAAGCCCGGTATGCGCTATCGAAAGGGTTGGTGCTAACGCCAAATTCTCCCCTGCCGTACCGTAGACAATACCCGCGGCACTGATCCGGTCGAACGGTGTCGTGCCTTCCGGCGTGTTATGTGCAAAGTAACCACGCGTCAGCATGTCGGCTGAATGCTGGCGTGCAACTTCGGTCAACTCCGGGTCGGCTGCGAGAGGCGCAAGGCCCACCTTGGCGCGCTCCTCGTTGATAAGCCCCAGCATTTCCTCCTCCAGCTCGGGCCGCGGCGGTGCCTCCACAACACTGAAGGGCAGTGTCACGCGCTCATCGGACTCGGGACGCACGGTCAGCATGTTGAGCGTTTGGCTAACAGCATCACCAAAGACCGGCGAGAGCGCTGCTTCGGCTTGCTCGGTGAAGGCACCGAAACGGTTCACCAGAACGCTGTTGCGCGCCGCTGCGCCCACGGCCGGAGGTAGCGGAACCATCAGCAGCAAGGATGCAAGAATTGCCGTCGAGATCAGGCCGTTTACGAGGCCGGGCAGGATGCCGAGTAGTCGATTAACTGGGTGGCCATGCATCGGCTTCGGGATGCGCGACGCTAGGGCTAGGCCGAGCAGATTAATTGCCAGACCTGTTATCACCATAACAACTAGGAAGGCCACGGGCCGATTCCAAACGGTAGCCCAGGTAGCTACCTCGTCCAGCCACGCCGCCACAGGTTGATAGAAGCGCAAGGCCGCCAGCAAGCTGCCCAACCATCCTGCGAGATCAATGAGACCATAGATCAGTCCAGCCCGCCAGCCGCGAAGAGCCGCAAGGACGACCATCAGAATTAACAGCACATCAATGTAGTTGACGGTGAACATACTTTCTACTCCATGTCGCCGCGTCCAGCGAGACAGCGTGCTGTACTGGTTGCGCCGGTTGGTCACATCATACCGGCAATTGTGCTTTTAGGGATGTGTCCCGAGTGTGCTACACTGGATGGGCTTCAGCGGAGGGAGCAGGAGATGAGCTCTCAGCAGATTCAGGTTGTGGCAGATGTTGCAGCACTTGCCACGGTTGCCGCCGAACAGATCGTGGTCGGTGCGCAGGCGGCTGTGGCAGCCCGTGGAAGCTTCGCGATCGCCCTCTCGGGCGGCTCGACACCACGGGCTGTGTATCGCAAGCTGGCCGAGGCGCCCTTGCGCGAGCAAATGCCCTGGGCAAACACGTACGTGTTCTGGGGCGACGACCGCGCAGTCCCGCTTGACCATCCGGACAGTAATTACCGTATGGCCTACGAGACACTGCTTGCACATGTGCCACTGCCGAAAGAACAGATCCAGCCGGTGCTGGCGAGCGGTGAGGATCTTGACGCAGCAGCCGAGCACTATGAACGCACGATTCGCTGCTATGTGCCGGGAGCACCGCCGCGGTTCGACCTCGTTCTACTCGGCATGGGGCCGGATGGTCACACGGCCTCGCTCTTTCCCTACAGTCCGGCTCTCTCTGCAGGCGATGCCCTGGTCGTCGCGACACCCGTAGCGCCGCTGGAGCCCTACGTGCGCCGGATTACCTTTACCTCGCGGTTAATCAACGCTGCGTCCGCGGTGCTCGTGTTAATCGCGGGAGCCGACAAGGCAGGTCGGGTAGTTGAGGTGCTCGAAGGGCCGCACGAGCCAGAGCGGCTGCCAATACAGCTGATTGCCCCGGTTGACGGCGATTTGTATTGGATGCTCGACCGTCCAGCGGCACGCGAGCTAAGCCGAAACACGCTCTGACCCTCTCGGAGTTGTGTCGCTCCAGCGCTTCGCGCCCGTTGGCTGCTTCCAGAACTGTGTAGCCGTAGCCGTAAGAATGCGCTGCACAACGCGGCGTACCTCCCGTTCGTCCTCGACAAGGAGAATTGTCTCGCTGGCGTGGGTGTGGTCGTGAAAGTCACGGGCTGCCGCCGCTGCTTCCGCGCCCACCATCCGTGGCAAATCGATCTCGATCGCCGGGCCGCACCTGGCGCACTTGCGATGCGCATCCAGCCGCCTGACCGCCGAACGATACCATAGACCGTCGAGAGGTCAAGACGGGTACCCTTGCCCGGTGCCTTTGTCGTAAAGAATGGTTCAAAGGCACGTGCATGGGCTGCTTTTCTTGGCTAACCGCGGCCGTAGCGGGACGGAGCCGGCCGGAATAGCGAAAGGGCTGGCTGTGAAGTTGGTGCTGTGGCTCTTGGCCTATCGTCCGTACAGCACGCGGTACATGCCCCAGTTGCCGTACACAATTTTGACATAATCGCGTGTCTCGTAAAAATCAATCAGCTCAGGAAATAGGTCACGGTCGTTTGTGTTTTCTAGCCAGCGAGCTGCGTTTCCTGGCCCACCATTGTAGGCTGAGGCGGCGACCAGCAGATTGTTATCAAAGGAGCGGAGCTGGTGGCTGATATAGTGTGCGCCAAAGCGGATCGAGACTGCGGGACGGTACAAGAGATCCGAAGTGTAGTTCTCTACCTTAAGGTTCTGAGCGATGCCCTCGCCGGTGGCCGGCATCACCTGGCCTAACCCGCGCGCACCGACCCATGAGGTGGCGTCGGGATTGAATAAGCTTTCCTGGCGCACGAGGGCGTAGATAACGCGGGGGTCGATGCCGAAGTTCTGCGCTTCGCGCTGCACAACCCGAGCATAGGGCGTGGGATAAATCAGCCGTAGCACGCCGGTAGGTGTGCTTGGCGTGATTGCTTTGTCGGGACCGAGCTTGACCACGCGCTCGGCTGCTTTGAGTGCGACGTAGGGCTCGCCGGCGTCATGGGCTTGAAGCGCCAGGTGCCATAGTCGAAGCGGGTCGTCCTTCCACTTGTCGCGCGCCGCGAACCATTCGTCCTTGGCCTCGTTTCGAAGATGCAACGCCCCCAGCTCGCGCGCCCGAACGACGCTCGGGTCGCCGGCTACCTGTTCGCCGATATTCGGCTCCGCGGCCTTGCTCCACCCGATAACCCACTGCGCGGCCGCATGTCGTTCCTCGGGGCTTGGTCCTGTCCCCAGCGGAGCCGTGCCTTCCCTGGTCTGCCTCATAATCTCCCGCGCCCGTCCCGCATAGTACGAGTGCGGCGCTGCGCTTTGCGCAGCCTGAAGCCGCGCGCCCGCCTCGTCGCCTGCGCCGCTCTGCACCAGGGCGGTACCTGCCCAAAAATGGCCCTCAGCACTATCCCAGCCAGTCGCGCCATCACCAAGCAGCCGCCACGCGGCCGTGGCTTGGTCGCGCTGGCCTTGCTGGTAGAAGTACAAGCCGGCGCGTGCCAGCGCTTTATGCGCCTGTTTACTTTCTGGGTAGCGCTGGCCAAGCTCGAGCGCCATGCGCATTGCTCCAGGGGTATCGCCCTGATGCTCGATAAGCTGGACTACGCGCGCGAGCGCCTCTGCGGCGAGCTCATGCTCTGGGAAGCGCTCAGCAAAACGGCGGTAGCCCTCGATCGCCCACGCTCTGTTACCCGACCAGCCGGCTGTTTGAATGTAGTCGAGCTCGGCCTGGGGAGTGCCGCTAACGGCTGGGCGCTCTTGCGCTAGGGCGCCCAGCTCACCCAACGCTTCGTCGTAGCGCGCTTGTGCCCGTAGGCAGAGTGCGCGCATACGGCGAGCCTCGAAGCGATCGTCCGCCGATAAGTCCGTCGTAAGCGCGGCGTCGAAGAGCGGCAGTGCCGCGTCGTAGCGCTCGTGTTGGAAGTTTACTTTGGCTACCGGTAACGGAGCGATACCGCCGGGAGTAGACTGCAGTAGAGCGACCGCATCCAGCGCCTCCAACCGCTGCGGATACTGCTCGACCAGCTCGCGGAGCCAGGCCCGCGCCTCGTCCGTCCCTGGATTGATCCGGGCAGCCCGTAGCAGCACGGCCGGTCGATCATCGGGATCTTGCGAAATCTGGAGTAAGTCGCGGAAGCGCGCAAGCTGAAGGTCAGTCCGTCCAGCCACACCATACAGCTGGATCAGCATCTCGAGCGCCTCGGCTCGGCGGGCTTGGCCAATGGCCTTCTGTCCGACATACTCGTAGTTGATCAGGGCGGCCTCGATATCGCCGGCGGTGTTTTGCTGGGCTGCTAGGCGTAGGGCAGCATAGGGCTCGATCGGGGTCTGCAGCGTACGGTAGCGCTCGTAGGTGTCGATCGCGGCCTGGGTCCTCCCCGCTTGCTCGTGGGCGCGTGCGAGCAGAAAGAGCGCTCGCCCCGCCAAATCGTCAGTTTGACCATCCGCAAGAAAAACAGTAAATCGCTGCGCCGCGCCATCGGCATCGCTATCCAGCAGCGCTGCTTCGGCAAGCCCAAACTGAGCGTGGCGTGCTTGCACGGGTGTTGGATTCTCGGCGAGGACCTGCTGCAGGGTCGCCGCCTGCGCCTCGTATTCACCCGACATGCGCTGGTCGGCGGCGAGCGCCAAAAGCTGGTCGTTGGATAGCGACATAGCTTGCGCACTGCCTGCTAATACCGCTCCCGTCGGTGAGGCTTCCGTCTCCGCCCCTGGCTTGGTCGCTTGGCCAAAGGGCTGAAACGGACGACAGGCAGACACGGAGAGCAGCAAGAGTAACAGCGGCAGAGCGAGTTTCGGCAAACCTTGTTCCTCATCAGGGGGTGTATAATCGGCGCGAGGGTCGGATATTCCGTCTCGCATATAGCTCGGATACCATGTATTTTACCAAAAGCTGAGGGTTCCATGACCAGGCGCAGTGCGCCGCCCGCATATCAGGCGGCGCTCGACTACCTGTACTCCTTCATTAATTATGAAGCGAAGATGCCGCCTTCGCCCGAGCACGCGCGCTTCAACCTCGATCGTATGCGCTGGCTGCTCGGTGAACTGGGTGAGCCTCACCTGTGCTATCCGAGCGTGGTCGTCGCCGGCACGAAGGGTAAGGGCTCGACTTGCGCGATGCTTGAGGCAATCCTTCGAGCGTCCGGCAATCGAACGGGACTTTTCACTTCGCCGCATCTGCACTCGTGGCGTGAGCGGGTCCAGGTCGACCGGCGACTGATCCCGCAGGCGGACGTTGTCGCCTACGTCGACCGTCTCAAGCCGCTTGTTGCCAGGCTGGCGGAACACGGACAACCCACGGTCTTCGAGCTCGCCACGGCGCTTGCGCTGCGCTACTTCGCCGATCAACAGATCGACATTGCCGTGCTTGAGATAGGTCTAGGCGGGCGCTACGATACGGTCAACGTCGTCACACCCCTGGTCTCGGTTATCACGCCGGTCTCGTTCGACCATATGGGCGTACTGGGGACGACTATCGAGGAGATCGCGGCGGCCAAAGCGGGCATTATCAAGCCGGCAGTGCCGATCGTAGTCACGCCGCAGTGGTTGGCCGCAGAGCAGGTTATCGCAGCGGAGGCTCGAGCGCAGCAGGCACCCCTGTTCCGTGCTGAGCTGGACGGTCTCCGTCGTGTCGATTATTCCGAAATCGTACCGTATCCCCTGGCGCTCCAGGCCGAGCAGATTTCCCTCGGGGGGGCCTATCAGCTTGAGAACGCCCGGACTGCTGTGGGTGCCGCCCTGCTGCTCCGGCCGCACGGCTTCCTGATCGATGAGGAGCATCTACGGGTGGGGCTGCAGGGCGCCCAATGGCCCGGTCGCTTCGAGATTGTGGCCCGCGACCCAACGATTGTGGTGGACGGCGCTATGAACGGAGCTTCGGCTCAGCGGCTCCGCGAATCGCTGGCGACCCTGCCCCATCAACGACTCATTCTGATCCTGGGGACCTCACGTGACAAAGACATTGCAGCGCTCGCTCGTGAGCTTGTTCCGAGTGCGGCCGCCGTTGTGCTGACGCGCTCGTTCCACCCACGCGCGGCTGAGGTGAAGCTGCTGGCGGAGCATGTGCGGCCCCTGCTGGCAGGGCCAGACGTTCCGCTCATCTTTACCGACGACATACCACCGGCGATCGATGCCGCACGGAGCTTGGCAGGGCCAGATGACCTCATCTGTATCACCGGCTCGCTGTTCCCGGTGGCCGCCGCACGCGAGGCGTTGGGCGTGGCGACCGAAATCGACTAACTTTTCCTGGAGTACCCATGGCCTACTGGCTGCTCAAAACCGAGCCCTCGACCTACTCGTGTGCCGACCTCGAGCGCGAGGGCGCGACAACCTGGGATGGTGTCTCGAATGCTCAGGCGCTGATCAACATCCGCCAAATGCAGCCCGGCGATCTCGCGCTGATCTACCACAGTGGGGATGAGCGTGCGATCGTCGGCGTGGCCGAGATCGTGAGCGAGGCCTATGCGGACCCTAAGCTTGATGACCCGAAGCGTGCCGTGGTCGACGTGTGCTTCCAGCGACGGCTCGAGCGTCCAGTTCCGTTGAGCACCATTAAGGCCGACCCCGTCTTCGCCCAGTTTGCGCTGGTGCGCCAGCCGCGTTTGTCGGTTGCGCCGGTCGGCGACGACTTGTGGGAAAAGCTGCTCGCAATGGCGGGCTGAGCGAGCAAAAGCGGGGACCATACCTTGCACTACTTGTACGCGGGGCGGTTGACGGAGCAAATGGCCGGCTGAATTGCCAAGAAGGAGCTAATCGATGGCCGAGCGGGATACCGGTGTTCGTCCTGGGAACAGCCGTACTAGTGTCCGTCACTGGCTCGAGGCCGCCGAAGAGCGGTTGTCGCCATTAGCGGCGAAGAGCACGGATGCGAAGCGCGAGTGTGAAGAGGAGCCGTCGCCAGTTCGGACTGCGTTCCAGCGTGACCGTGACCGTATTCTTCACTCCAAGGAGTTTCGACGGCTCAAGCACAAGACCCAGGTCTTTATCGCGCCGCTGGGTGACCATTACCGGACGCGCCTGACCCACACCCTCGAGGTGACCCAGATCGCACGCACTGTAGCGCGTGCGCTCCGTCTCAACGAAGATTTGGTCGAGGCAGTCGGTCTTGGCCACGACCTCGGCCATGCCCCATTTGGTCACGCTGGAGAAACCGCGCTGTCACACGCCCAGGGGCATGCGTTTCGTCACAATGAGCAGAGCCGGCGTATCGTCGAGCACTTGGCGAAGGGCGGCCAGGGCCTAAACTTGACCGGGCCCGTGCGTGAAGGCATCTATATGCACTCCAAGGTACGCAAAGATATTACCTCCACTGGTTGGGGCGTCGCATCGACGCTCGAAGGGCAGATCATCAAGCTAGCCGATAGCGTTGCCTACATTAACCATGATATCGACGATGCGATCCGCGCCGGATTGTTGCGGGAAGAAGACCTGCCGATGGATACCGTGGAGGTGCTGGGGCGTAGCCACGGCGCACGAATCGACACGATGGTCTCGGATATGATTGACCATAACTGGTGGGCCACTGGCGAGGAGCCCGCGCCGCAACAGCCAGTCATCTCGATGAGTCCGCCCATCTTGGCCGCCACGAATGCACTACGCGAGTTTATGTTTCGAAATGTGTACCGCAACAGTCCGGCCAAGGAGGACGACAAAGTTCGGTTCATTGTGGAGCAGCTGTACCGCCATTTTGTCACGCACCCGTCCGATATCCCTGCTGAGCTGCGTCGCATCGTGGCTGAGCGGGGTGAGACCATCGAGCGCGCCGCCATCGACTACATCGCGGGTATGACCGACCGCTTCGCGCTGAAAGTCTTCAATTCACTCTACGTGCCGGGGACGTGGGAAGGGTAGAACGAGGCACGAGGGACGAGGGATGAGGGACGAGGGATGAGGAGCGAAGGTATAGCTTTTCCCCTAGCCTCTAGCCCTCGCTCCTAGCCTCTAGCCCTCGCTCCTAGCCTCTAGGCCCTCGCTCCTAGCCTCTAGCCCCTCGCTTCCCGGTTGCATCCACTTTCCGCATCCTGTATAATTCATCGCACCACCCCGCCTCAAGGCGAATTTGTGGCTAAAGGAGGTGAGCGCGGCAATTTGTCGGCTCATCATTTCGTTTGAAATGAAGCCTGCACAGCCAATCTGCTATGCATGTAGAACGACGCGACGGTGAATCCGTTGAGCAGCTGATCCGCCGCTTTAACAAGGGCGTGGTCGCCGAGCGGATCACCAAGACCTTCCGCGAAAAGATGCATTTCGTCTCCAGGAGCGAGCAGCGCAAGGAGAAGCAGCGCCGCGCGGAGCGAAACCGGCGCAAGCGGGAGCGCATCACGCAGGGTTAGCCTAATAGCGAAGATCGACGGACGGGGGTACGACACCAGTCGGTGCGCGCCCCCGTCTACTTGTGTTATTCGGTGCGATCCTAACCTATCAGAATGCTCAGCTCCGTGAGGTGCGAACGATATATGCTTGACCAGAATGTACTGCAAAAGCTCGCCGCGATCGAGGCGCGCTACAACCAGCTAAACGAGCTCATGGCCGACCCCGAGGTCGCCACCGACATCACGCAGCTCCAGGCCTATGTCAAGGAGCAAAACCAGATTGGACCGGTCGTCGCCAAATACCAGGAGTACTCCCAGGTCCTGCGCGGGATCCGCGAGGCCGAAGAGATGCTGAAAGAAAGCAACGATGCTGACCTGCGCGAGCTCGCGCAGATGGAGCTTGACGAGCTGCACGCTCGTATTCCTGAGCTGGATGACGAGATTAAGCTGTTGCTGCTGCCGCATGATCCAAACGACGAGAAGGACGTGATCGTCGAGATCCGCGCGGGCGAGGGTGGCGACGAGGCTGGCCTTTTCGCCGCCGACCTGTTTCGGGCCTACAGTCGGTATGCCGAGGTAAAGGGCTGGAAGGTCGACGTCATTAACTCCAACGAGAACGCTGCCGGCGGCTTCAAAGAAGTGGTCTTTGAGGTCCACGGCGACGGTGCCTACAGCCGCCTTAAGTACGAGGGCGGTGTCCATCGCGTTCAACGCGTGCCGGCAACGGAAGCTCGCGGCCGCATCCATACCTCGACCGCAACCGTGGCGGTGTTGCCCGAGGTCGAGGAGACCGATGTCGACGTTCGGCCTGAAGACTATCGCGTCGACGTGTTTCGCGCCGGCGGTCATGGCGGTCAGGGTGTTAACACCACCGACTCGGCTGTGCGGATCACCTACAAGCCTGGCACAGCGGACCAGATGATTGTGACCTGCCAGGACACGCGCTCACAGATCAAGAACCGCGAGCGAGCGCTGGCCGTGCTCCGGTCACGGCTCTACGCCATCGAGCAGGAAAAGCGGCAGAAAGAGCTGGGCTCGTCGCGAATTGCCCAGGTCGGCACAGGTGAGCGCGCCGAAAAGATCCGGACGTACAATTTTCCGCAGGACCGCATCACCGACCACCGGATTGGTCAGAGCTTTTCCAACATTCCCGTTGTGCTGAGCGGCGACCTTGACCGCATGATTGATGCGCTTACGGTTGCCGACAACGCCCAGCGCATGCGCGACGTGGGTGGTGAGTAAGGTTGTGGCGCTGAGTGGGCTTGTCGTACGGCCCCCGCAGCGGATCCGTCGCGGATGATCGAGCTGGCCGATCAAAAGCCGGCTGAGTATGCGGGCTACGAGCCGGTCTTTTAAAGTCGAGCGCCTGGTGCAGCCGAGCAGCGAGTACCCTCGCGGTTTCGGTTATCGGAGGCACAAAGATCACATTTGACGTTGGCCTTCCAATCCGCTACAATGCTGTATCGACGCGGCGTAGCCGCGTTCTTCGTGCCTGTTTTAAGTTAGGCACAAGGCGAAAATAGTATGTTTGAAAGTCTTTCTGATCGGCTCCAAAACGTATTTACTCGGCTCGGCTCACGCGGCCGGCTGAGTGAGGCTGATGTCGACGAGGCACTCAAAGAAGTGCGTCGCGCGCTGCTGGAAGCCGACGTCAATTTTAAGGTCGTCAAGGATTTTGTCGGGCGTGTGCGCGAGAAGGCGATTGGCGAGGATATCACCAAGAGCCTGACGCCGGCACAGATGGTGGTCAAGATCGTCAACGACGAGCTGATCCACTTGCTCGGCGACGAGGCGGTGCCGCTGTTAAATGTTCAGCCCGGCCCAACGATTATCTTGCTTGTCGGCCTCAACGGTGCGGGCAAGACGACAATGGCTGCCAAGCTCGGGTTGTTTCTGCGGAAGAAGCATCGTAATCCGCTGCTTGTCGCCTGTGACGTGTACCGACCCGCCGCGATCAAGCAGCTCGAGACGCTGGGCAAGCAGATTCAGGTGCCGGTTCACAGCGAGGGAACGCAAGTATCGCCTGTCACAATCGCGCGTAACGGCATCGCCGAGGCGCGCAAGAATGGCAACGGCGTCGTAATCCTCGATACCGCCGGTCGCCTGCAGATTGACGAAGCATTGATGCAGGAGCTCGAGGAGATTCGCACTGCCACCAATCCACACGAGACGATGCTGGTCGTCGACGCGATGATTGGTCAGGAATCGGTGCGGGTCGCCGAAGAGTTCAACCGGCGTGTGCCCCTGACCGGCTTTGTCATGACCAAAGTTGACGGCGACGCGCGGGGTGGTGCGTCGCTCTCGATCCGCCAGGTCACAGGCGTGCCGATTAAGTTCCTCGGCACGAGCGAGAAGGTCGACGGCCTACAGCCCTTCGATCCGCCGCGCTTGGCGTCGCGCATCCTCGGCATGGGCGATGTGCTGACGCTGATCGAGCGTGCAGAAGAGGCGATCGACAAAGAAGAAGCCGCCAAGATGCAGAAGAAAATGCAGAAGGGCAAGTTCGACTTTGAAGATTTCCTCAACGCCATGAAGCAGATGCGGCGGCTCGGTCCGCTCCAGCAAATCCTGGGTATGCTGCCCGGTATGTCGCAGCTCAAGCTCGACGAGCACATCAACGAGGATGACCTCAAGCATATCGAGGCGATCATTCAGTCGATGACCCTTGAGGAGCGCCGCAATCCCGACATCATCAAGCAAAGCCGTAAGGAGCGGATTGCCCGCGGCTCTGGCTCCCAGATTGAGGACGTCAACGAGCTGCTGAAGCAATTCCGCGAGATGCAGCGGATGATGAAGGGTATGATGGGCATGATGCCCGGGGCGAATGGGCGTCCGGCGCCGAGTAACAATAAGGGTGGTAGCGGCAAAAAAGGCAAGAACAAAAAGAAGAAAAGCCGTGCGCCGCAGCTGCCAGGAGCACGACCAGGTATGCCTGGATTCGGGCCACAAGCTGGCTTAGGTCCACAGAGCAGCCCCGCAGATATCGAGAGCATGCTCCGTAATATGCGGAAAGATCAGTAAGTCGATAGAGTTTTTCGACCGATACACTTTTTTGGAGGATTCACGTGGTTCGTATTCGTTTGCTGCGGCGCGGCAAAAATAAGAAGCCTTCGTACCGCATCGTCGTTGCCGATGTCCGCTCCCCGCGCGACGGCAAGTTTATCGAGATTATTGGTCACTACAATCCGGTACAGCAGCCGAAGGTGCTGAACATCAAGGCCGACCGCGCTCGCTACTGGCTGAGCGTCGGCGCGCAGCCCTCGGATACGGTGGCGTATCTGCTGAACAAGGTGGGCGTCGATGCGAAGCCCGGCACGCCCTATACGCCTGGAGCCGAGCCAGTTCAGCCGACTACCGACGCATAACAACTGCTGCTGAGCAGATTGCCGCAAGGAGGCAAAGACGCAACAAGAGCCAACATAGTCTTACGTGTCTTTGCGTTTTTGCGTTAAAGCTCTACATCTTGTATGAATGAATTGTTGACCTTTATCGTCAAAGAGCTGGTTGATCAACCTGAAGCCGTGCGTGTGCGTGAGCGCAATGGCCGCTTCGCCATTACGCTGGAGCTGACCGTTGCCCCAGGTGACGCCGGCAAGGTGATCGGCCGGAGCGGACGTGTTGCGAAGGCGATCCGTGACGTATTGGGTGTGGCCGCCGCGCGCGAGCGTAAGCGGGTTCACCTTGATATTAACTCGTAGCTGCCCATGACTGACCGTCCATCTCTCGAAGATTTGCTGCTCGTCGGGCAGTTTACACTGCCCCATGGAGTGCGAGGCCAGCTCAAATTCCACGCGATTACCAATCGGCCAGAGCACCTCGCGCGGGTCAAAACCATATTCGTCGGCGAGGGGCTAACGCCGTACCCGCTTGTCCGTATTGCAGCCCACAAGGCGGCTGTCATGATCGTGACGCTCGGCAATGTGTCGACGCGCGAGGGCGCAGAGGAGCTGCGAGGCCAGGAAGTTTATATCCGGCAGAACGAGGCAGCTCCGCTCGACGAAGACGAGTATTATTTGCACGACCTGCCTGGCCTTCAGGTCCAGACCACTGAGGGCACCACGCTTGGTGTGGTCAAAGAGGTCATCGAGACGGGTGCCAACGAGGTTCTCGTCGTCACGCGAACTGAGGGCGGTGAGGTGCTCATCCCAATGATCAAGGATGTGATCAAAGAGCTCGATGTCGCCGCTGGCCGGGTGACGATCGCGCCGCTTCCCGGATTGCTCGACTAGCTACAAGCGTCAGGTACGGAGGACCAAGAACCCATGATGGCGGTTCTTGGTCCTTTCTCTTTCTACTTGTTGTACCGGCGCGCCAACTCGGCCCACACGCGTTCGGGTGGCACGCCTTGGCTGGCGAGCAGCACCAGCGTATGGTAAAACAGGTCGGCGGTCTCATACGCGAGCTCGTCGGCGTCGCCCTTCATCGCCCCGATCACAACTTCGGTTGCCTCCTCACCGACTTTCTTGCCGATCCGCTCGGGCCCACCCTTCAGCAGCTTCACCGTGTACGAGCCCTCGGTCTGTTCCTGCCGGCGGCGCTCGATTAGATCGGCGAGCTGTGCCAGCACGGCGCTTGGTGGCTGGCTGCTTTGCACTGCCTCGTCGTCGACGTTGCGGTAGAAGCAGGAGCGTGAGCCGGTATGGCAAGTCGGGCCTTCCGGTTCGGCGAGCACTAGTAGTGCGTCGCCGTCACAGTCCTGGCGCACTTCGACGAGACGCAGCACGTTGCTGCTGGTCGCGCCTTTCTGCCATAGCTCGTCGCGCGAGCGACTCCAGAAGGTGACGAGCCCTGTCTCTCGGGTTTGGGCCAGCGATTGCTCGTTCATATACCCGAGCATCAGAACTTCGCCGCTCCGTACATGCTGCACAATTGCGGGAATCAGGCCGTTGTTGTCGAATTTGATCATAGCTTTCAGGTCTCAGGCACCAGGTTTCACCCCTGGGGTGTCAGACACGCGATCACCCCAGCACCTGAAACCAGATGCCTCGTTGCTCCTAATGCCGAAAATGCCGTCGGCCCGTAAACATAAGCGCTAGACCCAGCCGATTGGCCGTCGCGATGACCTCGTCGTCGGCTTGAGAACCGCCTGGCTGGACCAGGGCACCCACACCGGCGGCAGCCGCAGCTTCCACACCGTCCGGCTTCGGAAAGAATGCGTCGGACGCAAGCACGCTGCCGGCTGCCCGGTCGCCCGCCTTGCGGACCGCGATCTGCACCGAGTCGACCCGCGATGGCTGGCCGGCGCCCATCCCAACCAATGTCTGGTCCTGTACAAGCACGATGGCGTTCGACTTAACTGCGGCGCAGGCACGCCAAGCAAACCAGAGCGCCTCAAGCTGCTCTGCCGTCGGCTGATGCTCCGAAACTACGCGCCAGGACCCCGGGTCGTCGGCAGCGACTTCGTCCGCCGCTTGTACCAGCAGCCCTCCGCTGACCCGGCGATAGTCCCAAGCTTGCCCACCCGGCCCATCGATATCAAGCTCGAGCAAGCGGAGGTTGGGTTTCGCCGCGAAAATCGCACGGGCCTCGTCGTCGAAGGCTGGCGCAACGATCACTTCATAAAAATAGCGCTGCATAGCCGTGGCTAACCGCCCGTCAACCGGCCGGTTGATCCCGACGATGCCGCCGAATGCCGATACTGGGTCGCCCGAGCGAGCTGCCGCGTGCGCTGCTACAAGATCGTGGTGAGAGGCAAGGCCACAGGGGTTGGTGTGCTTCAAGATGGTGACGGTCGGCGCATCGAAGCTCTGGAGGATATGCAGCGCTGCATCGGCGTCGAGCAGATTGTTGAACGAAAGCTCCTTGCCTTGGACCTGTCGCGCCCCCGCGATCGTTCCCTTGTTGCTGGCTTGATCACGGTAGAACGCGGCCGGCTGGTGCGGGTTTTCGCCGTAGCGCAGATCCTGTACTTTTTCGAAGCTTAGTGGAAGCGTTGCCGGGAGCTGCTCGGGGCTGAGATACGCCGCGATGGCGCTGTCGTAAGCCGCGGTGTGCGCAAAGGCCTTTGCGGCAAGCTCACGCCGCAGCTGCTCGTCGATCGCAAGGCTATCGATCGCCGCCAACACGCGTGGGTAGTCGCGTGGATCGACTATTACGAGGACATGCGGAAAGTTCTTGGCCGCCGCCCGCAGCAGAGTGGGCCCCCCGATATCAATCTGCTCCAGCGCGTCGTGGAGCTGGAGATTGGGCTGTGCAATCGTCTCACGGAAAGGGTACAGGTTGACGACAACGAGGTCGATGGGCTCGATCCCATGAGCCCCAATCTCCGCGACGTCAGCGGGCCGGTTGCGGCGATGCAGGATACCGCCGTGAACCGCAGGATGTAACGTTTTGACACGGCCTTCCAGGATTTCGGGAAAGCCGGTGAGCTCGCTGATGCCCTGCGCTGGCACGGCTGCCGTATGCAGCGCGCTTAGTGTTCCGCCCGTCGAAAATATCTCCACGCCGCGCTCGCTGAGCGCTCGCCCTAGCTCGGCAATCCCTGTTTTATCCGAGACACTCACGATCGCCCGCATCGCTACGCTCCTTTCGCCAATAGAAAAGGTCCCGAATCATCTTCGGAACCCGGCCCAGGCGAGCGGCACTCTTGCTGTACGGACTCCCTCGTGGTCTTCCACGTGATTCGCCAGTTATCCGTACCACGGTTACAAGCGGCATTATACCGCATGATGAGGGACGAGGGGCTAGAGGCTAGGGGCTAGGGGCTAGAGGCTAGAGGCTAGAGGCTAGAGGCTAGGGGCTAGGGGCTAGGGGCTAGGGGCTACAGCCGCGTCCCGCGTCCCGCGTCCCTCACCCCTCATCCCTGGTTCCGCGTCCCTCGTCCCTCATCCCTCGTCCCTCATCCCTCATCCCTCATCCCTCATCCCTCGCCTACTGGTTCGTCCACCGGTAGTACAGGAGCGACGGGATGAAGGCGAGCACCGCGGCGATAAAGAGCGCGAAAAACGAGATCGAGCGCGTAATCCACAGCAGCTGAAGCATGACCGGATTCGCGACGTTCGGATACAAGACGGCGACCGCGATATAGTGCGGCACCGCAAAGCCCAAGATCATAATCCAGCCAGAGAGCTTGAGCCAAACCTCGAGCGGCGGTCGATGAATCAGATCGAGCAGACCGCCGAGTACGCGTGAGAAGCGGAACAGAACCATCGCGAGGACGACGACGCCGATCTCCAGGATCAGTCCGATATGCAGCGGCACAAAGTTCATAGCTAGACCTCAAGGATACGACGAGCGATTCCGTAGAAGCGGTAAACGACATACGCCATTGCCACGGCCGAGACAAATAGCGGGACAAACGCCCAGCCCTGCTGACATGCACTGAAACCAAGCCCGGTTTTGCACTCGGTCATCCTGCCCGCAGTGAAGAAGGCGTATGATTGAACACCGTTGTAGATAACGATGCCGATCGGCGCGACGACCATAGCGCTCCAGAAAGAACGCTCGCCGGTGAGCATCTCAAAGCGCTTGGCGATCAGCCCAATCAGGATAAAGGCGCCCCACAGCAGGAAGCCGGCGATGAGGCTAATGTAGTTGGTGATGTCGAAGAGCAGGCGATACATGCCGAGATTGAGCGAAGCCGGAGATTGCTGGTTTGGTGATGGCCGTGCGGGCAGCCAATCCTTGGCCGTGTCTGAGTCGAAGCCCTGCGGGTTGCGGACCAGCGCTGCATTGGCTGCCGGTGCCCGGACCGCTGTTTTGTTCCAATCACCGATCGGGCTCTTCGCGGGCGCGGCGCCCCAATGGACGTAGTCGACCTTGTCATTGTCTATGCCGCGGAGGATAACGGCGTCAGCCTCGCGGTTCCAAGCGCTGGGTACACGGACAACGAGATATTCACCCGGCTGTACTGTGCCTTGCAGCGCGTGCACATCCTTCGCTGCGGTGCTGAGCTTCCACCCATCAACTGAGATCGGCTCATCCGTCGTGTTGAATAGCTCAACCCAAGCGCCCTCCTGTACATCGCTTGGATTGACAAATGCCTCATTGATCACCAGCGGCGTTTGCTTGTCCTTGCGAATGCCCACGCCCAAGAAGGCGAGCACCAGCGGCAGAACAAACGCCAAGCCTAAGATAAACGGGATAAAAAGATCTGCCGAACGTAGCCGCTCAAAGGACGGCAGCGCGAACGGCACGGCATACGCTTTTCGTTGCATAGCTGGTGTATCTCTCCTTCTGCCGCAGCATTGGCCCGGCAGCTCGCGGGGGGCCCATTAGGTAGCTTGCTGAATCCTTGTGCGGAGCTGATCGGCGAGCGCACGTGCACGTGATGGCCCGAGTAGCAGTGTGGTCGCCTGCTCGAAGCCGGCGACGGCCCGAAGCATCTGCTGTGGCTGCGTCGAATCATCCGGCTTGAGGCCGGAGCGGCGGAAAGAATCGGCGAGGAGCACTCGGGCGCTGTTGCCGATCCCCGCAACTGCAAGCTTTTCAAGCTCGGGGTACAGCGGAGCCGCCCGCGGCTCCTCAAGCCGTCCCTCGATCAAGCCCGCGTCCATCAACTCGATGATAATTTTACACGCGGTGAAATCGCCGAGCCCAGATAGCTTCACGATATCAGCGACGGTATTTTTGCCGTTGATCATGGTTAGCACGCGCCACTTATCGGCCTCGAGGTTGATCTCGCGGCTTGACGAACGTGGATTTGCGACGAGCCGTAGAACCAGCGCTTTGGGCGGCATATGCTCCGCGATGCTGGCCCACTCGTCCTGCCGGCCGATGCCTTCCATGATCATGACTTCGTTGGACACGTGGACATTCCGCGGTGGCAGCGCCACGTGTTCGTGGAGTGTGAACGGCCCCGCGTTGCAGGTGAAGAGCGTATAGGCCGCCGCCTCACCTGCCAGACTGCCTAGCTGCGCCGCACAAATCTTGCCCTCGTCGAAATACAGCCAGCCCTCAAGCTCCTCGGTGCCGCGTCGGCCATGCACTTCCACGCCGCCGGTTTTCTTTCCGAGGTCGATCAGCTGAATAATATCGACGAGGCCGAAGTCGCTCAGATCCCCTTGAAGCGCCATAATCCGTCGCTAGCAGTGATCAGCAATCAGCGATCAGGTTGGACCCGCCTCGATCATTGGAGGCGGCCAACGGCTAATGGCTCACAGCTGACGGCGATTAAAGTTTGCCGATGACAATTTTGCTGATGCCCTTTAAGGTGTCGAAAACGCCTGGTCCCGATGCAGCACACGCCTCGAAGCGGGGCCATTTGAATGGATTAAGGTACTTGTCCATCAGCGGGACCGGCAGTGCATTCGGCAGGTCTCGCTTGTTATACTGCAGCACAAGCGGGAAATCCTGGAACTTCTTGCCCTGCTTTTGAATATTGCGCGCAAGTTCCTTGAGGCTATTGACGTTCTCTTCCAGCTTGCTCTTCTGCGAGTCTGCGACAAAGACGACGCCGTCGACACCGTTCAGCACGGCAACTCGTGTGCGCTCATAGAGCACCTGGCCGGGAACAGTGTACAAGTGGAAGCGGGTTTGAAACCCCCGGACCTTGCCGAGGTCGAGCGGTAGAAAGTCGAAGAACAGCGTTCGCTCGGTCTCGGTCGCGATCGACAGTAGGTCTCCCTTCGTGGCCTGCGGTACCTGGCCGTGAATCCACTGAAGGTTGGTCGTCTTGCCGCACATGCCGGGACCGTAATACACGATTTTGCAATGTATTTCGCGGGCGGCGACGTTGATAAGTGCCATAATACAAAGGCTCCCTGGCTGTTAGTCGCGGAATAGCAGATCGATCGTGTCTTCCATCGACGTGCGGAAGCTTGCGCCCAGCACATCATCACGAACACGGCGCGACTGGCGCACCCGCTGGAGAATAGCGGAGAGTTCCTCGGACGCTTTCTTGATCAGCACCTTGACGAGCCCGATGTGGGTTTCCTTGTTGAAGATAATCGTTAGGATCCACTGATCGGCGATAAGGGCGATGAACAAGTTCTCGCGAACGCCCTGCTGGAAGAGCATCTTGAAGTCTTTTTCTCGGAGCAGCTTAGCGACCTCGCGCGATGAAGCGAAGGTGCCGGCGATCAGAGCGCCAAGCGCTGTCGTGTCCTGGCGATTGGCGTCGCCGTGACAAGCGATCACCTGGCCGCTCTTGTCGAGGAGTAGTGCGTGGTTTCCCCCGGTTTCTTCGACGAGTCGATTCAGCACGTCTTCGATGCGCGTTGTCTCGTCGGGTGGCACGATCAAGCTAGTGAGTTGCGGATCGAGAGCCATGATTTCCTGCCTTTGGCGATGATGAGAATTGTCCGGTTGAAGACAATGAGAACAGAGCACAGAGAACAAAAGATTAAGACTCGGCTAGGTGTTTGGTCTCCGTTTGTTGTTCCGCCGGTTTAGATTGCGTGAATAGCGCTGGCCCAGAGCAAAAGCGACGTGTCCAGGAACGCATTATTCCTTGACCACGAGGCCCTGCGGCGCCCACTTACTTACCGACCACTCCGACGTTGTGTAGAGGGTACGCACCGACGCGTCTGTGACGTATCATACGGAAAGCACGCCGCCGCGACAGTGAACTGCCGGGCTATTTAGGGGGATTACTCCTTGTCCCATGCGACACGGACTGCCGTTCTTCGTTGCCGCAGGCCTTCCAGATACCTCCTTCACGGCACGCGATGCAGAAGGATTACAAAGGAGTGAGGCTCGAGCAAAGCGTGGTTAGGGGAGCGCATATGCAGAGGTACAGGGCTTTGGGGCGCGGAGAGGCTGAGCGCGTCGTGACAATTGCAGCACAAGCTGCAGCACTTGGCGGCAGGCGCAGAACGTTGTTGGCGAGCGGCTGGCTCGTCGCGGAGGGACAATCAGGCTGGGGTTTCGTGGTGCTGGGGCTAGGAGTGCTCGGAGCGGCGCCGGATCCGTCGATTGGAAGCACCTTCTTTTGGCGGGCGCCCGGTGCGAATGTTGCGGAGTGACTCGACGGTAGCTTCAAGGGCACGGTCAGCCCAGCTATAAATAGTGGGGCGGCTGCGGTCCAGCTCCTGGGAAAGCTGCGTCACGTTGGCGCGATACTCAGGATCGAAGGTGGCAAGATTAATGCGGGCGGCGGCAATGATCTGCCGTAGCTCTTCTTCCGTGAGGCCATAGTCTTCGATGAGTTTACGGGCGCGCTTGCTGGTGAGGTCGATGTGCATGACGCGACTCCTGAAAGCTAGTTCAATAATCCTAGCACGATTGTCCGCGGCTGTCTAGTCGTGTGTAAATGCTTGTTCGATAATATACAGCCTGCCTGGTGTTAGGGTCGAATTATGATGCATCAGCGGCTGCCGCAACAGTTGACACCTAAATTTGGCCTCGATCAACCATGTGTAAAGTATCACGGCTTCTGGCGAACATGCGAAAGGCCGGATCATTGCGATCCGGCCTTGCTGGAAATCTTTAGCTGCTTATGCCTGACCGACAGCTTGAGTGTGTCCGTTCTCGTTGTGTACATCAACGGTGTTGCCCTGGAGTGACCGACCCTTGGTGACCGATATCTTGCGCGGCTTAACTTCCTCGGCCTTTGGAATCTCAAGGTGCAGAATGCCGTTTTCCAGCGTTGCGCGGATTTCATCGGCCTTCACAGCAGTAGGCAGGCTTACCGCGCGGCTAAAGCGACCGTAGCGGCGCTCCATGATATGGTAGTTGGACTGCTTGTCACCTGTTTGATGCTCCTGGCGGGTTTCACCGCGGATTACAAGCACATTGTCCTGAATCGTGATATCCAGATCCTCAGGCTTGAGACCCGGTACCACGGCGTCGACGACGAACCCATCCTGGGTCTCGCTAACGTCTAGCGCCATGCTCAGCTGATCGCCGCGGCTGGAGCGGGACGGATTAACAAAGCTGTCTTCGAAGAGTTGGCTCATCGCGTCACGCAGGCTCAGCATCTCGCTAAACGGATCGACTCGACGAATGTTCGCCATACCAGATTCCTCCTCGTATTACATTTCTTTACCGTGCCTCTTCCGGCCGCACGGTGTTGTCTTCGCTACATATAATAATCAGGCGGTGTTAGATAGATATTTGCGGAAAGTTAGAGCAACGTTAGAGCTAAACCGGCCTAGAGGCAAGGCGGCTCTAGGCTTACGGAGGGCGCTTTCACGGCATCGGTCCAGCCCAAGCAGACTTTGTGGCAGCATTTTTGCTCACATCACGTCCGCCACGGGCCCGAGGGGCGAGGCGACGCGTAAGGCTGTGCGAGTGGTTCTCGTGGTGCTGCTGTTGCTACAAGCGACGGAGGAGCACACCTTATGGACATGAAGCGAGGCGGTGGCACGACAAGCAGACGTGCCACCGCCCACAACCGGATTAGGATGTTTAGCCCAGCTCCAAGGCGTTTCGCCCGGAACCGCAATTTCGAACGACTGCCGAGAGCAGCGTTGGTAGGTCGAACGGCTTGTGGAGATAATCTGTGACGCCAAGCAGTTGAGCGGCCTGGGCGAGGTGGAGATTCGCCGACATGGCCACAACCGGAATGTCGGCTAAAGCTGGATGCTCCTGTTGATGGCGGCGAAACTGCAAGCCCGTCATCTCAGGCATCATCATATCGAGCAAAATCAGGCATGGGCGCTCGGTCGCTTGTTCCAAGTACGTAATTGCCTCTTGGCCATTGCGGACGACGGCTACCGAAAATCCTTCGTCTTCAAGCAAATCTGCAAGTGCGCTGCGGATGCTGCGCTCGTCGTCGACGATTAGAATGGTCTTGGAGTCGGGAGCGTGGTCGGACATGATTGGGCTCCTTTGCTCTGCGGCCATTCTAGCATAAATTGAACCACAAATATTGAGGAAAAACGGTGGGATATTGTCGGTGGCAGAGCGCAATGATTGAGTGCGGATAAGCGCCGTCGAAGCGAGGCTAAGCCCATGTACGAATTAAACGACTATCAGCTGCGGCAACGTGACTATCTGCTGCGCGTCAGCCAGGCCATCAATGCACAGCTGGACCTCGCAGCAGTGCTGGGTCTGGTCGTTGAGTACGCGGTCGAGCTTGTGGCCGGTAACTATGGCTTGATTGCTCTGTTTGAAGCACCAGACGATGAGCTGCGGATAGCGGTGGCGTACAACATCACGCCCGATCAATATGCCGCTTTCGAGCCACTACTCGAAACCTTAGCTGGGCCGGAAGCGACACGTGAGCAGTCCGTGCGTGAGCTTCGGCGGGTTACGGAGCAGCTCCAGCTGCCGTTGCGTCAGATGGTTGGGCTGCCGCTGTTGATCCGAGGCCGTCCAATTGGCATGATCGTGGTGTTTCGCGCCGCAGTGAACGTGGCGTTTACGGTCGCGGATCAAGCGCTGATCGAGGCATTTGCGAGCCAGGCGGCGATCGCGGTACAGAACGCGCAGCTGTACCGGGCTGCACTACAAGAGCAGCAGCGGCTTAACGCGATCATCGAGCAGTCGGCGGACGGCGTCATGATCTTGGATCGGCGCTGGCGCATTACATCGTTCAACCGCGCGATGGAGCATCTCACGGGCTGGCCGCGCGAGGAAGCTCTCGGTCGTCCATGCGCTGAAGTCGTCGGGATTCACAACGAGCAAGACCTGAATGTCTGCCTCACCAACTGTCCATTGCAACGGCTGCCACGCGTGCCTAATCCCACTGCCGAAGGCAAAATTATTACGCGCGATGGTCGCGAGCGCTATGTCTCCAGCCGATACTCGCCGACCTATGGTCCCGACGATGAATTTCTGGGTGCGATTGCGAACGTCCGTGATATTACCGCGCGTAAGCTGGAAGAGCAGCAGCAGGCAACCTTCGTCTCGGTCATCTCGCATGAGCTAAAAACGCCGGTCGCGATCATCAAGGGCTATGCCGGAACGCTTCGTCGATCCGACGCAGAATGGGACCAGGCGACGCTACGCGATGGGCTAGGAATAATCGAGGAGGAGGCTGACCGACTCAACGAGCTGATTGGGAATTTGTTGGACGTCTCACGGCTGCAGGCGGGTGGTCTGCGGCTCCACTTCGGGCCGGTCGACCTCCCAGCATTGGCGGCGCGCGTGATTCAAGGAATTGCGGCCACTGCGAACGACCAGTTCGAATTTCAGCTGCGCTTTCCGCCGTCGTTTCCGCCGGTGCGGGCTGACGAGGAGCGGATACGTATGGTGCTCGCCAACTTGCTCTCGAACGCAGTCAAGTACAGCCCGCAAGGAGGTATCGTGCGCCTCGGAGGGTGGACCGAGGGCGATGATGCGCTGATCTACGTTTCCGATCAAGGGGTTGGTATCGCACCCGAGGACCAGCCACGCGTGTTCGAACGCTTTTACCGTGTCGACAATACACTCGGCCGCCAAACACAGGGTGCTGGCCTTGGACTGTACCTCGCTCGTGCAATCGTGGAGGTGCATGGTGGCCAGCTGCGGGTAGAAAGTCAACCAGGGCGAGGCTCGCGCTTCATTTTTACCTTGCCGCTAGAACGACGCAGCTTAGCGCTCGACCGTGATTTCGCGTCGGATTCAAGCCAAGAGGAGGACTAAATCGTGCTATCATGGTAGCGCCTAGCACCTAGTGCTCGATGGCTCCTGAGGAATAACCCTTTACCTTAGATAGAGGGCCCGTGGGCTCTGCCAGCCGTAGCAGAGCCAGGCCCGCTCACGGAGACCAATATATGCCAGGACGCAAGATGTTGCGTGACCTTATGACTGTCATCGACATTTATCATTTCGCTGATCAGATCACAGAAATGCTACGCGAAGTTTACGGCACGTACGACGCCGACTCCCTCGATGAAGTGCTTGTCGAGGAAGGGTTTGCGCAGCGCCTGAGCTCGCGGGGCTATGACGTTCGTCCATGGGCCGAATCTGCTTCCACCCCTGCCCCAAGCGCTCCGGTTCGCGTTAGCAGCTCGGAGGTTGTGCCGGTTACCGTGGTGCGGCAGCGGCGTCCAGCTGGAAGCCCTGGACGCTCTGGTGGCGGTGATCGGATGCCAAGTGCCGGCCGCAGCCCGGGTCGTCCCGCCAACCCAGAGCGAACGGGGCCCGACCGAGCACCAAGTGCGGAGCGTATGAATGTCGAGCGGACATCGGGAGACGGGCGGATCAGTCCCGGCCGAACACCGGGCGCGGAGCGCATGGGTGGCGAGCGGGTGCCGAGCGGCGAGCGTGTTAACCGCGACCGAGCACCAAGTGCGGAGCGCATGAATGTCGAGCGGGCAGCGGGCGGCGGGCGTATCAGTCCCGACCGAGCGCCGAGCGTGGAGCGCATGAATGCCGAGCGGATGCCCGCTGTCGAGCGTGTTAGCACTGAGCAGATACCGAGCCCGGAGCCCGCGAATATCGAGCAAACAGCGAGCCCGGAGCAGACAAATCCTGAGCCGGTGATGAGCGTTGAGCGGCCAAGTGCGGAAGCTGGGTCAGGCGTTGAGCCGACGCCGAGCGTCGATGTTGCGGCAAGCTCGGAGGGTGGCTCCGCTCCAGCCCCTGCAACTCCGCGGCGCACGTCAACCACAGGCACGCGAACACGTCGGACGACGGCTAGCGCTGATGGTACGGCAGCTCAGAGTGGCGAAGAACCCAAACGCACGTCGACGCGGCGAACGAGCCGCGAGCCGGCGAACTCTGACGAGCAGGCAGCACCGCGGACCCGCCGTACATCTCGGACCCGAACAACTGGCGACAACGAAGCGTAGCCGACTATGGCAAGTAACCTGACCAATGAGCAGCCTAAAATCGAGCTGCGCGACCGACTGGTACTGGTGGTCGACGACGAGCCACGGATCGTAAACTTCGTGCGGATGAATCTGGAGCTGGAAGGCTGCCGGGTCATCGCCGCGAACAACGGCCGGGAAGCGCTTGAGCGGGTGCGCGACAATCTGCCGGACATCCTGCTGCTGGATATAATGATGCCCGGGATGGACGGCTTCGAGGTGCTGCGGCGGCTTCGCCAGTTTTCGACGGTCCCGGTGATTGTTCTGACGGCTAAAGCGGAGTCGGACGACCGTATTCGTGGTCTTGAGCTCGGGGCTGACGATTATATTGGCAAGCCATTCGACCATCGCGAGCTCGTCAGCCGTATCCGTGCGGTGCTACGGCGACATGCCACGCCGCCGCCAATGCCACAGACGACGCTCAAGATTGATGACCGCCTGACCATCGACTTTGCCAAGCACGAGGTGCTGGTGGAGGGCACGCCGGTCAACCTGCGTCCAACCGAGTATCGGCTGCTGTATCACTTGGTACAAAACGCAGGATGGGTCATGCCCCATGACGTCCTGCTAACCAAGGTTTGGGGGCCCGAATACCGTGATGAAAGCCATTATTTGCGGCTCTACATAACGTATCTGCGGCAGAAGATTGAGGAGGATCCGGCAAATCCTCGCTATATTTTGACCGAGCGAGGTGTCGGATATCGCTTCATCGATTTTCGAAATCAGCCATCCCAGCGCTAACCTGGGCTACCGCATCGAGAGCCGCCCAACAGTGGGCGGCTCTCGGTGCGGCAGCGTGCGCTACGATTATGCCCGTTGCTTTGGCTGCAAAGCCGAGATGTGTCGAGCTTGGGCTGCGGTGCAGTTGCTCGCGGGTCACAATGTCTCGTGCGCTTGGTAAGTGCGATACATCGGCAAATGAATAAGAATGCACGACGTGTTCTAGCTGGCGGAGCGACGCTACGGTTGTAATTTCTGCACGATGGAAAAACCTGTTGTTTCGGCCGAAGGTACGAAGACCGAAAATGAGCTACGTACTCTTTGACAGTGGTGGGCGCGCGCCGTATACTCCTGCCAATACATATGCGATTGCTCCCATACGACCGCTTGGAGGATAAACTGTATGCCGCAGACACGTCTTGTTATTGCCGACGATGAGTCTCTGATTCGTATGAATCTCAAGGAGACGCTTGTCGGTATGGGGTACTTAGTGGTAGGCGAAGCTGGCGACGGCGTCAGCGCAATCAACCTCGCGCGCGAGCTTCGGCCTGACCTCGTGGTGATGGATATCAAGATGCCGAAGCTTGACGGTATCCAGGCGGCGGAGGTGCTGACGCAGGAGCGTATCGCGCCCGTCCTGCTGCTTACTGCATACAGTGACCGCGAGCTGGTCGACCGTGCGAAGGATGCCGGGGTGGTAGCATATCTGGTCAAGCCCTTCCGAGAGGCAGACTTGCTGCCGGCCCTCGAGGTGGCAATGGCGCGCTTCGCTGAGCTGCGCGCGATGGACAAGCAGATCGGTGATCTCAAAGAGTCGATCGAGACACGTAAGGTTGTGGAGCGTGCCAAGGGGCTTTTGATGGAGCAGCAGGGCCTGTCGGAGGCCGAAGCGTTCCGCAAAATCCAGCAGCTCTCGATGAATACGCGCAAGCCGATGAAGGAGATTGCCCAGGCGCTATTGCTGGCGGCGCAGATCGAGCACTAGCAATGACCGTTGACAAGCGCTGGTCGCTCTGGCTGGTGGTGCTCGGGACAGCGCTGCTGACGGCGGTCTTTACCGTGGGGCTTGAGCGCGGGATTAGCAGGTGGCGGGCGGAGCGGCAACCTGCGCCATCCAATGTGTCTTTACAGTCACCTGTCGTGGTGCAGCTCGACGCGCCAACACCGGAGCCGGTGCCATCGGAGATACCGGACGACGAGATGGAGCGGCAGCTTCAGCAGCTCCAGCAGCAGTCCATGCAGCAGCAAGCGACGACATTTGTGCTGAAGACCGAGCGGCAGGTCTCTTTTGCGCTGGAAGCCCTTGCTGTGAACGATATGGCGCGTGCGGATCGCGAGCTGGTGGCGGCAAAAGCGTCGCTCGATGAGGCGTTTCGGCTGGTTGCAGAGGATCTCAAACCGCAGATCGAAAACGAGCGGATTGAGATCGGCCGGATGCGGGCTGACCTCGAGATTAATCCAGTAGGGCTAGATGAGGATTTGCGCCGGCTGCGGGCGCGGCTGATGGACCTTATCAGCGCACGGCTCGATGCCTAACAAAAAAGAATGCGGCGCTCCGCGTGAGCAGGGGTGCCGCATTTGTTTGCGTGGTTTGAGCTAGCGCGCTCGGCGAAGCTTGGTGTTCGCCCGAACTGGCACAGGCGCGGCTGCGGACTGGCGCGCGCGTGCAAGCGCGGCGGTGGCGATGGCAAGGATCGTGAGCGCAATCAACATGATGCTTCTCCGCTAGCTACATTCTGACGTTCAGTCTGTGGAAACTGATTGCACGTTACCAAATGTCCTAGATGCTGTCAACCTTCATTTCGCTAGAGGCCGCCCACCTAATGACCTAGCGCCGTATGCGCCGGACTAGTGCCGTGCTAAACGTATGCACTACCTCGAGACGGAGAAAATAGGCGAGGCCGAGATAGAGCACGCCCCCAAGCGTGCCCACCCCCACGACGAGGGCCAGCGCTTGCCACTTACCCTGCACCTGCTCCTCCAGCATCCCGCTTAGACCGAAGCAGATGCCGCCAACTAGTGCACTTGCGACGAGCCCTTTCCAGGCCGCCTCGACCAGCCGCTGGCCTCGCACAGCATTTAGGCGTCGATGGGCGAACCACAACATCAAAAGGGCATGGACCCACCACTGCGCGACATTGCCCAAAATGAGGCCATACATTCCGAGCGGACGAACCAGCAGCAGTGCGACAACCAGGTACGCGCCGATGGCTGCCCCGTTGACGAGGTTCGGCAGCAGCGTGTTACGCCGCGCATAGAAGGCAAAAATGAGCGGCTGGTCGATGCCGGCGGCAACTAGCATCGGCAGGTAGACGAGCAGGGCTGTAGCAATGGAACGTGCGTCCTCCGACGAGGCGCGGCCCCACTCGAAGAGCAGCGAGGCAATCGGGACGGCAAGTGCCGCAAGCAGTGCAGTAATTGGGAGTAACAGGAGGAGGAGTGCTTTGATGCTCAGTGCAAGCGTTCGCCGATACTCCACGAGGTCCGAACCATTGGTGCCTTGACGCGACAAGGTTGGTAGAGCAGCCAACGAGATCGCAGTTGCGACGACGCCAAGTGCTAGCTGGATCAGGGTTGTGGCGAAGCGCATCGTAGCGGCTGCATCATCACTCACTCCGGACGCGAGCGCGCGGTCGATGACGACGCCGACGAGGCTGAAGGCGATCCCAACCATCACCGGCACGTAGAGGCGACCGATGCGCCGCACATCGGGGTGGCGTAGGTCGACGCCGAGCCGCAGATGCGTGCCACGCAAGCCCGGCAGCTGCAGCAGTACCTGCCCGAGTGCTCCGAGCGACATGCCAATCGCGAGGCTGCGCACGCCAATCCCCGCGATGCCGGTAAACAGGAGGCCTCCAACAATAATGCCGAGATTAAAGGTCGCGGTACTAAACGCCGGGAGCAGGAACTGCTGGCGTGCCTGTAGGAGCCCGGTGACGAGGCCCGCGAGCGCCATGAGCACAGTCGCAGGCAACATCCAGCGGATCAGGCTGATGGTCTCGGCTCGAAGCAGAGATTCACCGCTGCCAGCCGTGAGTAGCGCGCCGATTGGCCGCGCTAAAAGCCAGGTAAGTCCGGCTGCACCTGCCATCATAAGCGTAGCAGCGGTAAAAATCGTGCCGGCTACATGCCCGAGCTGCCCATCGTCACGCTCGGCCAGTTCCGAAAATACCGGTACGAGCGCTGCGCTGACGAGGCCTCCGACAATGAAGTCGTACAGCGAGGTCGGCACCGCCGAGGCGATAGCGTAGGCACTGCTCTCGGCGCTCGTCCCGAACAAATAGGCGATGATTGACTCGCGTGCTTGGCCTAGCACGCGACTGGCAATGTTGCCGACAGCAATCAAAAGCGCTGCAAGCGCAATTCCTCGCCCAATTCCCGTCGCAACCTTCGTCGGTGAGAGGGAGTCTGCGCCAGGGCTATTGGACGGCCCTGACTGATCACTCATGGAGGATTGTTGTCTCTAAGGGTTCGTCCGGTCCGAATGGAGGAAAGGCGCGGAAGAAGCGATCGGTTGTCAACCAGTCGGTGTCCGCCAGCAGCGGCTCCCATTCCGCCTGCTGCGACGCGTGACAGGCAAGTGCCTGCCGCTTGACGGTCTCGTACTGCTGTACGTCGACAACAGTTGTGGGCGGCAGCGGAGGGGGAGCTTCGCCCATCGGATGCTCGATCTGCCGCCCTGGTCGTACCGTTGCATAGTATAAGCGCTCTGGGCGGTCCGCTCCAGGCTCGTCGCGTAGCTTCATAAACGCACGCTGCGTCGCCACGTGAACCGCAACATGATCGGGATGGGCAGTGATCCCATCCGGCCCAAACGTCAACACGACTGCCGGCTGCCATTGGCGTAGAACGTCCAGAACACGCTCTGCAAGCTCCTCGGGCGGGACCTTCTGTAGCCCACCATCGCTGTAGCGCCAAACGTACACCTGCTTGACGCCAAGTACCTGACCCGCCGCTCGCACCTCGGCCTCGCGTACGTCCCCTAGTGTTTGCCCAGCCTTGAGGTGGACCAGGTGGCCTTGACCTGCCTCGCCACGCGTCGCGGTCAGGATCGCGGTCTCCCAGCCTTGGTCATGCGCTAGCCGCATTGATCCGACCGGGCCAAATGCCTCGTCATCGGGATGTGCCCACACCGCCAACAAACGCTTAGCCACCATAACGCTCCACAATCCGTTGGATTAACTCAGTTGTCGAGTGGCCAGGCAAATACGCGATCAACTCAACGTGCCCACCGTAGCCATGGATGATACGCGCCTCCGGCAGATCTTTCCCGCCCCCGACGGTGGTCCCAATTGAATAATCCCCGCCCTTGACATACACATCCGGCTGGAGTGCTCCCACCAAACGCTCTGCGGTGCGATCATCAAAGAGCGTGACATAATCGACGGGCCGTAGTCCGAGCAGCATCGTCGCACGCTCCCCTTCCGTGACGAGCGGCCGAAGCGGTCCTTTGAGCTCGCGAGTGGAGCGATCGCTATTCAATCCTACAATCAGGATGTCGCCCAAGGTACGCGCCGCTTGGAGATATTGAAGATGTCCCAGGTGGAGTAGGTCGAAGATCCCGTTGGTAAAGACAACCCTGCGGCCATCCGCACGCCATTGCTCGCGCAGCTGCCCGAGCACGTCAAGTGCTATCGGCCCAAGCGCGAGCCCTTGCTCATCCACATCCATCGCGGATACCTCCGGCAAGCTCTGCGGGCGTCACAACGGCATTGCCGAGTCGTCGTACCACCAATCCGGCGGCGTAGTTTGCTAGGTACGCCGCTGTCTCCGGGTCAAGTTTCGCGGCCAAGGCCAAGGTCATAACAGCGATAAATGTATCGCCCGCGCCCGTGGTATCAGCCGCCTCGACGCGATGCGCCGGAAGGTGCGAATAGGGCTGGTTGCGTCCTTGCATCGACAGCCCATCACGGCCACGGGTAACAATCATCAGCTCTGGCTCGAGCATCTCAAGCAGGTCGCACAATGCCCGCTGATACTCATCTTCGGTGGTGATCGTCCGGCCCAGATAAGCCGCGGCTTCGTCATTGTTGCAGCGCAGCAGTCCTGCGCCCCGATACTTGGTAAGCTCGCCTTGGGCATCTACTGTCAGCAGTACACCGTGCCGGGCGCACAGTTCGCTAATCCGACTCACGAATGGTGGTGTTAGTAGTCCGCTGAGGTAATCCGAGCAGAGCACGGCATCCACCAGAGGGACGCAGGCCGCGATACGTTCGACCAGTGCCGCCGTGCTGTCGGCTCCGATCGGCTGGCGGTCGATCCGGTCGATGCGGGCTAGCTGCTGCGAGAAGCGCAGCGAGCTTTCTGAGATGATGCGGGTCTTAACCGTTGTGGGACGGCCTAGGTCGGCGAGAACTGCGCTCGGCTCGACGCCGGCTGTGCCTAACAGTTCAAGCAACTGCTTGCCTTCCGCGTCGGCCCCAACCACTGAGCAGAGCAGGGCCTTGGCTCCCAGCGCCGCGATGTTGTTGGCCGGGTTAGCCGCTCCACCTGGAATATAGGTTCGACGGTCGAACTCGAGCACCGGGATCGGCGCCTCACGTGAAAGCCGTGTCGCATGGCCAAAGATGTACTCGTCGAGAAACACGTCGCCCACGACGAGTACACGTTGTCGAGCGAGCGAGTCGAGTACAGCTTCTGCGGAATGCATTCCTGAAAGCTTGATCATTACATTTTAGGAAGCTGGAGGCCTTGCTGGTTTTGATATTTGCCAGCTTTGTCCCGGTAGCTTGTCTCGCACGGCTCGTCCGATTGAAAGAAGAGGACCTGCGCGATACCTTCGTTTGCGTAGATTTTCGCGGGAAGCGGAGTGGTATTGCTGATCTCGAGCGTCACAAATCCTTCCCACTCGGGCTCGAAAGGTGTTACATTCACTATAATTCCACAATTGCTAACGAACACACCGCTGTCGAGCGCGAAGTTGCCGGCCTCCGGCACGGTTAAGCAGAAGACATCATGATCACCCGCTAATTCCCGAATCGCCATCACCTTATGGTTGCGACGTGCTCTCGTTCCTTTAAAGGCATGCACGACGTCCGGAAATCGCCGAAACACAGAGCGATCGCAGTCCAGCAACCGTGCAGCGCCGCGGATTGAACCGGTCTGATCAAGGGCGCGCCGGACGGCCTCCCCTGTAATCTCCTGGCGGAGGTTAATGTTGCGTGCCACCTCGCGCTGCTGCTCGCGGCGTGTATTGCTTGCGCGCGACCACACGCGCTTTGATATCTCACTCTTGCGTGCTCGATGAGCCGGATCGCTGTAATACTGCTTCAAAGCTGTACTATGCGCCGCGTGCCATTCTGCCGACCAGTGTTGCCGTTGTTCCAGCAACCGCTCGCGAGCGGCGGCATATTGCGGGTCGTGCCAGAAGCTGAGCGCACGTTGCTGTTGGCTTCGTCGGAATTCTTCCTTCCAGCGCGGATCCTGACCCAACCGCTCAAAGGCATCCCGAATCGCTAAGCTATGCTCGTTCGGATCAAAATCGTCGCCGTAATTCTCTTGGTTATGGTAGCGAATATGTTCGCTTGCGTTCATCCGCGTGAGATTCCAGGGCATATTATTGCGTCGGTCGTGGTCGATATGGTGGCGATGCGTTCCCGGCTCGTCTACGTACATCTGGTGACGTAGGTTCCACTCATCCGCCATGCGGTGAGTTGGATACAGGTGGCCATTCAACGGCTGATACACCATCTCATAGCCCCTGGCAACCTGCCGATAGAGCGGCATGAGCGAATCACCGGGACGTAATGTATCCGCAGGAACCATTCGTCCATCACGCAACATAAAGTCGTGATCTGGGGTGCAATAGATAGACTCGTGATTGTCCAGCACCACTTCAATCAGTGCATCTCTTCCGATGTAGCGCGGCGCATCAAGCAAAGTCACGAGCATTCGGCCGTTCGGACCAATGCTATAGCCCCAAAAAAGCTCTCCGTCTTCGTGCCGACGCGCCATCTCTTCCAAGGTCGGCGCGCTACCGTCAACGAGTGCAACGCGTGTGTCAGCGCGAAAGCAACGTGCGTACGTAGATTTTCCAACACAGACCGTCAAAACATCGCGTGGGATACGAAAATACTCGACGGTTTTTGCCAGCGCGAACGAGTTTGGCGGAATAATGCAGACGTCACCACGAAAATCAGCAAAGGATTTTGGATCGAAATGTTTTGGATCAACAACGGTGAGCTCGCCCGTCGCGCTCGTGAAGATTTTGAACTCGTCGGCGACCCGAATATCATAGCCATACGACGAGACGCCATACGAGATCACACCAGTACGCACCTGTCGATCTGCGAACGGCTCGATCATGGCGTGCTCGAGCGCCATCTGTTTAATCCAACGGTCCGATTTTATAGCCATGGCTAACTCCTCGAAGAGTCAGTGAAACGTGGCGATGATACTCGAAGTTTGCCTCCGTTTCAAACGAATGGCGGGGAGCCTTGAGCTTAGGCAAAAAAATCGCCACCTGTCCCACTGTGGAACAGGCGGCGGCGAATGCGGCACCACACTCTAAGACTCGACCAAGGCGCCTTCCAGCTCTTCAGGGGCTTCTACGATTGGAGGCGTCACCATGCGTCCCGCGAGATATGGCTCGAAGTAGGCCTCGATGATCTGGCGCTGCTCAGCTGTCGACTTCGCATGCTGGACGTCGCGGCGGAGGGCTGCCGAGCCGGGGAGACCGACATAAAACTGGCCGATCAGCTGCTTGAGCTTGCCCATTGTGTGATGCTCGGGCATCGTTTCGAGGAGCATGTCGAGGTAGCGCAGCAGGAGCCAGCGCTTATCGGCAGGCTGTGGCTGGAACACCGGCTCGCCGGCGCGCAGCTGCTTGATCTGTCGGAAAATCCAAGGATTGGCCATTGCCCCGCGGCCAATCATGATGCCGTCGACGCCCGTCTCGACGAGCCGCTGAAGGGCATCCTCGGCGCTCTTGACGTCGCCCGAGCCAATCACAGGAATGCTCACGGCTGCCTTCGCCTGGGCGATGCGCTCCCAGTCGGCCGACCCCGCATAGCCTTGCACCTTGGTCCGAGGATGCAGCGCGATGGCGCTGATGCCGGCCTCCTCGGCGACCCTCGCTGTCTCACGATAGTTCAAGGAGTCCTCATCCCAGCCGGCCCGAAACTTGAGCGTAACCGGCACGCTCACAGCTTGGGTAATTGCCGTGAGCATTCGGCTGAGCTTGGGTAAATCCTTCAGCAATGCCGAGCCATGCCCACCGCCGGTCACCTTAGGCGACGGGCACCCACAGTTGAAATCGATGATATCGGCGCCGAGGGCTTCGACCTGTCGTGCTGCGGCTGCGACCAGCTCTGGCTCGCTCCCAGAAAGCTGCATCGCGATCGGCCGCTCCTCTGGCAAGTAGTCGAGCAGCCGGTGTCGCTGCATCGCCTTGGGCGTCACGCTGGCGGCGTTGGTCATCTCGGTGGTCACGAGGCCCAGCCCACCAAGGGACAGCAGCAACCGGCGAAACACGGAGTCGGTAACACCCGCCATCGGTGCCAGCACGATATTCGGTCGGATCGTGATATGGCGGATCTGATAGCTGTCGGGCAAGTTTTGGAAATGGTCAGTCATAGCTGATAACAAAAGCGTGGAGGTCTGCTCCACGCAACATAAATAGTTGGTCCTATTATACCATGCGGCTACATCACTACTCTTCTGAGCGCCGCAACCTGTTAAAGCACCAACGGGAGGACACTCTCCTCCCGTTGGTGCGATCTTGATTGCGTTTGTTACTTCAGGCCGAACGTGGCAGTCACCGTCTGGCCCGTCATTGGAACCGTGATGGTGATCTGGTATGTAGCCGTCGAGTCGGGCAGCGACTTCGTCGCCAGGTTGTAGCTGTACTGCTGGTTCGCGGCGTCGTAGCGCAGCACTCCGGTCGTGTCCGCACTGCTGGTTGAGGCCGGCTCGTTGATTTCGCCCACCGGCGTGTTGCCCGAGAGCTGCGTCAGCTTGATCGTCGGCGCCAACTTGTCAGGGTAGCTGCCATCGCAGTCCTGCAGCTTGACCTTCACCGGGATCGTGCTGCCATACTTGAAGACGCTGCTGCCGTCTTTGACCGGCTGGAGCACCCCGCCGCCGACCACGGTGTAGTTTACTGCTGTCGTGGCCGTCTTCGTCTCGCTGCCGCCATCGTCATCCGTCACCGTTACGGTCGCCGTGTAGGTGCCGGCCTTGACGTACGTGTGGGAGGCACTGAAGGCTCGGTTCGACACCGTCACGCTCTCCACCGCTGAGCCATCGCCCCAGTTCACTACGGCCGTGAACGTGTCGGCCGCTGCAGGGTCGCTGACGGTGCCGCTGAGGACTGAGGCTACGCCACAGCCGGCGCTTGCAGCGCTGAAGCTCGGAGCGACGGTGGGCGCAACATTTGTCACGTTCAATGTGGCCGTGTCGGTGCCCGTCAGCCCGAGGTCGTCGGTCATCTGCACCTTGACCGTAAGGCTCGTCGGGCCATCCAGTGCAGCCGCCGAGAAGCTTGGAGTTGCACCAGTGGCGTCGTCGAACTGGCCGTCGCCGTCGAAGTCCCAGGCGTACTGGAGGTTGTCCGCGTAGGTGCTGTCCCTGCCGGCTGCATTGAGCGTCACGCTGCTGCCTTCGGCAACTGTGTAAGGTCCGCCCGCGTCCACCGTCGGCGCGACATTCAACTCTAGGCCGATTACGACAGGGTCGTGATCTGAGGTCCGGAATTCGTCGGCAGCGTAGAGGCTCGACTGTTGGCCCGCGCTCTTGAACTCAGAGTTGTAGTCGAGCACGCTGGGCTCGTCAGCGTTGATGTGGTAGTCCTTGGCGCCGGTGACCTGGGCGACTAGGTCTTCCGAGGCCATAGCGTGGTCGAGCGAGCCCCACTGGCCGTCGAAGGCGTAGGAGTAGGCGCTCGGCCCCTCGAAGGCGGACACCAAGTTCGTGAAGCCGCCTTCCTCCAGGGCCAGCATCGGGTCCTCCCTGGCGTAGGAGTTGAGGTCGCCGAGCAGCAGGAAGTCGGGGTCACTGCTGCCGGTTGGATCGGTGGTCAGCCAATCAACCAGGGCCTCCGCAGCGGCCTTGCGTGTCAAGTTGCAGTTGCCCTGGCCGTCGCCCGTGTCGGGATCGCTAGTACCACAGCCTGAGCCCTTCGACTTGAGGTGGTTGACCACCATCGTGAATCGGCCGCCATTAGGCTCCTCGAAGGTCTGTGCAAGGGCGGGCCGGTTGCGGCTGGTGTTGAAGCGCGGGTCATCGTTCTCGTCGATGGTCTGGTAAGCTCCCACAGGTGTCACGCTGTTCGGCTTGTAGATGATCCCGACCTTGATTGCGTCGCCGCCGATAGTGCCGGTGTTGACGTAGGCGAAGGTGCCGGCGCCGGCCTTGGCGTTGAGCAGGCTGACAATGCGAGCCAGTGGATCGACGCCATCCGTGTTTTCAAGCTCGATCAGGCCGTACACATCGGTGTCAAGCTTGAGCAGCGCCTGAATCATCTTGTTCTCTTGGCGCGTCCGCTCCGCGGTGCTCGCGGTGCTGGGATTGTCGGCGGTATTGTCTGCGCCACGGCACTCCTGGTTCTTCAACGGGCCGCAGACATTGTCGGCAGTAAAGCTGTCACTATCGCTGGTGTTCGGGTCGACCGTGACGAAATAGTTGAGCACGTTGAAGCTGGCGACCTTGAGCGTACCTCCTACAGCAGGCGGTGATGTTGGGCGTGGGTTAACCGGCTGGAAGTTCGACATGGTCGCGCCTAGAGCATTAATGGGCCGAACCCGGTAGGCGTTGCCACTAGCAACGTTGCCGGCCCAGGTGTAGGTCATCACGCCCACGATTCCCGTTGCTGTGTCGCCGCCGCGCAAGGTGTTGCTCGCGCTGAGAGGCTGCCCGCCGCGCCCGAAGAGGATCGGGTCGGGGTTCTGACCCTGCGATGCATCGTCGACAATGATCCGGTTCAGGTTGTTCTGGGCCTGAAGCGCTGCAGCCTCCGGGCCGGCGGGGAAGATGTTGGTCGGCTGCGCAAGCCGGCCGCCCGAGGAAAGCACCACCTGGCCGAAGCGGCCGAGCTGGAAGTGCTCGGTGACGTACAGCGTTTGCGGCATGCGCACGAGCATGCCCTCGTACTGCTCCGCCTCGGTGGCCGAGCTGAAGGGCAGGGTCACGTCAACCGGGCTTACGGTACCGGTGCCGCACTTGCGCAGGCTGGTCACGTTGTTGATCTGGGTCTGGTCCTGGTTCTCGCCGGCGGTGCCGGTGACGCGGACGATATCACCTATGCCAACATTGTTGTTGTTGGCGTTGAAGACAAAGATCGCGTCGGAGGTGGCGGTGTCGCCGTCGCCGTTGATATCCTGCAGGTAGAAGCCACGCAGGGCCGGTGAAGCCCCCTCGTAGTCGCCGACCACCACGCCTTGCGTGGTGACGTTGCCGGTGATCGCAGCTGCGGCGCCGCTACCCTGGATCTGGTAGGCCCGGGTGTAGGCTACCGTGCAGGGGTCGGCCTCGGTGGTGAAGCCGGCCGTAAAGTTCAGCACCATCGTATCGGGCGGATCATTGCTGTCCTGGTCACGCACCTTCCCGCCGTCGATCACCAGCGTGCACTCCTCACCGTAGACGAAGTCGGTGGTAGGGTTGAGCGTGAAGTTAGTGGGTCCGCCGGTAACAGCCGCCGGGTGTGCTCCGCTCGTGGCGCAGGTCAGCGAGAACCAGGGGTCGGTCACATTGACCGGCTCCGAGAAGTTGACGGTGATGTTCTGGTTTAGCGGGACGTTGGTCGCGTCGTCGACGGGCACTGTGCTCGCCACCTCGGGTGCATTGTCAGGGCCGATCGTGGTGAAGCGGGTGACATAGTTCGCCGTCATATTGTCCGGCGGATCATTCGCGTCCTGGTCGCTCACCTGGGCCGCGATCACGTTCAAGGTGCAGCTCTCGCCGTTTGCGAAGTCAGTGCTCGGGTCGAGGGTAAACGTCGTCGGCCCGCCGCTGAGGGTGAAGGTCTTGGTGCCGCTGGTGCTGCAAACGAGGCTGAACGAGCTGCTGCTGGCGTTTACCGCCTCGCTAAAGGTGACGGTGATGTTGCTCGTGACGGTGACATCGGTCGCGTCGCCGCTTGGGCTTGTGCTGGAGACGGTCGGGGCCGAGTCTGCGACGACGCCGAAGGGGATCAGCGTGAAGTCGTCGACGGCTAAGCCGTCGTCGGCGTCGCTGATATTGAAGTCGGTCCAGCGGATCCAGAAGGTCGCGCCGTTGGCGATGCTCAGGCCGCTCACGGTCGTGCTGACCGTTGTACGGTTGCCCCCGTTGTTGCCAACCAAGGGTCCGATGGCAGCATTGGTATTTGGGCTGTTGAAGTCGAGCGTGTTGACGTCAGTCCAGGTTCCAGAATTCAGGGCGGTGGTACTCGTGCTGTACTGGAAGTCAAGCCTGTCGGCGGCGTTGCGGTTTTCTACACCTGCACGCCACTGCTCACCTGTGTAGCTGATCGCCAGCGAGGTAATTGTCGCGCCAGTGTTGTTCACAAAGCTAGCGCCAACAATGGGAACGAGATTTCCGCTTCGCAAACCACCAAACGCACGCTCGGTGCTGCTAGTACTGCCGAAGCTGTAAGTGTCGCCAGCGTTGCTGGAGCCCGTGCCAGCCGAATAAGTGCTGTTCGCGTTGGTGCTGCTCTCACTGAGGGCCCAGCCGGTCGGGACTGCGCTGGAGGTGCCGCTACTGGCGAGCAAGTTAAAGTCCTGACTGTACAGCCCACCCAAGGTAGAAAGGCTGACACTGTCAGCTGCCAGTGCGGGCTGCGTCCCAGCGCCAAACAGCGAGAGCAGCATTGCGAACACAACCGCCAGGCTGAGCCGGCGTACTCCGTGTTTACGAACCATATGCTTCGTTTTCCTTGTTGTGGCGCAAGGCACACTGGAGCGTCTCACGATGTCGGACGGCAGGATAATTTGCGAGCGGTACCGAAAACTGGTACAGGTTGGGTTCTAAATCTGGTTAAGATCGACTTACAAGAACGAGTAATGCGGCGGCCTCTGCGGCTAACGGGCCTCCCGTCGCGCCGGTGCATTCCGTGGCTTCGGTACGCGGTCCTCGTGACGCCGGCGCTTCAGCAGGACAAAGCCCGCGGTGATCAGCGCAACCACGCTGAACGCGATCAACGCACCGATCCCGATCAATCGCGTCCAGCCGGTGGTTCGAACGCTGAGCTGAGTGCTGGCCATCACCACTTCGGGTCCGGGACTACTCGGGTCAACGACCTGTAAGGTATAGACGCCACTCGCAAGGTCCGCCGGCAGCACAAAGGTCTGGGCGAAATCGCCGTGCCCATCGCATACAGCTTCTCCCAGTGGGATAACTCTGCCATTTGCCGCGAGCTCGACTCGAACGACGAGGTCGGTGCCGATGTTGCCCCCGCGCACCTCCAGGCTTTCGCCGGGAGCTATCTGGCCAACGTCAATCATGATCTGCGGCCCACCCTCATGAGCCAAAGCCGCAAAGGGAACGGCTCCGGCTAGGGCGAGGAGGAATACGGTGGTAAGTATTACTTGTGCTAGTCGTCTGGATCGGATCACGTTCTGCTCTCGGTTAGCTCGCCGCGTAGTGGGCCCTCATCCCTGCCGCTGTCCCTGTGTGAAGGGAGAGGCGTGGCGCGAGCGACGGGTTAGGGCCTGACTACATCGCCGGATCAAATAAGGAAAGTGAGGAAGCAGACGCTGCTTCCTCACCGTGTCAGCTTCTTGAGCTTATGGCGCTGTGATTGCCGGGCAATTCGGCGCATCGGTACTGTTGCTGTCGGTGCAGACGATCCGGCCCTGAATCGACGGGTTCAGCGGCGAGTTGCCGGCCACGTGATCGGCCAGAACCTGGTCCATGATCTCGCGACTCGTCGAGCGGCCGTAGACGTTCGGGTAACCGTCGCCGCCGGTCGCCATGAAGTCGTTGGTAGCGAGGTTATAGGTGGAGGCGGCGGTCAGGTCCACTGTGTCGCCGGTACAGCTACCATCTGCTGCCTGGCGTACTGCACTGGTGACTCGGATCCCAACCGGCGCCGCTATGTCATAGGTGAAGCAAAGACCCGAGACCTGGGGGAATTTGCCGTTTGCGCCCGGCATCACTGAAACGCCGTTCTCGAGGAAGGACTTGAGCTCGGCTCCATTCACCGACAGGGTGACGACGATGTTGCCGAACGGAAGCACCGACAGTACCTGGCCACGCGTAATCTGGTTGCTCGGTGGGGCCGCCGGGCAGAAGCCGCCGCCTCCGCCCGCGTCAGGGCAGGTCAGTCGGTCACGCAGTCCGCCCGCGTTGGTGATGGCGAAATCGGTGCCGTACCGCAGCCGTATCGCGTCAGTGGTCACGTTGCCGACCAGCGACTCGCAGGTCCGGCCGGCGCTGTTCCCGCAGGCGTCGGAGCGGAGGATGGGGCGTTCCGCATTGCCGATCACGGTGCCAAGGATCGGTTGGAGCTGTGCGCGGTAGTCATTGACCAGCTTAGTGACGTCGGGGTCAGGTGTTACAGCGCTGGCAAGCGGAGTCTCGAACTCAACCGTCTTGCTTGTCACCCCACCTTTGGGATCGACGGACAGCTTTACGAGGCTGTAGGTCAAGCCTTTGCTGCGGTTCTCCGTGACAAGGGCGCCGTTGATGGTGTCGCTGAATTGGTAGTCGGTGTGGTCGCCAAGAATAAGATCGAAGCCAGTGACGCCGTTGGCGAAGTCGACCAGCGGGCCGACGCCTTTGTTGTTCGCATCTCTGCCGGTGATTCCAGCGTGAATCAGCCCGATGACTACTTGGGCGCCGGCCGTGCGTGCCACCTGGCGGGTCTGGTTCGCCGCGGCTACCGGATCGGTAATCTCGATCGTGCCGAAGCTGCCGGGAAAGACCAGCGTAGGTGCCTCAGGGTTGGTCAGGCCGATCACCGCGACCTTGATGCCGCCGACGTTGAAGATCTTCATCTTCTCTACGCCTACCAGGTTGTCCTCGACGTTCTTGAGGTTCGCCGAGAGGTAGGTGAAGGGCTTGCCGGGCACGGTCCCCGTGGTATCACCCGCCAGGTTGATTTGGTCCTGTAGCCGACCGGTTCCAGCGTCGAAGTTGTGGTTGCCGAGCGTGTCGGCGTCGAAGCCCATCAGGCGCATCGCGCGTATTGTCGGCTCGTCCTGGAAGAAGCTGGAGATGGGCGGTGTTGCGCCTACTGCATCGCCAGCAGTCAGCGTCAGTGTGTTGGAGTTCTCGGCCCGGTGCTGGTTGAAGTAGGCGGACAGGACGGCGGCTCCACCAACTTTTACCGCCGGGTTGCCAACATCGAGAGGCTCTAGCTGGCCGTGCCAGTCGGAGACGTTCAAGATCTGGATCTCGACCGTGTTTCGTGGGCGGGCAGCGGCGGTGATGATTGATGCAAGCGCAAGCAAGACAGCGAAGGCTGCGAGCAGCAGGGCACGCAGGCGCGTGCGCGGCGCGAACGGAATGTTCATGCAATGGTTTCCTTGTGTTGGGCGGACAATCGGCCAAACAGCTCAACGGAGCGAATCAGGTACCGGAAGTGGAACACGATAGCGCGACATCGATCGGTTGACTAGTACACCGTGAGCGAGACATAGAGCAGCCCCGAATATGTGCCACGAGCTCATTTCGGGCACACATCCATACAAGCCGCCCGCCTGCTGTGACGCGGCAGCACCTCCTTAATTAGGGACCGGTTCAAAAAAGTAGATATCCTTCGGCGTTAGCGCCGGATTGAATGCTCTTGAGTTCTGGGTGGCGGGAAACCAATATATCATACCCCGGTACCGGCTGCAATGAGTACTTTGGGCCGGCTCCGAGCGGCGAACATTTGTGGTGCTAAAGGGTGTGCTGGTATGTATTCTGTGAGTGGATTCGACGGGGCGCTCCCTGGTGTCGGCCGTCGCTTGCACTCATGGAAAGGTGTCGCTCACGAGTGTACCGAATGGTTTTAAACGTTGTATTAAGGTCTGATAATCAACGTCACACTTATTGATGAAGCGCAGCACCATGGTCGGGCGCGTACGTGAGCTGTGTATTCCTTACGGCCCCATTCGTCCTCCCTGTACCTGCTATAATTCGGCACGATCTGAAACGAGCAAGAGCTACTCTATGAGCTTTCCTTTCCGCCGGGCCGCCGCGACAATCGCGGGCAAGGCCGCGGCCCAAATCAGTCGCCGCTTGGGAGTAGGTGGCGGCACGCAGCTGCCGGGTGTGGTGGCAAGACGCGTCGCGCCTAACGTGTTGCACGAGCTCGCCGCTGGTTTGCCGCGCGGCGTGATTTTGGTCACCGGCACCAATGGCAAGACGACCACCGCCCGCATGATCGCCTCGATCTTAAAGGCGGACGGGCAGCAGGTGTTGCACAATCGCGCTGGGGCCAATCTCATCACGGGTCTCACGGCTACTGCGGTTGCGGGCGCTGACCTGTGGGGTCGGCCACGCGCGGACATCGGACTCTTCGAAACCGACGAGGCACATGTGCCGGCGGCAATTCGGGAAACGCATCCGCGCGTCGTGCTTGTCCTTAATCTGTTTCGCGATCAGCTCGATCGCTATGGCGAGGTTGATACCATTGCCAAGCGCTGGCGTGTTGCACTTGACGCGCTTCCATCTTCATCGACTGTTGTGCTCAACGCCGACGACCCTGCTGTCGCGTACCTCGGCGATGGACTCAAGTGCAAAGTGCTGTATTACGGCCTGGAGGACACCCGCCATGGCGTCGGCGAGGTACAGCACATGGCCGACTCGCAGTTTTGCCGTCGCTGTGGAACGCCCTATGCGTACGATCCTGTTTTCTATGGACATGTGGGCCACTACCGCTGCCCGAATTGCGGTCTCACACGTCCAGTTCCGGACATTCGATTGGAGCGCTTGACGCTGAGCGGGATCAGCGGCTCGCAGCTGGCGATCGCGGATGCGGAAGGGGCGTTCGACGTGCGGCTGCCGGTTCCGGGCCTTTATAACGCGCTCAACGCACTCGCCGGCGCGGCGGCAACCTTGGCCCTGCGTATGCCGCCGGTCACAATTCGGAACGCGCTTGAAAGCTTCACCGCTGCTTTTGGTCGCATCGAGCGTATTCCGATGCCCGGCCGCGATGTGCTGATGGCGCTGATCAAAAATCCGGTTGGGGCTAGTGAGACCGTCCGGATGATCGCGGGAACCGCCGAGCAAAATCCGACGGCGGACGAGGTGGATGCGCTTGCGGTTACCGGAGCGCCCGAACCTGCTCCACAGGTCGGCGATGTTCCTGCCGCCGACGCGACACTGCCGTCGAGCGCAGTGCTGTATCTCTTGATCGTTATCAACGACAAGATTGCCGACGGAACCGATGTCTCCTGGCTCTGGGATGCAAACTTTGAGCAGCTTGCCGGTCGTGTCGGACACGTGGTGGTGAGCGGTACCCGCGCGGAAGATATGGCGGTGCGGCTTAAGTACGCCGGCGTGAATGCCCAACGAATCTCGACCGTGCCCCAGCTTGACGCTGCTCTGGATCAGGTCTTGCAGCTGAGCCCCACCGATCAACCGCTCTACCTGCTGCCGACGTACACGGCGATGCTCGAGCTGCGTGAGGAGCTGGCCCGGCGAGGCTTGGTCAGGCCCTTTTGGGAAGACTGAGCAGCCACGCGATAGGCAAGGCCTTCCCAGCAGTGGCGGCTTTCGGCGTACGACCTTCGGACGGCGAATTGCGACCTTTTACCTTCGACAAGTGCCTGTGCGCATGGTACACTCCCGAGCCGATGGCGAGTAAGAAGCGAACATTTGATCTGCGGACGGCAGCGTTAATTGGAGGCGCGACCCTGCTAGGCGCCGCTTGGGCTGCTTTCAACCTGTACCGCGCCGGTGGTAGCGGTGCTTCAGCGTCGGCTGCTCCCCTGATTTGGACAGTCTTCGCGACGCCGTTCTTTACGTTCTGGGGCTGGCTCGCAGCGGAACGACAGTCTGGCTGGCGCGCTGCGTTTGTCTGCTTCTGCATCTATTTCTTCGCCATTTTTATTGGGGCACGGCTTGAGCTGCTGATCCAAAGTAAGGAAGTTGCCGCCGCGCAGGCACACGCGCTTTATTTTCGACTAACACTCGTCACCCAACTGATTGCGTGTTTTGTTGTTGCCCTCCACCGAGCGGTAAGCCGTGGTACAATGTACGTATCCACGAAGTCATAGTTCTCATTTTGGCAACAGGGAGGTCCTGACCATGACGACATCTATCGTCTTGGACCCGCGTACCCGGCGCGTTGTTGCCCTTGATCTGCCATTCGCTGCATCACCTGTTGGATACGTTGGCCGCATAGAACATTTCAACCTTTCGGATAACTGCCAGCCGCCGAGCGGCGGCGAATTTTCCTAGGCCCACCCTTATGAGTGTTACGGACGACATTAAGCAGCGCCTCGATATCGTAGACCTGATCAGCACCAGCGGGGTACAGCTGCGTAAAGCCGGTCGTAATTACACCGGATTCTGCCCGTTCCACCCAAATGCTCGGACGCCGGCGTTCTACGTGTTTCCCGAGACACAGAGCTACTACTGCTTCTCGTGTCACGCGTCGGGCGATGCCTTCAACTTTTTGATGGCGCGCCAAGGGCTGGAGTTCGGCGAGGTATTGCGCCAGCTTGCCGCACGGGCGGGGGTGCAGCTCGAGGAGCGCACGCCGCAACGCGAGCAGGAAGATGCCGCGCGGGTCCGGGTCCGTCAGATCAACGAGGACGCTGCGGTCTACTGGCACCATGTGCTCGTGAATACGACCAAAGGTCAGATCGGGCGTGACTATACTGCCCAGCGTAAGCTCAAGCCCAGCACGGTTGAGACATGGCAGCTGGGCTACGCTGCTGACGATTGGAGCGACCTGCTGCGCTACCTGACCGATCGTAAAGGCTACCAGCCCGAAGAGGTCGAGGCAGCGGGCCTGGTGATTAAGCGCGAGAATGGCGGATATTACGATCGATTTCGTAACCGCCTGATGTTCCCGATCCGCAACGGCAAGGGCGAGATCATTGGCTTCGGCGGTCGTGCGCTTGGCGACGACCATGCCAAGTATATGAACACGCCGGAGACACCGCTTTTCCATAAGTCAAGCGTGCTGTATGGTATCGACCTCGCTCGTGAGGCGATTCGGCGAGAAGAAGCCGTGGTGGTCGTCGAGGGCTATGTGGATGTCTTGATGGCACATCAGGCCGGCTTCGCCAACGTGGTCGCACCTATGGGCACTGCGCTGACCGCTGATCAGGTCGGCATCATTAAGAAGCTGACACACAAGGTCTACCTTGCCCTCGACGCCGATGCGGCGGGTGCTAGCGCAACCCTCAAGGGGCTGCAAACGCTGCGTGATGGTATGGATACGACGGTGGTGCCGGTGCCCACGCCGCATGGCTACATTCGTTGGGAGCGCGAGCTTGACGGCGAGATTAAAATCATTGGACTGCCGCCCGGTCGCGATCCCGATGAGGTCATCCAGGAGAGTCCCGAAGCGTGGCGTGCCCTTGTCGCTGCTGCCCTGCCGCTGATGGATTATTACATCACGCAGTTGACGGCAAACCTGGAGCTGAGTAGCGCTAAAGGCAAAGCCGAGGCAGTCGAGCGCCTCGCACCATTAGTCGCCGCCCTGGCGAATCCGGTCGAGCGAGCGCACTACATTCAGCAGGTGGCACTCAAGGTTGGTTTAGCCGAGCGCGTGATCCGCGATGTGGTTGAGGGTCTGCGGCGAGGCAAGCGCGTTGAGCTACCCCGCGACGCGGGGGGCCCAGACAGCACTAGTACTTTGCTCTCCCGTGAAGACCAACTTTTATCACTCTTGCTTCGCTTCCCAAGCGTGCGTGCTGCGGTAGAATCCGAGCTCGTCAAGGATCTCGGGCGGTTTCCAGAGATCGTCGGCGATATACGTGGCTCGATCGCAGAGACGCTCGCCCATGTGGAGAACAGACAGCTGTGGCAATCCTGGCTTGAACACCAGGCCATAGAACACGCCGAGCCAACTGCCTGGCTCAATACTTTGGATCCGTATCTTAAGGAACGCGCCCAACGATTATTAACATATCAGGACTCTCCCGAGCTACCCAACGTTAGTCGGCAGCAGCATGCTGCCGAGCTCGCGGTCAAAATCGCCACTGAGATCCGTCGCGCGGTCGTCATCGACCGGAAAAATCAGATCAAGACGATTTTTGAAGTGGTGGAGGATTCTGAAGATCAATCAGTCCTTGGAAAGCGTCTGCACGCCCTCATCGACTATCAAAATCTTGTCACAACACCGCGTCGAAGCACATTTTATCTCGATCTTGGTAACCGGCTCGAACAACTTAAATAGACGACCAATCCACGAACCTCATCATCTGCTCCAGATTGGTTTCAACCGCCCCATCTATCTTGGCTGAGGAGACCCTAGCGTATGCCCGACCACGACATGGAAATGACTGAAGAAACTGGTTACACCCCAACCCAGACGGCCGATACGGCGCTGGAGGAAGTGGCGGCAGCGGAGGCTGTGCATTCGCTGGATCAGCTTATTCAGCGGGGCAAGGAGCGTGGCAAGGTCACCAACGAGGAGATTTTGCAGCTGGTTACCAATAGTGATGAGGGTGATGAGCAGTTGGGTCGGATCTACGAAGTTCTCACTGAGGCCAAGATTACCATTGTCGACGATCTGGTCGATGATTTTGCGCTTGATATTGACCTTGACCCAATCGTCGAGATCAATAACTTTATCGATCACTCCGATCCGGGTGTAGGCGACGGCGTCCGAATGTATCTTTATGAGATTGGTCGTGTCTCGCTGCTCACAGGTGAGCAAGAGGCTCGGCTCGCCCGGCAAATCGAGCAAGGCGAGAAAGCCGAGCTGCGCCTTAAGCGCATCGATCCGCGCTCGCCCGAGGCTCTCGATCTTCGTCGTGCAATCGAGATTGCCAAGGATGCCCGCGCCAGTCTAACCAATGCTAACTTGCGCCTCGTAGTCAGCGTGGCTAAAAAGTATATGAACCGTGGGCTGTCACTGATGGACCTCGTGCAAGAAGGGAACATGGGCCTGCTGCGCGCCGTCGAGAAATTCGACTACCGCAAAGGCTACAAGTTCTCCACCTATGCAACCTGGTGGATTCGTCAAGCGATCACCCGTGCCATCGCCGATCAGGCTCGTACGATTCGCATTCCAGTCCATATGGTTGAGACGATCAACCGCTTGATGAAGATCAGCCGGCATATGGTGCAGGAGCTGGACCGCGATCCCACAATGATGGAGCTGGCGCTCGAGTGTCGCATCCCGAGCATCCTTACCGATCAACAGCGCCTGTTATATCAACTGCATCCCGCGCAGCTCGACCACGACTGCACGAGCGCTTACGACCCCTACATGGTTCGCGTCGTAGAGAAGGCTGCCGAGCGTGTGCGGCGTATCCTTGCCTCGGACGATCTCGAAAATCCGGCCTATCAGCGGGTGAAGGAGACCCAAGCCTATCTCCAGCGTTGGCTGCGGTACTCGCCGAAGCCCGAGGAGATTGCGCTCGAGTGCCACTTGCCCGAAGTCCTGCCCGAGCAAATTCGTATTCGCCTTCAGACTAGCCCGGCGATCCTCAATCCGCAGTCGCGCCTATATGATCCAAGCATGCGCCAGCTGCTGGAGCGTGCTGCGAACAAGGTGCGCGATATCCAAAAGGCAGCGCAGGAGCCTGTGTCGCTTGCAACGCCCGTGGGTCAAGAGGAAGACAGCAGCCTCGGCGACTTCATCGAGGACTCGAAGGCCGAAGCGCCGTCTGATGCTGCCACCAACCAGATGCGCAAGGAGGCGGTCGAGCAGGTGCTGGACCAGCTCAACGAGCGTGAGCGCCTGGTGATCAAATTGCGCTATGGGCTGCATCTGACCGAGAAGGAACGCGAGATGCTGCAGGCGCTCCCATCACAGGAGAAATATAAGTTCCAGATCGAAGGCGGGCGGCACAATACGCTTGAGGATGTTGGCAAAATCTTCGACGTCACGCGCGAGCGTATCCGTCAGATTGAGGTCAAGGCGCTGCGCAAGCTGCGCCACCCAAAGCTCGGCAAAAAGCTCCGCGACTACCTCGAGTAGTCGCCGGGCTCGCAAAGCTAATCTCAAACGCAAGCACCGGCGTCACGTACGCCGGTGCTTGCGTTTTCCTTTCTATTCCGGGCTCTGCTAGATCGGCGGCCAGGGCATCGAGCGGCCGCCAGTTGGCTCAGGATAGCGCGCACGGCGCTGCACGCGCTCTACACGTCGGCGCAGCGCGTCGACCTCGACGCGGCTCAGCAGCCTGCTTAAGCTTACCGTGAGCGGGTCATCGGGTTGCTCGAGCTGGTGGCCGATGCGCGCGATATCCTCGACTAAAGGTGCAGGAATTGGCTCGCCCGCGTACTCCCAGATGACCGTGCGCAGCTTAGGCTCGACGTGGAACGTTATTCCGTGGTCGATGCCCCAAATGCGTTCCTGCGGATCCTTGAGAATGTGCCCGCCTTTACGATCGGCGTTGTTGGCGATGATGTCGAAGGCGGCAATTCGCTTGAAGGCCTCGTCGTAGCTGCCACGGAGCGTAAAATAGTGCTCCTGTGGGTCGGCGTTAATAAACAGCTGCACCGATCCGATGCCATATTCAGGCCCCTCTCGCAAGACTGTGGGCGGCACAATCTCCCAACCAAGGCTGGCGCTGAGTTGATAGGCCGCCGCTTCCCGTTGACAGAGCGTACCACGCGGAAAGTCCCATAGCGGCCGCTCGCCTCGCCTGGGTTTGTAGATTGCGAGCCCGCTCAGCTGGTCGTCGGCTACCCGGACCAGAAACGTATAGTTGCTCGAATCCGGCATAAGACCCTCGATCTCGAGGCTGCCCTGTTCGAGTAGTTGGAGGACACGCTCGACCGCTACGGCGGTCCCGTTCTCCTCGTCATCTGGCTGATCGATGGTCTGCTCATCCATAGCTGCGCCTACTTGCTCCACAAATCGAGGGCTAGGCTTCGTAGGTCACGGTCGGAATACCGTTTTTCTTGAGACAAAAGTGTCCAGCCGGATCCATTGGCTCGCCACATTGGGGGCAGCGCTTCCGGCCTTTGTCGACCGCCTCGGCACCCTCACGGGCCAGCGCGCGCGCTTGTTCTCGCGACAGCGTTAGCCGTACAACCTGGGCCTCCTCCTCCTCGTCGGAGGTTAGCTCCTGCGCGATAATGACCAGCAGGTCGCGGGTATCGTCGTAGCCAAGCCCAAGCTGCCCAATCCGAAAGGCCTCTTCTACGGGCTCCTCCAGCGCCATATTGGCGAAGCCTAGGAGATCTTCCGAGGTGCTCAGCAGTGGATTACGCTCACTTAAATTCTCAAGCAGTTGTTCAAGCGCCTCGGCGAGCGCACGCACCTGCTCCTTCTCGACGACGAGCGAGAGTAGCTGCTGTCCACTGCGTGCTTGAAGGTAAAAGGTCCGCTTGCCCGGCTGGCCAATCGCCCCTGTCGTGATGCGATCGACCGGGTCAAAATCATAACGAAATTCTGGCATATCTCCTCGAATGTGGAATGTCACGTGCCGCGAGGCAATCCCTACGCCTTTTAAGCGTACGGCATTCAGCTACGAATGTTCCTTTGGCTCCGCGGCGACGCCTCCGATTTGAGGTGTTTCCACCGTCTGCTCTTTTTCCGGCTCAAGCTTTATGTGCCCGTCGTCGTTGATCCGCAGGACGCGCGGCCCAAACCGGGTTAGCGTGACGACGCTTACCGATGTGGGATCGATCACAATCCGTTGAAATAAGTCCAAATGTACGCCAAGGTAGTGTGCCAGCGCCGCCTTGATGACGTCGGCGTGCGAAAAAACGGCGACGATGTCACGGGGGTGGTCGGCCGCGATCGCTTCTAGCTCATTGACGACACGCGCCTGCATTTCACGCAGCGCCTCGCCGCCTGGAAAGCGCATCCCGCTGGGATACATTTGCACTACGCGCCACTGCTCGAGCTTGGCCAAATCCTCGAGTGACTGTCCAGTCCAGTCACCGTACCGCACCTCGCCAAGTCCATCCCGGGTCTGGATGTCAAGGGTTAGCGCCTGCGCAAGCGCCTCGGCTGTTTCATACGTGCGCTCTAATGGCGACGCGTAGATTGCTTTGATCTGAAGATGGCGGAGGCGCTCCGCGACAGCCTCGGCCTGTTGCCGCCCCTCCTCATTGAGATGGACCTCCGGCATCCAGCCCGCCAGCTTCTTGGCTTTCATGACGTCATTCACGGCGTGGCGGATTAGCAGGATATGTGTCATCGGATGCTCCCCTCAAGTTGCGTAGAAATTATGATAGCACAATTCCTGAGCGGCGCTCCGTGATAACCACCTGCCCGCGTGCATCACACGATTGTCATGCTCGTCCTATCCTTTTGGCGTAGAGCTAACGGTAAAATTGGCGGTAGCAAAATTTCGTTCCTGATCATAGACTGGGACTGGTGTCAGCCTACTGACCGCCGTTACCCTATCCAAGGAGCTTTCCGTGCCGCGCTTCATCCTCATGCTGTTTGTCGTCCTGGCCTCCGTGCTCGTACCTTCGACGGCTTCGAAGGCCGCTGCCCCACAGCTGCGCGCCTTTTGGGTTGATGCATTTCATGATGGTATTAAGACCCCGGAGCAGACCCGCCAGCTCGTCGCCGATGCGGAGCGAGCCGGTGCGAATGCCCTCTTTGTCCAGGTACGCCGTCGCGCGGACAGCTATTTCCGAGATTCCCTTGAGCCCGTGGCCGCCGATGTCGCGCCAGGCTATGATCCGCTGGCCGATCTGATCAGC
>JADDQE010000018.1 GCA_016781525.1 bacterium | reverse complement strand
TGATTGACAATGACAGTAAAACGTGCTACCATCCATCTGGATGGTAAGGGGAAGGAAAAATGAGTGAAACCGAAAAAATTACGATAAATCTCGGACTAGTAGATCTTGGACAGATCGATCTGTTAGTGCATGAGGGCTTTTATACCAATCGTACCGACTTCATCCGCACCGCCATCCGCAACCAACTCACGGCGCACGCCGAGGCTGTCAACCGCACCGTAGCCCGCAAAGCATTGGTCTTGGGCCTACAAAATTACACACGGCAGGACTTAGAGAAGGTCCGCGCCGCCGGTGAGAGATTACAGATTCAGGTGTTAGGCTTGGTCACTATTGCGGATGATGTTTCTCCGGAGCTGGCACTAGCAACCATTGACTCCCTTCTCATACTCGGTGGGCTACGGGCCAGTCCCGCAGTTAAGACTGCGCTGGCAGGCCGAATTCGTTCATCAGCTTAAGCTCAACACCTCGGCGTCGAGGCTAACTTCCGGACGAGGACGACATTTCTGAGCCCTACGAAGCCCAAGCTGGCAGGGTCGCTATGGCGCAAGAATGGGACCGGGCACTTCGCGGCATAGCGCTATACGCTGAGAAATATGGGACATGTTTTGATTATGTGGAAACTGGAAGGACTTCAAGAGAATGGCTGATAAGATGCAAACGAGCATGGCCGAGGCATTGCGGCTCACGCGTGAGGGCCAGCTCGGAAGCGCGATAGGCGTAATTCAACAGGCATTAGGTAGCCGCACCACCACGACAACGTCAACAGACGGCGTAGCTCGGATGACCAATGTGATGGATGCCACATTTTCGCCCGTCGATGAACGCCCATCGTCCGAGCTCGACGCAGTTCGCCAAAGCAGCACGATCAGGGAGGTGACACCGCTTGGCGATACAGTTACAGCCCCCGATGCGCCACGGCAGGCAGCGAGCAATCGGACCGAGAGCAGCCGACACCAGACGCACCAGGCGCAAGACAGAGGAGCCACTGCGGGCGGCCCGACGAGTAGTGGCCGGCCACGTTCCAGCATCCACCTTGGGCCCGGGCTGGCCGGATTTCCTCGAACGCCACACTTTGATCCCAACTTGTTCGACCCCGCCAAACACGGCATCCGCTTGCCGCTCCAAGAGCCGCGGACCAAGCCCACTCGATCGAGCACGCGGTTCGTCGAGCGCTCGTACACGAATCAAGCGGGGACTAGGGACTACAAGCTATATATCCCGAGTGGCTACCACGGGCAACCCCTGCCACTGGTCGTTATGCTGCATGGCTGCACCCAAACGCCCGACGACTTTGCCGCTGGAACCCAGATGAACGTACTCGCCGAGCAGGAGACGTTTTTGGTTGCCTACCCAGCTCAATCGCCGAATGCTAACGGATCGAAGTGCTGGAACTGGTTCAAGACCTCCGACCAACAGCGCGAGCAAGGTGAACCGTCGTTGATTGCCGGCATCACGCGCCAAATTATGCATGAATACCAGGTCGCTGCGGATCGTGTATATGTGGCCGGATTATCCGCAGGTGGTGCAATGGCAGTGATTATGGGGACCACCTACCCTGATCTGTATGCCGCCGTCGGCGTGCATTCGGGGCTGCCCTACGGTGCGGCGCATGATATGCCTTCTGCATTCGCGGCTATGCATCAAGGTGGACGCAGAACTGCAGATACGCGTGCGGGTTTAAGCCGGTCGAGCGGAGCCGCTGACCAAGTCATACCGATGATCGTGTTTCATGGAGACCAGGATACGACGGTCCATCCGAGCAATAGCGAGCGGATTTTGTCGCAGGCGATCGGCTCTCTTCGTACGAGTAATGGGAGCGCTGGCGAAGCACTGCTGTCAAACGTACGGACAAGCCAGGGTCATGTGCCTGGAGGGTATGGCTACAGATGCACTACCTACCATGACTCGGCGGGTCGCGTTGTTCTGGAACAGTGGACCATCCACGGGGCGGCACACGCTTGGTCGGGGGGCAGTCCTGCCGGCTCCTACACCGATCCTAAGGGCCCGGATGCATCGGCAGCCATGCTGCGCTTTTTCCGTGAGCACCCGCATGCTAGAGCGAGCTCGGCGTAAACTGCCGGCAAGAAGCGTTCCTTGTATCGAGCTGGGAAGCCTTCGAGAATTACGCGAGCTAGTGAATGTCGCATTGCGCAGCTGCAGATTTTAGACTGGTACAGTCATCATTCCGCTGATGTCTTGAGAACGCCTGGCCGCTCACGTAGTGCGCTAGCTTAAGAGCTCTGGGGCAAAAGACTCCCATGGTGCAACGGAAGCGCAACGCAGGGAGCACTACTCGACACAGGTGACCGACATAAAGGCTGCGGCACTCGCGCAGGATGCGCAAGTGCCGCAGGAGACAAGCTCGGTAGGGCGTTTAGTTTGGACTGCCTTCGGTGCGCTTAGCCCAACCGCTCCACGATCATCGCGATACCTTGACCACCGCCGATACAGAGCGTCGCCAAGCCGTAGCGGCCCTGGTGGCGCTTCAGGGCATGGAGCAGCGTGACGAGAATCCGCGTTCCACTTGCTCCGATTGGGTGCCCAAGCGCAATGGCGCCGCCATGCACATTGACCTTCGACATATCAAACTGAAGCTCGCGGCTCACCGCCAAGCATTGCGCCGCGAATGCTTCGTTCGCCTCGATCAGGTCGAGCTGGTCAACCGTCATGCCCGCCTTTTCCAGTGCCCGCTTCGTGGCCGGCACTGGTCCCATGCCCATAACCCGGGGCTCTACGCCCGCCCAAGCATAGCTGACGATGCGCGCCATAGGCTGGATGCCCAGCTCCTGCGCTCGTGAGGCGCTCATCACCACGGTCGCCGCCGCGCCATCGTTGATCCCGGAAGAGTTACCGGCGGTGACCATCCCGCCCTCTTTCTTAAAGGCTGGGTTGAGCGCGGTCAACTTCTCCACCGTGGTAGCACGTGGATGCTCGTCCCTGGCGAAGGTAAACGTCTTCTTGCCTTGGCGGACCTCAACCGGCACGATCTCCTCGTCGAAGATCCCTTCGTTAATGGCACGCGAGGCTTTGTCTTGGCTCGCGAACGCAAATTCGTCGAGATCCTGGCGGTTGAGGCCATGTTCTTCGGCGATATTTTCCGCCGTGTTGCCCATGTGGATGTCCAGCTCATAGTCCCACAGCCCGTCGTGGACCATATGGTCGATGATCTGGCCAGGACCCATCCGATATCCGAAGCGCGCTTTGGGCAGCAGATATGGAGCACGGCTCATATTTTCCGTACCACCGGCCACGACAATGCTCGCGTCGCCTGCAATGATTTCTTGAGCGGCCATGGCGACACTCTTTAGGCCTGAGCCGCACACCATATTGATGGTGGTCGCCGGAACTTCCTTGGGAATGCCGGCTTTGAGCAGGACCTGTCGAGCGGTATTTTGGCCAAGACCAGCCTGGAGCACATTCCCCAGCAGAACATCGTCGACCTGCTCCGGGCTCACCCCTGCACGCTTCAAGGCATCCACAACGGCAATGCAACCAAGATCAATCGCCGAGACTTCCGCCAAGCTCCCACCAAACGTCCCAACCGGCGTTCGAACAGCGCTGGCAATAACAACATCTTGTGAGCCACTCATGTCCTTTTCCTCCTTTGTCAAAGGCTTTCTCTCCAGACCGCGCTCTTGGGTCCGGAATGGATCATGGATTCGCTGGCGACCGAGAAAATGGGATCAAGGCCCCGTTAACAGCAAAGGCTGTTGGATTTAACCAGAGCCAACGTTATCTCACTTTGCCCGGACCGTTGTAGCCACGATCGCCTCGCGAGACTCGCCGGTCACGCGCTGGTGTCGATGATCTCCAACATTTCTGGCACAGTCGTCACCTTAACGCGTGGCCGCCCTTGCTCCGCTCCACGTGCAACCTCGAACTGATCGAGCCGCTTCCATCCCTCCCAGGTCACGTAGTCCGGCTTACACTTCCGCAGCATCGCCTCGACTTTATCAAGGGCACGGTTCTCGTCCCGAATACCAGGAAGCGTGGCAAGATCCGCGATCATCGCTGTCACTGTCGAGACTGCATCGGGCTTATTTGTGCCAATCACGCCGCTTGGCCCACGCTTGGCCCACCCGACAACATACTCCCCGGCTATCGGCTCGCCATCACTCGTATTCACGACGCGACCGGCAATATTAGTTATGGTATAGGTACCTTCGTCAAACGGTACGCCAGGGAGTGAAACGCTGCGATAACCGACCGAGCGCAGCACCATGCCTGCCTCGATTGTCTCGAAGACGCCAGTACCTTTCGCGCGCAGGCCGCCGTAGCCATCCATCGCCAGCTGGTTCTTCTCAATCTTCACCTCTTTCACGTGTCCGTTCTCGCCGATGATCTCACGTGGTGACACGAGAAAGCGCATAAAGAGGCACCGCTCAGCAGAGCCTTCGCTGCGTGCCGCATATGCCCGCAGCAGCTCGACATTTTTGGAGGCGAGCTTATCGTCTTCGAGATCCTCGAGGCTATGCTCGTCAAGCTCCAAGACAGCGGGGTCTACGACCACATCCACGCCTTCCAGCTCGCCAAACTCTTTGAGCTCGGCGTTGGTAAAAGCCGCTTGTGCAGGCCCACGTCGGCCGAGCATCACCACCTCGCGCACCTTGCTTTCACGCAGCAGGGCAAGTGCATGGTCGGCAATATCGGTTGTGGCTAATTCGTCGGTCGACCGCAGCAAAATACGCGCGACATCCATTGCTACGTTGCCGTTTCCGACGACGACCACCCGCTCGCAGGAAAGGTCAACGGGCAAGTCACGAAAATCGGGATGACCGTTATACCACCCCACAAACGCGGTTGCTGGAAAGCTACCCTCGAGCTCCTCACCAGGAATACCCATCCGGCGGTCTGCTTGAGCCCCTACGGCGTAGATAATCTGATCGTAGAACGGCTTGAGATCGGCGTGATGCAAATGCGTACCAAAGGTCACGTTGCCGAAGTAGCGCACGCGAGGATTGGACGCGATCCGGTCGTAAATACGCGTGACGGCCTTGATCGACTGGTGATCAGGGGCAACACCTTCGCGGACAAGCCCAAATGGTGTGGGAAAGCGATTGAAGAAGTCTATCGTGCAAGCTAGATCAGGCTGCTTCAAGAGTGCTTCGGCCGCATAGAAGCCTGCAGGGCCAGCGCCAATAATGGCGATGCGTGCGGGACGAGCCTCGGTTCCCAAGCGTTGGTCCATGAGTCCTCAACCTCTCTAAATTGTAGAAAACTTGACACCTCGTCGATTCCCCCGGCTTGCGCCATTCGAAAGAGCTATCGCCCCGGATATTCCCCTTCTTTCAGCACCATGCGGAGCCGGTATGGAGCCGGTGAAATCAATATTCATAGTAAATAGAGCAAGTCTATGCGCGCAGCATAAGGCCGGGGTACAGCTGACTCGTCTCCCTGATTGTGAGTCACAGCCCGGCGCTTCATGCACAGACAACTCGTGCTTAGCCGCATCTAAACCTTGTCCTGCAGCACAACGCATACCAGCATCATCGGATAACGCGCCAACATGCGGCTGCTTAGCTCGACCGCGAGCAGTTCTGCGAAGCGATTCACCTGCGCCTGGCGAACCCGATTGTATAAAAATTTGTCAAAATCCACGCCATGTATTGTGCTTGAACACTGCGAATTCTTTCAAGCGCCATTGGGTTACAGTAGAGGAAGCAGCCCCCTTCGACGTCCGCTATGACGTTTGTCGAGCGTTTCAAGCCGGATGGAGCTTCGCGTCGGGAAGAGCCACTGGGGGCACGACGACCTCACCAAAACGATGGAAGTCGTTCATTCCAGATTGGTCTGTCTTTTAGGCCACCGTATCCATCGTAGAGGAGCACGCTGTGACGAATCTTCCTTTTTTTGCGAGTATTCGGAAACGCTCGATACTCGTATCAATGATTGATCGGGCATGATTGCATGGTAAGCACATGAATCGACTTTAAGCAAACGCCTCGACGATCCTTGCCACATAAAATACAATCGCCATGTAATGCCGGAGATAGGCGTAGTTCATGGCATGACTCGTGCGGCCGATAATATATAGTTTTTAAACTTTTCTCCCTACCGTTTGGAAGCGAATAGAACAAGGAGGCCAGCTGCCATCGAGTAGATGGGATCTTAAATGCAATGCCCGTTTCTCCTAAGCATTGTTGGAGGAACAGTCGGCGCGACACCCTGAAGCGGAGCTAAGTTGCGACGGTTATATCATGTACATGGCCTCAACCACGTCGATAGGGATCGTTCTCGGTTAAGGAAATCATGCCGTACACTGTGGATAGCCCAGGGAAAGGGGGCACGTTATTGCATATAATCGGCACGATGCAATCGTTTGATTGAAGCATAGCTCAGGAAGGAGTATCTCGGTATGGCTATCAGCAATGAGTCCACCGCCGCCACCTCGGAGCAATCCGGAGCGCCCAAGTTCTACTACCCTTCGGAAGAGTTGGCTCAGAACTCGAATATCATGGCCTACGCGCGCGAGAAGGGCTTCAGCTCGTTTGAGGAGCTCTACCAATGGACGATCCAGGAGCCGCAGCAGTTCTGGAGCGATATGGCTACCCGCTTCCTTGAATGGTATCAGCCCTGGAATCAGGTATTAGACGAGTCAAATGCGCCGTTTTTCAAATGGTTCACCGGCGGCAAAATAAACATCGTCCACAATGCAGTTGATCGACATGTCAACGGGCCGAATCGCGATAAAACCGCGCTGATATGGGAGTCGGAGCAGGGCGAGAGCCGCCGCTACACCTATGGGCAGCTGGCAGAGGAAGTGAATCGCTTCGCCAATGTCCTGAGGAGCCTAGGCGTCCAGAAGGGCGATATCGTCACGATCTACCTTTCGCGCGTGCCCGAGCTGCTCTTCGCGATGCTTGCAACCGTCAAAATTGGAGCGATGCACTCGGTCGTCTACGGTGGCTTCTCGATCGATGCGCTCCAAGCACGCATCGTGGACGCCAAGTCACGGGTTGTGATCACCGGCGATGGCGGCTGGATGAACAACAAAATCGTCGAGCTCAAAAAGATTACCGACGCCGCAGTCGACGAGGCCCAAGGTTTGGTCGAAAAAGTACTGGTCGTCAGGCGGACGGGCCACGACATCGCCTTTAACGAAAGTCGCGACGTTTGGTATCACGAGCTTGCCGCGCAGCCAGCTATGGACGAGCCGTGTGCGACCGAGCAAATGGATGCCGAAGACCCGATGTTCTTGCTCTACACCTCGGGGTCGACAGGCACGCCCAAGGGCTTGGTTCACAGCTGTGGCGGTTATCAGGTCCAAGTCGCCGCGACGCTGAGCTTTACCTTCGACATCAAGCCGGATGACGTGTACTGGTGCACGGCCGACCCCGGTTGGATTACCGGCCACTCCTACATTGTGTATGGCCCGTTCATCCTTGGCGCAACCCAGGTGGTCTATGAAGGCGCGCCCACCTATCCCAATCCGGGACGCTGGTGGGAGATCGCGCAAAAATACGGCGTTACGATCCAATATACGGCGCCGACTGCCGTGCGCAGCTTAATGCGCTTCGGCGATGAGGTGCCGCGCCAGTACGATTTGAGCAAGCTACGGTTGCTGGGCTCGGTGGGTGAGCCGATCAATCCCGAGGCGTGGCGCTGGTACTATCGGGTCGTGGGCCAGGAGCGCTGCCCAATCATGGATACGTGGTGGCAGACCGAGACCGGCGGCTTTATGATCGCGCCGAATCCCACGACCCCGTTGAAGCCTGGCTCAGGCACCAAGCCCTTCCTCGGCATCGAGGCCGACGTGCTGACCGAAGAAGGGCAACCGGCGAGCGGGAACGATGATGGCCTGCTCGTAATCAAGCGGCCCTGGCCCGCTATGTTGCGCACCATCCATGGCGACCCGCAGCGCTACGTCGACACCTACTGGTCGCGTCTCCCCGGCAACTACACGGCTGGTGACTCGGCACGTAAGGATGAGGACGGCTACTACTGGATCATCGGACGCATTGACGACGTAATCAAAGTCTCGGGTTATCGACTTGGCACTGCTGAAGTTGAATCGGCGCTCGTCTCACATCCCGCCGTGGCCGAGGCGGCCGCGATTGGCCTTCCACACGAGCTGAAAGGCAACGCGATCCACACCTACGTCATCCTGCGGCAAGGCCACGAGCCAAGCGATGCCTTAGCTGACGAGCTGCGCAAGCATGTAGGCAAGGAGCTAGGCCCAATTGCAAGACCCGAAACGGTCAACTTTGTCCCCAACCTGCCCAAGACGCGCTCGGGTAAGATCATGCGCCGCGTGCTGAAGGCGCGGGCACTCGGTCTCCCTGAAGGAGATCTCAGCACGCTCGAAGGCTAGCGGGATGCCCGTCGATGCTTCCACAACCGATCTCGCCTGAGCTGTTGACCCAGGCGTAGCTATGCCATGTATAGCTGCGCCTGGCCCTTCACCTAGTGGCCCCATGACGCCGTGAGGAGCGTGATAATGACCAATGCCAGCGAAGAGAACAAAGCAACCGGTGCTGAGCAGCCTGGCACCCAGCCGATGAACCCAGGTGATGAGGTACCGGCCGGAACACCGGGCTCCGGCGAGAATATCTGTCCTGATTGTGGCGGCAGCGGCCGTCGAGAGAACGCGGCATGTCCGACGTGCGGCGGTACAGGCATCGTCATCGAGGCCGTAAGTGGCGGAGCGTAGCTAGCGAGGAGCAGAGCCGCGATGAACAGTGAGCGCGAAGTTGTCGTGCTGAGCGCGGTCCGGACCGCGATCGGGAAGTACGGTGGGAGCTTGAAGGACAAGCCGCCGACGGAATTAGCGGCCGCCGTCGTACGCGAGGCAGTGAGCCGCTCGGGCCTCGCCCCCAACGAGGTCGGGCACTGCGTCTTTGGCAACGTCATCCATACGGATATTCACGATATGTACCTGGCCCGGGTGGCAGCTATCAACGGTGGGCTACCTGTCGAAACGCCAGCATTTACCCTTAATCGACTGTGTGGCAGCGGGCTTCAAGCGATCGTCTCAGCAGCGCAGACGATTATGCTCGGCGATACGGACGCAGCCGTGGCTGGCGGAGCGGAAGTGATGAGCCGCGGCTTGTACAGTCTGCCCGGCATGCGCTGGGGCCAGCGCATGAGCGACGGAGCGGTGGTCGATATGATGGTGGGCGCCCTGACCGACCCCTTCGACGATTGCCACATGGGCATCACCGCGGAGAACGTCGCGTCCAAATGGCAAATCTCCCGCGAAGACCAAGACGCCCTGGCGGTCGAGAGCCAGCGCCGCGCATCTCATGCGATTGAGCAAGGCTACTTCAAGGATCAGATCCTGCCGATTGAGCTGAGGGCCAAGGGCGGCACCGCGCTCTTCGACACCGACGAGTACGTCCGTAAAGATGCCAATTTGGAAGCGCTGGCCAAGCTCAAGCCAGTTTTTGATGGGAATGGCTCGGTCACCGCGGGCAATGCTGCCGGCGTTAACGACGCCGCTGCGGCGGTGGTGCTCATGGAGCGGGGTGCTGCGGAAGAACGTGGTTTGCAGCCGCTTGGTCGCCTCGTGGCCTACGCCCACGCGGGCGTCGAGCCGAAGTACATGGGCGTAGGCCCAACTCCGGCGGTACGTGCAGTGCTGGATCGCGCCGGCCTGAATATCGGCGATCTCGATGTGATCGAGCTGAATGAGGCATTCGCGGCTCAAGCCCTCGCAGTCATGCGCGAGCTTGAGCTACCAATGGACCAAACAAATCCGCATGGGAGTGGGATATCGCTCGGCCACCCGATTGGGGCTACCGGCTGCATCTTGACCGTTAAGGCGCTATACGAGCTAAAGCGTACTGGCGGACGTTATGCTCTGGTTACCATGTGCATCGGCGGTGGCCAAGGGATTGCTGCAATCTTCGAGCGAATATAGCGGAGGGGATCAGGTGTAAGCTGGGACTGCTACCTTCAGCGCTTACGCTTCATCCACCACAACGTGCGAGTGTAAAGGAAGGTGTGCCATGGGACGACTCGAAGGCAGAACGGCGCTCGTAACGGGGGCATCGCGCGGAATTGGACGGGCGATTGCAACACAGCTGGCCCGTGAAGGTGCCAAAGTTGCTTTAAATTACCGGAGCGGCGAGGCCGAGGCTCGCGCCGTTGAGGAAGAAATCCGTGCGCTGCGACAAGAGGTAGCGCGTGAAAGCGGTGGTAGCTCCGATACGACGGAGGCGAATGAAGCGCCGACAATGCTCGTGCAGGCCAACGTCAGTGATAAAGACCAATCACGCGAGATGATCCGCCGGGTTGTCGAACAGTGGGGCCGGCTCGACATCCTGGTCAACAACGCCGGCATCACGCGCGACCGAACCATGCGAAAAATGACCGACGAAGACTGGCTCGAAGTCATCAACACCAACCTCAACAGTGTCTACTTCTGCGTTTCGGCCGCGATGCCGGTGATGATCGAGCAGAACTACGGGCGGATTATCAATATTAGCTCGTACGTCGGCCAAGCCGGCAATTTTGGACAGGCCAACTATGCGGCCAGCAAAGGCGGGATTATCGCCTTCACCAAGACCGCCGCGATCGAGCTCGCCAAATACAATATCACCGTTAATGCCATCGCGCCCGGGTTCACATTAACCGATATGCTTGCCAAGGTGCCCGAAAACGTGCAAACTCAAATCAAAGCGAAGATCCCGCTGGGCCGTTTCGGTATGCCCGAAGAGATTGCCAAGGCGGTCGCGTTCATCGCCGCGGACGGAGACTATATTACCGGCCAGCAGATCAACGTCAACGGCGGCGTGTACATGTAAACGATAACGGCTTGTGGCGCACGAGGCCCGGCTTTCGGCGCTACGCGCGAGGCTGGGCCTGGTACGTATCACACAAAGGAAAAACAATGAGTCAACGATCAAATGATCCAAATCCGTTTGATCCATTCGGAGCCATGCAATCATTTCGGGATGCGAATCTAGACGCCTGGTCAAAGGCGATGCTCCAATTAGTAAGCTCGGACGCGTACTCGCAGGCGACGGGGCAAGCGCTAGACGCGTATTTGTCCACCTCGGCCCCCTTCCGGCGTGTACTCGAGTCTACGATGACCCAGGTGCTGACGCAATTTAACATGCCGACCCGCTCCGATGTCGTGAGTCTTGCCGAGCGGCTAACCAATATTGAGATGCGCCTCGACGACTTGGATGCCAAGCTCGATGCGCTAGAGCGCCGGACTACGCAGGCGCAAACAACCCAGGCTGCCGGTCAAGCATTGCATCCGGCGGAGGAGCATTAATGTCCACCTCAAATCCACAAACGCCCGCGGATCTGCACACAAATCTACGCCAGATCGAGGAAAACATGCGCACCTTGCAGCGCGTGGTGACGACTCGATACCCGGTGGCGCAGACTCCCAAGGAGGTTATCTGGACACTGAATAAAGCAAAGCTTTACCGGTACACACCGGTGCTTCCACCGGAAAAGCGCCACCGAGTGCCGTTACTTCTAGTATTTGCACTCATGAACCGGCCGTATATTCTCGATCTACGACCCGGCAACAGCTTTGTTGAGTACATGGTCAACAAAGGCTACGACGTATACCTGATCGATTGGGGCGTGCCCAGGACCGAAGATAAAAACCTCAAGATCGACGACTACGTGCTCGAGTATCTGCCGCGTGCCATTCGCAAGATGAAGTCCGTCTCGGGCTCTGATGAGTTTAGTATGCTGGGCTGGTGCATCGGCGCGATCTTAAGCAGTTGCTATGCAGCACTCCGACCAAATGACGGTTTACGAAACCTGATCTTACTGACTGCACCGCTGGATTTTTCCGACAAGCAAGCCGGAGGCTTCGTGCGCCAGGTCAACGACCAGTATTTCGATGCCGACAAGCTGATTGCAACCTACGGCAACATGCCAGGCGAGCTGATCGACTACGGTGCGAAGGCGCTCAAGCCCGTCGAGAACTATATCAGTAATTATGTGCGCCTCTGGGACAACCTGGATAATCCGAAGATCGTCGAGTCGTGGCACGCCATGAATACCTGGGTCAGCGACCTCATTCCTATAGCAGGCGCGACGTATCGCAAGCTGATCGTCGAGCTATATCGAGAGAACAAGTTGTTCAAGGGCACGTTCCAGCTGCGCGGCGAGACCGTTGACTTGCGCAATATCCGCGCCAGCTTGCTCAACGTGCTGGCCGATGCCGACCATATTACCCCGACCTGCCAGTCTGAAACAGCCATGGACAAATTTGGCAGCCAGGACAAGCAGCTTTTGAAGGTCAAGGGTGGGCATATCGGCCTGATGGCCGGGAGCAGTGCTAGCAAAGGGACGTGGCCGCACATCGACACGTGGCTGGGAGGCCGATCGGATTAGACGCGGCCTGTCACCGGTACTTTAACAGCAAGACTTCGGCGGGGGCATGGGTTGCCGAAGCGCCGGCGAGAGAGTGGCGCAACTACTGCGTCGCAGGCTGACCTTGTGCCGTCTAGCCGACCAGGAGGGAAGCCCATTGAGCCGGCAGGCGCGAGACCACCATGGCAAGCGACCAACCATGGTGATCTTAGGCCGTTCGAGCACCTAGCGGGCGAGCGTGCAACGACGACAGCTCAAGCCTTGCGCTGGAACCCAGGCTTAGCTTTCGGGCCTGCCTGCTTCCTCGTCGTTCGGTTGCTGGGCTGCTCGCGGCGGTTGCTGACGCGGATAAAGGTTGAAGAATTGATCGATCATCCCGCGGTATAGCTCGAGCGCGGAGGTCCAGCTGTCGAGCCAGGACTGACCGGCCTCGGTAAGTGTATACACGCGCCGTGCCGGGCCGGTTGAGCCCGGTTCCCACTCTGATGAGAGCAAACCGTCTTTCTCCAACTGCCGCAGCGTGCGGTAGAGCGTGCTCATCTCGATGGTAAAAAATCCCACGCTTTTGAGGTACTCCTCGATGAGATACCCATGCGCGCGTTGTAACGAAACCGAGAGCAAGATGTACGGCACAAGCAGATCACGCGGGGACCAGCCGAAAGGCGCACTCGGGCGGGCCTTGCCGGCAGGCGTTGCCCCTGACTCATCGTCGGATGAGCTAGCCTCCGGTGCTGTATCGTTCGGGGTCTGTTTGGAGCGTCGACGATTCATAGAACCTCCTCTTGACACCATTATAACTATATGTATAATGCACATAGCTGCCAATTGCAAGTAGCATAAATGGAGGAACAGCATGGCACAGGAAAACGAGAACAACACAGCGGCGAGCGTAGGCGAAGCCTCCCGACGCACCGTCGAAGGTGCTGCAAACACGGCCCGCACAGTTAACGACGCTTCACGCCAGACGGCGGAGGCCGCGGCGAACGCCGGCCGGCAAAGCGCACAGGCGGCGGCGAATGCTGGACAGCAAAGCGCACAGGCGACAACCAATGCGGGGCGCCAGATGCTTGAGCAAGGCGTCCAGGCCAACCGACAAGTCTTCGAGGCGTGGGCGCAGAGTGCAGAAGCAACGCTTCGTGCTACATTCGAAGTGCAGAATACCGCAATTCAGAGTGGCCGCTCGATCATCGAGGCGATCGGCAGCTCAAACCAAGGTGTTCTGGAGCAGCTTGCCGACGTTGTTCGCCAGGCGCAGCAGTCAACCCTCCAAGCATTTCAATCACAGCTCCGTCAGGCTCAGGACGCCCAGAACGCCGCAAGCAACACCAACAGCGGTGAGACACAGGGCTAAGACATTTCGGCGGTAGGCACAGCAAACCCGGTACCACCTTGGTGCCGGGCTTGTTTCATCTCCGACGATAACCTGGAGACAGCTCGGCACCGCCTCGACGTCTACTATCAGCAAACCATGCCGCTGATTGAGCATTATCGTACGATGGGGCTGCTCCGCGACGTGGATGGAGCGAAGGGGGATGTCAACACGGTAGCTGCTCGCTTGGTTGCGGCGCTCGGGCTTCAAAAGTAAGGCCGTATCGCAAGCGCGACCTCGACCGTTAATCTCGACGTAAGCAGTGGTTGCAAAGGCTGCCATGAATATCCCATACCAAACCATTCGTGTTGGCGAACTCCAAGCTCAATATGTGAGCCGCGGCTCAGGCCCCGCGCTGCTTTTGGTCCATGGTGATGGAGACAACGCTGCGGACTGGCAGCGGGTTCTTGATCGCCTCGCAGCCACCCACTCCGTGTATGCGCCAAATCTTCCGGGTTTTGACGGCAACTACCAACCAGGTATCGAATACTCGTCAGTTTTCTATGCGCGCTTCATCGAGAATTTTCTCGATGCGGCTGGCATCGAACGAGCAGCTATTGTCGGTAGTTCGCTTGGAGGCTTAGCGGCAATGCGCTATGCATTGCAGGCACCGGAGCGTATCTCAGCGCTTGGGCTTGTAGACAGCGTGGGCCTTGGCCGCGAGATTCACCCGGCGCTCCGCCCTCTAACACTACCTGGTTTCGGCGATCTGAGCATTGCCTGGGCCGCTACACCGGCAGGAGCGATGCAGCACGCTTGGTTTCGTGCAGGCCTCCTCTTTGCGCGAATCAATGACGTTCCGTCAGAATGGATGGCCGAGCAGTACCGCCTGGCAAGAACTCCGGGATTTTTACAGACCGCTCTGTCTGCACTCCGAGGCGTGCTCGAGGTCGGTGGCCAGCGGGAAGTGCTTGTCGACGAACTTCCCAGGCTCCAGATGCCCACGTGCATCATCTGGGGCGAGTATGACTGATTTGTGCCCAGCAGGCAAGCCGAGAAAGGAGTTAAGCTACTTCAGCGTGGATCATTCATGCCGATAGCCGAGTGCGGTCATTTGCCACAGGTCGAGCAACCTGATCAATTTGTCGTTGCTCTCAGCCGATTCCTTCGTGAAGCAGAGCCAGCACGTTAAGCTCAATACCGATCAATGGAGAACCTAGGTAAACGTATGGGCATCGAACTACAGAACCAAGTCGCGATCGTCACCGGTGGCGCTAATGGGATCGGACGGGAGACAGCGCTGACGTTCGCGCAAGCCGGCGCCGCCGTAGCCGTATGGGACTTTAATGAAGCAGGCGGTCGTGCAACTGTTGCCGCAATTGAAGAGGAAGGCGGCCGAGCAGCGTTTTTCAAGGTGAACGTAGCCGCGCAAGCCGACGTCGAGACAGCCGTCAGCGCAACTTTGCGGGAATTTGGACGGGTCGATATCTTAATCAACAATGCCGGCATCTGCCGTGATGCGCAGCTGATTAAGGTCAAAAACGGCGAGGTTGTCGACAAGCTGAGCGAGGCCGATTTTGATGCCGTGATCGCCGTCAATCTCAAGGGCGTGTTCAATTGCACGCAGGCCGTGGCGCCTGTGATGGTCCAGCAGGGCTATGGACGAATTGTCAGCGCCGCTTCGGTCGTCGGGCTATACGGCAACTTTGGCCAAACCAACTACGTCGCCTCTAAAGCAGCCGTAATCGGGATGACCAAGGTCTGGGCGCGCGAGCTTGGCAAGCGCGGCATTACCGCAAATGCGATCGCTCCGGGTTTTATCGGCACCGATATGACGGCAGCCATGCCGGAGAAAGCCCTTGCATCCATGGTTGAGCACACCCCGGTTGGGCGGGTTGGCAAGCCACAAGATATTGCGTATGCCTATCTGTTCTTGGCTTCAAAAGAAGCAGGCTTTATTAACGGCACTATTCTAACCGTGGATGGCGGGCTTGTATTAGGGACCTAGCGCCAACCTAAGGTACTACCAGAACAGCTGCATACCTGAGCTGCCCACGTATTGGGCCGGGCTTCTCCGACGAAACTAGGCGTGAAGCTCGCTCCATAACACGGATTACGGCTGGTGTCTGCGTGACCGGCGAACTCACGGGACAGCGCGAGCTAGCGGAGCGCTCGAGTGTCTGTGTCCGAATAGTTTGCAAAGGCATGCAGCCACGTCGAGCGGTCAACGTTCATCCATGATGACGCAGTTGATCGCTCGACGGATGTGCCTCAGTGCCGCCGTTCTTCAAGAGCCACCACAGTTCGCCTATGCTCCGCCCTCACCTCAACCCGGGGCACCGTCGGACCTGCTATCCCTCACGCATACCGCAGGCGACCTGTTGCTCGATTCGCTCCCGCTGTATCAGCCCTATTCCTGTTCCTCCAAAAAGCTGCTGATTGCCGTCACAAACTGATCAGGCTGCTCGACATGTGGCAGATGTCCGCTATCGGGAATGACAAAGAGCTGACCCCGTTGGAGCTGTGCATGTGCGGCTCGTGCCTGATCCAGTGGCACAACCTGATCGTATTCACCCCAAATCAGCAACGTCGGCATGGAGAGCTGATGGAGCCGATCCAGCACAACCCATCGCTGACCGAGGAGGTTAACTTGCGATCGCAGTTCAACCAGCGTCGCACGAAGAAAGCCCGGCTCCTGGGCAAGGCGTGACTGCTCGGCGAGCCAAGCGAGGGGAGCCCGGTTCGGATTGGCAAACAGCAGCGGGAGGCGCACAAGATTGCGTTGGGCGGCGCCGAAGGGCGTTGCCGACCACAACACCCCTGGGTCGCCATACCCAGGGGTAGCCACCAACCGCAGCATGATGGTTACCTCTCGACCTAGGCCGGCACTACCGACCAGGACCAAGGCGCGGATACGGGCTGGCGTTGTCAAGGCCACCAATATTGATGCGAGACCCGCAAGGGAATGCCCTACAATGACGGCGCTGGGGGCATCGAGCGCATCCAGAAAGTCGCTAATGAAGCGCGCATACAGCGTGGCGGAGTAGTCGACAACCGGCTTCGCACTTTCACCGTGACCTGGAAGGTCAGGCGCGTATACACGATACCGCCGAGCGAGTGCAGGCATGACCCATTGCCAGTCGGCTCCACTCTCGCCAATACCATGCAGCAGCACGAGCGGCGGCCCGGCTCCCGCGACGAGATAGTGGGTCCGCAGTCCGGCCACATTGATGGTCTGCATCGCTAATTCTGTCTCCTGTGTTCGTGGCATACGCTCGTGCTCTTTAGCGTGTATGGGTGGAGTGCAATACCGCCCGTTTGTACGTCGGGAATGCAATCCCGGCACTTTGCCGAGTAACAAAGGGTTTGCTCGCATCGCAGCTCATGTAGACCGGCAGGCGGTCCAAGCTAATGGCGACACCAGGGTCCGGCCCATGCAGTAACGGAGCTACGATCCGGAGCCACCCTTTAGCACCTGTTTGATGCTGTCGAACGCGCTGCCGCTCCCCTCGTCTAACCGTTGCTCGAGGCGCGCGAGTCGCTCCTCTAGGGCGGCAAGGTCAGCCTGTGTGACCAGGTTCAGCTGCTTCACTACCGGAGCGCTGGTTGTTTGGGCGAAGCCCGGTAACGGCGGAAATGCCGCAACATAAGCGTCGATAACCTTGCTGTTGGCTTCAGCATACGCGCTTAGAATCTCCGCTGTTAACTTGACGTACGGGTTTGCCTCGCCCTCACGTGCGCTGCGCCACACCCCAAAGGGATCGAACATGGTTTCAACCAGATCAACGACTTTTTTGTCCGGTTGTTGACTCATATCTGCTCCTGCTGTTGCTCAACAATATGGTCTGGCACCCTATCTGTCATCTCAAGTATCCAAAGCTGGGTGCTCGCTACCATAAGGCTAGCGTATCTAGTATGCCCCCGTCGCTATCTCCTCCGCCGTATAGAGTCGCGCCGTTAGCACATCGTGTACCACAGCAACGCCCTCGCCGGTTGACCAACGAGGCCAGCCGTCGCCTCCCACGACTGGCTTGTTGCTTAAGCCCGCTTTGCACGGCATCGGTTCTCCGCGATGAAATGCTTCAAGGTTTGAGGTGGTAAGCAGCATCACCTCGGTAGCAGCTCGAAGAAACGACTCCTCCACGCGAATCCGGGGTGGTACGGACGTTGCATACAACTAGAACTTGGTGCATTTTCAGCAGGAGCAATGCGTGCCGCACATTCTTCATGAGAGCGGCACGCGATTCATATTGATCCGTCTCTGCTTAGCCGTCTGCTCGCTTGGTTAGAGACCAGCATACTATTGGAAGGTTGGAGTACGTGAAATCGCTTCGGGAACAGGTAGTAGTAATTACGGGCGCTTCCAGCGGCATCGGCCGCGAGACAGCGATTGCCTTTGCCAAACAGGGAGCGGCAGTTGTGCTGGCTGCCCGTAACGCCCAGGCACTCGACCAGGTCGCCAAGGACATCGAGCGGGCTGGGGGCACAGCGCGGGTTGTCGTGACTGACGTGGCCGTGTGGGAGCAGGTCGACCGCCTCGCTCAGGAGGCAGCCGACTCCTTCGGACGGATCGATACCTGGGTGAACAACGCCGCGGTTAACGAACATGCGACGGTCGAGCAAATGACCATCGAGGAGATCGAACGGATCATCCAGGTGAACTTGATGGGACAAATCTACGGGATGAAAGCGGTACTGCCGTGCATGAAGCGCCAAGGGCATGGCACCATCATCAATGTCGCCTCCATCCTCGCGAAACGGGCAGCACCGCTTCACGCCCCCTATGTGGCGGCAAAGCACGGGATCGCCGGCTTCACCGATACGCTGCGGTTGGAGCTGATGCACGAGCACAGCCCAATCAACCTTACGCTTGTGATGCCGGCATATATTAATACGCCCCTCTTCAATAATGCCCGTTCGAAGCTTGGGGTCAAGCCCAAACCGGCCCCGCCCGTTTACCAACCGCAGGCTGTGGCCGAGGCCATCCTCTTCGCGGCTGAGCATCCGCGGCGTGATATCATCGTGGGTGGCTCGGGCGCGCTCCTCAGCCTGCTGCAGCGCATCAGCCCGCCGCTCCTCGACCGCCTCATGCTCCTCGGCGGCGTCATGTTCGAGCAGCAGAAGACCGATCAGCCCGACGACGGGTATGACAATCTATTCGTGGCCAGCCCCGGCACCGGGTCGACGACCGGCGAGTGGGGCCGTGGCGCGAAACCGCGGAGCTGGTACACGCGCCACCTGGAGCTGTATCCGCAGCGCAAGCGGCTGCTCGTTGGGGCAGCAAGCGTCGGTTTATTCACACTGATGCGCCGCAGGGCAACCTAAGCAGCAGGGCAGAGGCTCGAAGTCCATGACCGAGGGAACCACCCCGGCAAACATCCGCCGGGGTGGGGCCGCACATTAGCCGCGTGCCGTCAGGTGGCAGGTCTTCCCGGTCCCACCTAAAGACCTCACTGCAGCCACGAGCTGCCGTCGTTCATGCCTTATGACCGATCGTCCAGCCTTTGCGCCACACTGGAAGGCGGGCAGGACCGGCGATCAAGCGGTCTGCGGTCGCACCCGTGGCAAAGGCGTAAATCCCTTTATGCACTAAATCGAGCACTTGCTCGTCAACCGGCCAGGTCCAGGGAGGCGCACCGACACCGGTCGCGTTCTCCAAGGTCTGGTCGTTGAGCAGCCGCAGGTTCATAAACATAAAGGAGCCGACCGGGCCACGTACGCCTCGCTCCGCCATGAGCCCCCGCACGGCACCGAGCAGGATGCCCTGCCCCCAGTGCATGGCCCAGTTCAACCCTAAGCGTTCCTCGTCAGGCTTATGCGGCAGCCCGAGCAGCCGCTCAAGCGTATGCCCCGGCACATATGAGTTCGGCCGCTTGGTGAACACCTGCTCCAGCTTCTCCGCGGCGGTCATTGCCGCCACCCCGACCACGCCCGCCGCCAATCCACGCAGTATCGCGCTGCTCGTCATTGTCGCGCTCCTCTCCACCGTTTGTTCAAGGATTACAACAAGCACTCAAGCTACCATCCCCAAGCGGAGCACAATGCGCTCGTCGCTCAGCGTCCCTTGCGCGAGCAAGTATGAAGCCAGGAACGCCGCAGCGATGGAATGAGCAGGCCAGCGCTTCAGCCCCGCCGCATACGCGGCGCGGCGACTCGTCGGTCCCGTGAAAACGTACCGGGAAGCACCCTTACGCTGCAGGATGCGCCTTGACCAGTGTCCGCACGTTTCCTAAACAACAGGAACCTTGCGGATTCCGCAGATCACAGGCACATTGGCCAGCTTGAATACCCTGCACAATATCCGTGATGATGGCTTGTTGCGTCGTATGATCGGCTGTTTGTACGTCCCCAACAGTGTGCCGAAAACAATAGCAGACCCACACAGTAGAGGTCGATCGTTCTTTTTGATACACCCGCTCACGGAGGTCAGCACTGGTAAACAGGTGGCTGCCGTCAGTCGAAAAATACACGACGGCACACTGCTCATCCGCGCAAAACCTATACTCGGTGTCCCCGAGTGTTCGTAGGCTAACGGCCAGTAATGCTTTGACGGTTTGCCCTGGTACGGGCATACCCGGCTGACCATTAACGGGACAGACACCAGGTGTGGTCGGTAATGCGTTTGGTTCGCGAGTGGTATTAGTTGTTTCAGATGGACCCGAACAGGGTTCGCACATGACTGCCTCGCTTCATACTGGCCGCGGAGTTACTTGTTTAGGCCGCGCGTCACACGACGTCAGACGGCCAACCAGACCCAAGAGCACCGCCCCACCCTCGCCACACTCGTAGGTGGTTGCAGCTCTGCAATGTCACGTGAGCTAACGACCAACGTCAAGCCACATACCTTGCTTCGATCAGGAGCGTGGTCAGCCGCATCTAGATGCGGGCGAAGCTGCCGCCCAATCGTTAGCATCGCCCGCATACCTGGCCGCTAGACCCACTAGCAGGGCACGCATCAATCTTTGTTTCGTTCTTGACGGCGGCGACGAGAGTGCACCAGCTGAAACTCAAAGAGCTCCGGACGATGGTAATGCCCCGTGACATCGAGAGTCATGCTTTCCTCTTGAATGCGGCGGAGATCCAGCTCCGCGACGAGCACGCGCGGCTCATCAAAGACTGGCGCAACCAGGTAGCTGCCGTCAGGACCAATGATAGCGCTGCCGCCGCGCAGCAGCCATTGATCCGGATGCGTAATGTGTCCAGGATGTGCCTCCAGCTCGGGAGGCAATGCTCCCGCGCGCATAAGTGCACCTGCCGCCAGGACGTAGCAGCGGCCCTCAAAGGCATAGTGTCGGCTGGCCACTTGATGTATCTCCTTAACCGTAGGCCATACCGCGACGTGAATATCTTCCCCTGCTTCGTGCAGAGCTTGCCGTGCGAGCGGCATCCAATGTTCCCAACAGACGAGACCTCCGACGTGGCCCACCGGTGTTTCCACGCTCCGCAGCCCTTCGGTATCGCCGGCACCCCACACGAGCCGTTCGGTGTAGGTCGGCATGAGCTTGCGGTGATGGTTCAGCAGCTGCCCCTGGGGGCCAATCGTCAGCAGGGTGTTATACAAGGTTCCGCGTCCGCGGCCTACGGCTACTCGCTCGCTAACGCCCACGACGAGCGTCGCGCCAACATCGCGGGCGATCGCCGCGAGACGATCGAAGGCTGCTCCAGGCACCGCGATGCTGTTCTCAACGATCCGGCCGAACACGGCTTTCACCGGTGCGTGATCCCATAGCGCGGCATCTCGGGACACATCAAGCCATGCGGGATAGCCCGGGATCCAGGTCTCGGGAAACACAATCAATTCCGCCCCGCCCTGTGCAGCCTCACGGGCCAGCTCTGCCGTCCGCTCCAGGCCAGAGTGCACATCAGGGGCAACTTCCGCCTGAACAATCGCTACCACATGCTTAAGACCCAATTCCGACTCCTTCCTTGCGAAGCGTACGAGCGCAGCTCTAGATGCATTGTAGCGTTAGTCTCAGCCGCCTGCATGGATCCGGCCGCCAATCTCCTTGACCAGCAGCCACATAGGATCGGTTTCTGGTGCGCGCCTAGCGTAGCACCTGTGCAGTACGTTTGCGCAGCATATCTTCGGCCTCCGTTACGATGCGGCGTACAATCTCGGCGGCTGGCTCGATGGCGGTAATCAGCCCGGCAGCGCTCCCGGCATAGACCGGTGCCACCTGTGTGTCGCCCCGCTCTTCCGCTGCAAGCACCTCTGCCGCAAGCTCCTCGCGGCGCGCCAGCACCTGGTCGTCGTGCTCGTGCCAGCGGGCCGTAAATTGATTCCGCAGCACGCGGCCGCCGACGTGCTGCGGGAAGGGAGCATTCTGCGCGATATCGTAGGCGCGGGTCAAGACCGTATCGTCGGTACCCGCGCCTACGACCGCGGCCTTAGCCCAAGTCGCGCCGCCAGCCTCACGACTTGTAAGAAAGCGGGTTCCGATCCAGGCACCCTCCGCGCCGAGCATCAGCACGGCCGCTAAACCGCGGCCATCAGCAATCCCGCCGGCGGCAAGCACAGGGATATCGCCAACCACGTCGACCACCGCCGGCACAAACGGTAACGAGGCATTGTAGCCCGTATGTCCACCTGCCTCGGTTCCTTGGGCGGTGATGAGGTCGACCCCGGCACGCGCCGCCGCAGTCGCGCCTGCTAGCGTTTGGACCTGCGCGAGCACTTTCACTCCGGCGGCGTGAGCGGCATCAACATACGAGCTGGGATCAACGAACGAATGGCTGATTGCCGTGACCTGCTCCTCGAGCGCTACCTGCACGAGTGCCTCTACACCGGGCGCGGAAGAGATAAAGCCGACCCCAAACGGGCGATCGGTTCGCTCGCGCACCATACGGATTTGTTCTCGCAGCCACTCAGGCCCAGCGGTCGAACCCCCAATCAAACCGAAGCCACCGGCAGCAGAAACCGCGGCAACGAGCTCGGCGGTCGCACGTCCAACCATGGGAGCGCTCACGATCGGGCACTCAACTCCAAGGAGCTCACAGACGCGTGTGTACAACATTAATCACCTTCTTATCCAAGTCACCAACGAACCTACAATCATATTCTATAACCAGATCTTGCTCGAAGAGCAGAGGGTCTCGGGCGTTCCGCATTTTTGGAGGCGTCGGAGAACAGCTTGACGCAGAAGGGCCGATGTCCCCACTCTGGATGCGCTAGTGCTGGCGGTATGCCTTCTGCTGTGAGATGAAACGGCAAGCACTATGCGTGATTTTTCTGGGCGCTCGATGTTTACGCTATCGGGCTGCGCGCACGACTAGCTGCTTTATAAGACAACGTTAGCGTTGTACTGCGGAGAATAAGCATGACGACGAGCAGTCGGGTGGGGCCGGGGCTACAAGAGCTATCTCCGGATTGGACGTTGCCGCTACTTGAGGGCGGAGAACTGCGGCTGAGCCAGCTACGTGGAAAGCGGGTTCTCTTATTTTTCTGGGGGAGTTGGTGACGTTGCCGAGATCAGCTGCCCGGGTGGCAGCAATTTGTTACGCATAACAGAGCGAGGGCAGAGGACTTTCAACTTGTCTCGATCGCGGTCGACGCCCAAGGGGTCGATGCCGTTCGTCCATGGGTTGAAGCAGCCGGGGCTACGTTCCCCACCGTCGTCGATGCTGAGAACCGCCTAGCGCTACTCTATGGCTACAAGCTGATCCCGAACGGAATTTTTCTGGATGAGCATGGCGTGATTCGCTACCTGAAGTTCGGCGGGTTCAACATCGACAATGACGCGGATCGTAACGCCATCCAGCAATTGATCGAGGGAAAGATCACACAGGTCGAGGGCGAGACGACGCCGGCACCCTATGAGCTGAGCGAGACAGAGTGCGAGCTCGTCGAGGCGCAGATGCGGCGGGGCGCGGAGCTTCACCGGCAAGGTGCACGTGACGAAGCCGTCGCGGAGTGGAAGGCAGCACTGCGGCGTGATCCCGGTAATTTGACCATCCGCAAGCAAATCTGGATGGCGCAATATCCGGAGCGATTCCACCCGGTCATCGACTTCGAGTGGCAGAAAGGCCAGCTGGAACGAGAGCGGGCCGAGGAAATTGCGACGGGAGTCTGTGGGCCGGACGGCTGTCCGCTTCCACGTGTCGCCAATCGCTAGCAAACCAAGATATTGGGATGGTGCCCCGAAGGCATGAGCCCTTTGGCTCAGTCTTACTGGTCCAGTCAGCCTTTTGCGCGGGCGAGGGGCACCCTACCATTCGAGCGTGGCGGCAGTTGCAGAACAGCCCTAAGCGGGGTGCTGCCGCACGGCTTCATATGCTGCAATCATCGTATCCATCAGTTGATCCATTTTCTCATCCACTTGTTGGAGGGCAGGATGGCTCTTATACCAGGCTACGATCTCGACTGCCCCTTGGTGAAATGGAATAGTCGCCACATACTCTGGCACCAACCGCTTAAGCTTGGTGTTGTCAAAAATCATGCTATGGGCTTTATCACCTAATAGACCTGCACCCCACGCCTCATCATAGGTTGCAATTACCTCGGAAGGAATGTGGACAATGTTAGCTTGTACGCCCAGTGCATTCGCCAGGATTTCAACGATTTGGTTCCAGGTCAAAACTTCATCACTGGTAATATGGATTGCTTCACCCAATGCGTGCGGATTGCCCAATAAACCGACAAACCCTTTAGCAAAATCACGATGATGGGTCAACGTCCACAACGACGTTCCGTCGCCATGTACGACCACTTTTTTGCCTGTCCGCAAGCGCTCGAGCGTTGTGTATTTTCCGTCCAACGGCACCGAGCGCGCATCATAGGTATGGGAAGGACGCACAATCGTTACAGGAAAGCCCTCGTCGCGATATGCGGCCATCAAACGTTCTTCACAGGCGATCTTCGCGCGAGAATAGGCCCAATATGGATTGCGTAACGGAGTCGACTCGGTTGTGGGCCAGTTGAGCGGCGGCGTTTGATAGGCCGAGGCCGAGCTGATGAAGATGTACTGTTTGGTACGATCACGAAACAGCGCGAGGTCCGTCTCGATATGCTCTGGCGTGAATGCAACAAAGTCCACCACAACATCAAAGGTCATATCCCGTAAGAGTTCGGCTGTAGCCTCGCTATCCCGGATATCGCCTTTCAAGACCGGCACATTCGAGGGAACAGGGCGCGATCCCTGCCCACGATTGAGGAGCACCAGGTCAATCCCCCGTGCTGCGGCTAAATCAACGCAGGCTGAGCTAATGATGCCAGTACCACCAATGAAGAGAACTTTCACAGCATCCTCCATTTACGAGCGCGAGTTCGTTACTCGAGTTAGGCGAGAGCGAGATTGAATACCGCCGTCTTGGGTTGAAAACGCCTGTCGTAGTCGCCGCCAATTATAGCACTGCCGTGGCGACACCCTGAATCGTGGACCAAGCACCGTACGCCCCGCTATATACCCGACAGCTCCTCAACTTTACACTGACGAGTGGAGGAAGCGATCACACTGCTTGGAGTCGAGCGCGATAGCCTTGACGCCCGTCTACGAATGGTCTACCTACATAAACTATCGCGCTCCACCGTCAGTGGGGATTATGCTCCGCAGCTCAGACGGGCAGTCGCGGTGCTCCCTCTGTGTACCCTGCTTGATTACGGCGGCTTGTTCTCGGTTCATCATGGCACCGCCGAACTCGGGCGAGTCCGGCGGCAGATACGTCGGGCAGACACGTGGCTAGGCGTCTCTCCGGCGCAGGCGGAGGAGCGCGCCGCAGCAAACGGCAATCAGCGCCGCAACGAAGATAGGCATTACCACCGCGCCGCCGCCCGTGTTCGGCAGAGCTGCAGGAACCGCCCCTGCAGGTGGACTTGTAGGTCCTGCAGGCGCAGGCTGAGTAACCGCGGGCTGCGCAGGCTGCGCAGGCGCTGACGGCGCCGCGACGGACGCTGGTGGTGCAGCGACAGGCGCTGGTGCTGGCTGCATCACCGGCAAGGCCTGACCTTCAACGCCCACGTCAATGCGGGCGATCGACGCACCAATGCCCGGCTCCCCTGGTGCATTCGCACCTCGCGGGATATCGAAGTTGGATGCGTATAGGGCGTTGCCCGAGAATGCGGGACTGGCTGGAAACTCAAGCGGTCCGTTATTTCCATTGCTGGTGACGTCGCTAACCTGACCAGCAGGCGTGACCTTTACAATCGCGTTGCGCTCGTTCGCGGCGACATACAGGTCGCCGTTGGCGGCGAAAGTGATGCCGTCGGCGCCAAGGAGCAACGGGCTGGTCACGAAGCGCTCGACACTCTGCATACCGCCTTCGGGCTTCAGCGTAATGCGGTCAATCGCACCCGAACCGGTATTTGCGGAGTACAGCCGGCCGTCGGGCCCAAAGGCGAGACCATTGGTGCTGATGCGCTGCTCCGGCCGATCGGACGTGAAACCGGCGGCAAATGTACCGACCTTCCCGTCTGTCGTGACAACGTAGATATTACCGGTGTTGCCACCCGAGACGTACAGGTTGCCAGCACCGTCGAACGCCAGGCCATTCGCGCCGGGAACATTGGTCGCAAAGATTTGTACCGCCGCGGGATCGATACTTGTGGCTGCGAGCTGGTTGGCCGGGATGCGCTGGATGACGTCTCCGCTCGCGAGGTACAAGTTGCCAGCGCTGTCAAAGGCCATGCCGGACCCGGGTCGAGGAAGTGTTCCGAGAACTTCCACAGCGCCCGTGCTCAGGGTGATGCGAAACAAGCGGCGGGAGTCAAGGTCGGCGGTATACAACCGGCCGGCTTTGTCCGCAGCCAGGCCTTCGATCCGAATGCCAGTTGCACTGCCTGGATCGAGATCAGCAATCACCGAAACCGGAACCGTTTGGGCGCTGACGGAGCCAACCAGAACGAACGCGAGCAGACAGGCGATCACGAAGCTAGAACTTTTCATCGAGCATCCCACCTTCCGCTGCAAATCCATAGCTACCCGTTGGATTTGGCAGCCTAGTGTTCTAGTGTACTGGATTTTCCGCGACTGATGAAGGTTGAGGGCTCCGCGAAAGTCACGCAAGTGTTAGACCGATACATTCAATGTGGCGGGTAGGGAACAGCTATAGTGGTGCGACGCTGCCGCAATATTGTTCCTGTCTGCCCACACATGGTTAAAAGATTACATCGCAGCCCTTGCGTTCCAATAGGTGGGTTGCTCATAATACTCGTACAGCCGTTGCTCGTAGTCACGGCTGACCGGCTTGTAAGGATCGAACTCCGGAGCCTGCTTGATCCTTTCCCGGAGCAAATCCACCTGCACGCCAGAGCGTTCCCACGAGATCGCGCGGATCCAGTCGGGAGCGATCAGCACTTTCTTGCCCGACCACCAGCCTCCCGTATCGATCACCAGGTAGCGCAACACCCAGGTTTCATCATCCACCAGAAAATCGTCCACCTGCCCGATCTCGCCGTCGTGCGCTTGAATTGCGTACCCGCTAACCTCGCGTGTACTGCGTAAGTGGGGATCGGCCCGCTCCTGCGTATCGGCATCTTGCCGGGTAGTCGTCCCTGCAGGAACCGCGGGAGCCATCGCCGGATTGGGCACTGCTGGGGAGGCGTAGAGCAGCGGGCCAGGATACAGCCCGGCACCCCAATAGCCCACACCACCCCAATACGGCTGGTAGCCATAGTATTGGGCGAGCTCAGCCTCTTTTTGCCTGGATACGGGAAGATCTTGGTAGATGCCGGGGCTTTGTTCCACTTGTTGCTTCGTCAGGCTCAAACCGATCACCTGTTCGTTCCAGTTCGCTGCTTTAACCGAAATAGGTGAAATGAGGACCTGCCGCCCCGACAGCCAGCCCCCAGTATCAACGACGAGATAACGGATCGTCCACTGCTGGTCGTCGAATAAAAACTGATCGACTGTCCCGATTTCACCGTCGCTCGCCTGGATCGTATAGCCGTTCATTTCCTGGATACTGTGTAGCATAAGCATCTCCTTTCACAGTTGTGGACCCGCCATTCATGTTAGCACGAAGCTGACTCGTCGTGCTGCCGGGAAGCTTGGTGACGCGTCCTGAGCAGTTCGTCGCGACAAATCGGCGTAGGCGGGCCGAACAGGAGCTCGTGATGCAGCACCTCCAATTGTTTACGAGATGCCTACAGCGACCACCTGTACCAGCACATTCACGACCTAGCCAGGCCACGGCAACAAGCCCAGAAAGAGCAACCCAAGGAGCAAGATGAACAATAGCCCCACAATGCCGGCGTAGGGCGCGTATGGACGATAGCGCGGACCCGCCCTAGACGCCTGGCAATTCACCCTCACATCTGCTCGACTCCTACGGTCCAGCTCCCCTGCGCATGTCGTGCGGTTGCGTTTTTATTCCCCTTTCTATCGAGCTTGGGCGGTACGGCCTATGGGCAAACGTACAAAGATAACTCTACAGACGAGGGGTCAACGTGGAGGGAAACGGGGGTAAACAATGGTAGACATTCCGGTAAACATTGGTGAACAAACGCGCGGGATGCCGCACAGGTCGTTGTCGATGGCACGTGCATTGAAGGCGGTAATGCAAGGCTGGTTGACTGGCGTAACTCGGCTGGAAGAAGGCGACAACGTCATCTCCACAGTCGTATGCCATACCTTGACTTGCCGCACATGATCACCATGGCACTGCTTGCCTACGCATTAGTTATTTTGATGACTGCACCTTCAGGGGCTCTTGGTGCGCTAGCATTTCAGCATGGCTTGGCGAGCCGCACGCCGAACTGGATACGGGTTATGAAAAATCTCTCGGTGAGTGGCAAAAGCGTACAGCTCGGAGCTGAGAGCCGCGGCACGACGCTCTTTACCTTGGCCATTACTACATTGATCAAGGGTTCTCAGCTGAGCCTGGCCACCCGCCATGCTGCGTATGCAGGCACGACGTTCGCCGATGCGTCCCTCTTGTACCTGTCTATTCTGCCGATCAGCTCAGCAATCCGCACGCGTCACCGTGCTCTGTTGGGATGCGCTGGGCCGGGGTTGCGCCGGAGCCGCCGCCCGCAGCTTGATTTGCCTCTGGCCGCCGGTACGAACCTAATCACAAACGTATATTTACTGATTCGGGAAGGCCTTGGACCAGCCTTGAGCGTTACCACGACGATCCGTCATGCCTGGATGGAAGTGGGCCGCGCGGAGTTTAGGCTCGCCTTGCCCCGAGCCGTGTATGGAGGCCAGCTGTGGCACTAAAATTACTTATAGCAGAAGACTCGCCGGACGTTGCCGAGGTTGTTAGCTTCGGTGCTCGTATGACGTGGCCGGACTGCCAGATTTCCGTCGCTGAGAACGGCCAAGCAGCGCTAGCTTCATTCGAAGCCCAGCCTCCGGACTTGGTCATCCTGGACGTGAGCATGCCGTCCCCGGACGGTTTCGAGGTATGCCGGCGTATTCGCGAGTCGTCACAGGTTCCGATCCTCATGCTCACGGTACATGACACCACACTTGACAAGGTGCGTGCTCTAGATCTGGGTGCCGACGATTATCTCACCAAGCCCTTCGACCATCTCGAATTACTTGCACGCCTGCGTGCCTTAGTGCGGCGGTCGACACAAACGCCAGGACTACACGGCCCAAGCTTCAAGGCAGGTGACTTCGAGGTTGATTTTGCGATGCATGAGGTACGTCTCCGGGGAGAGCCAATCGCCCTCACGTCCACGGAGTATCGTCTCCTGGAGGAGCTCGTACGCAATGCAGGTATGGTTCTGACTCACCGCATGTTGTTGGAACAGGTCTGGGGGCCGGAGTACATCGGTGATAACCACTACCTTAAGGTCTTTGTGCGGCGCCTGCGCCAGAAGCTTGGGGACGATGCCGAGCATCAGGGCTACATTCAGACAGAGTGGGGCATCGGTTACCGCTTCGTCGCGCCCCGCGGATAACGGTTCGACGTCGCCACAGCGGGGAGAGCGACATGCCGAACAGCCGTGTAGCTCGATATGCATATATGGGACTGCAACCCGGTTATTGCACTGACCGTGTTCGTGGAGCCGGAGCGAGTCAGCTACTACGCGGTCTAAAGACCGGTAGCTTGTCCTTCCAGGTTTCGTAGCACTCGTTGAAGCACGAGTCTGACGGAGAAACGTATGCTTCGACACGTTGACACCACAGACGTATCACGACGGAGGACCATCGGCCTGCTGACAGTGGCCGAAGTAGTACGGCCCGTCACGGTTTTACGCGGCAACGGATCGTACTTGCCGCAACCAGCAACCGCAAGTTAGAAAGGTGCGAAACCGTTAACTCGTGCGTACCTCACGAGTGCCTAACGCATCACCAGTCTATCAGTCTGTTGTGTCAGGTACGGTCACAACGTATGATGGAGGGCGGCTTTCCTCTGCTGGCACTAAAGTGCCGCAGCTTCCAGCCGCATTTTTCTGTGAAGCCGGGCTTAGCGCTCCTGGGATCGCTTTCACCTGGAAGCATGGGCAGGCCATCGAAGGGCCGACAATACGACAAGGAGGCAGCTTTGAATGTTCCAGGCCTCCGAGGATTAGGATTGTGGACGGTTATAAAGCATTCGGTGAAGAAATTTATCGACGATAAGATGCTGACGTACGCCGCGGCACTGGCGTACCAGGTACTTTTCTCGATCTTCCCATTCACCGTCTTTCTGATCGCGCTGCTCGGCTTTCTCAATCTGGCCGATTTCTTTGATTGGCTGCTACAGCAGGCGCACGCAGCACTTCTTGAAGGTGGAAGGATCGATGCCGCAGCGCCGCGGAAGGCTATCACCACTATCCGGCACGAGCGTCTCGTCGAAGATTGCCCCTATGCGGATGTGACTTGCTGAGGTTAGCGTTGGCAGTAGTTGCAACACATGTTTGTGGCCTACTGAGGTCGGCAAGCCTCAAGTAGGCCACAAGCGCGAAGAAAGGTGTTTCA
>JADDQE010000240.1 GCA_016781525.1 bacterium | reverse complement strand
ACGTCATCGTCCCTGGAATTATGGTTCTCTCTAATCACGATACGGTCTATTGGATAAACACCTGATAATCCCAGGCTTTTAATGTTAATTCAGTTGCATTATCTAATTCAACACATTCATTGCGAAAATAATCGGTGTATCGCCCGTGATGCAGGTGTTCATTGAAGGTTACATTGTGTGGTCGATCCGAAAAATTAAATACGGCAAAGACCCTGTCGTGCTCATTCAGGCGCACAAAGCTAAATACGTTGGTGGGATGATTATTGGGCACCTGGATCATGGTTGCTCCCCACTTACCATTCCACAGGGCAGTATTCTGTTTCTTGAGCGCAAACAGCCTTTGGTACAGGTCACCCATCGCGTGCGCTTGCCATACGATCGGATCTTTCTCAAAGAAGGCAAGCCGTCGCGGGTTGCCGGCTTCTTGTCCATTGTAGATTAACGGCATTCCTTCGCCTACCACAGATAACACAATTGCGGCTTCCACGCCCGCCCCAAACTGCTCAAATTCGGTGCCTTCAGCAGCGTTTTTGTCATGGTTGCTCACAAACGTCATCCGCATAGAATCATGGGGGTATGCTTTCTCGTTCCATGAGTAATACACAAATAGGCTAAACACATCTGCTTTACCCATCGCGATGTTATGGACCGCGTCGTACCAACTCCAGGCATAACACATATCAAATGCTTCTGCATACAAATCACGGGACTCCCATTCGGCGAGCATAAAGACCGGCTTAATCGCATCGAGTTCTTTCCGCACATTGTTCCAAAAATCAGTGGGAACAAAACCAGCGACATCACACCGGTATCCATCAATATCTGCTTCGGTGACCCAGTATTTCAGGGCATCTGTCATGTATTTGCGAAGCCCGGGCTGATTGTAGTCGAGGTCGATAATGTCGGACCAGTCCCACCAGGGCGTCGGGCGGAAATTACCTTTCCAATCGCGAGCGTACCATTCGGGATGCTCGTCGACCAGGACATTGTCCCAGGCCGTATGATTTGCGACCCAGTCGAGGATCACATACATCCCAAGTTCATGCGCTACACACACAAAGTGCTTGAGATCATCCAGGCTTCCAAACTCGGGATTGATGCTGTAATAATCTTTGACTGCGTATGGGCTACCTAAGCTACCTTTGCGATGCTTGACCCCGATTTCGTGAACAGGCCATAACCATACAATAACCGCACCCAATTCCTTAAGTCTGGGCAAATGTTGTTCTGCTGCCCTGAAGGTGCCTTCCTCAGTAAATTGGCGCGTATTGATTTGATAAATCGTAGCGTTCTTGCTCCACTCCGGATGCGCGATCGTAACATACGGCGTCGGTTGATACCGGCTTAACTCAGACGTACCCATATCCTCTCCTCCGTGCGTCCTCACAGAGAACAACACCTGGCTGCAAATCTAGTTGCAACAGACAATTTTCGTGCAGGTGTTGAACACCTGCGCATAGGGGACGCAGCGCTATCTCGTTCCACGACGGCACTGCGGTGCTTTGGTCGCGTGCAGGTCACAGACACTGTCCCGAGCCATGTTCCCTACCCCACGCTTACGTAACATTGGTCATATGCCAGATCGCCGGTCCCTGAAGCATGGCTGGAAGGGGGAGGTGGCCGTCTTGCACGACTGCCTCCACGCCCGTCAACAGTTCCCGACAATGGGTACCGTCCGCGATTGCGCCATGAGCCACGGGGAGGGAACCGGCTGAGCGTTCCTGTTCACCGCGGTAGCCGACGACAACCAGTTGCTCGTCCTCCGCATCCCGAAGGAAGGCAATCGTATCTTCGTCCCCGTAGAGCATCTGAAAGCCGCCTGTTGCTAGTGCCGATGACGACCGACGGAGGGATATTAATTGGCGGTAGAACGCACGGAGATGGTGATCCCACTCCGCCTCGTTCCAGGGCATCGTCCGTCGTGCGGAGGTGGCATCGCTACCTTCAAGGCCAACCTCGTCACCGTAGAAGATGCAGGGGATGCCCGGATAGGTAAACTGCAGCACCGCAGCCAGCCGATGCAAACGTTCGTTGCCGCCTACCAAGCTCCGGATGCGGGCCGTATCATGGCTGTCGATCAACGTAAATTGCTGCAGCATAATCACCCATGGGATCGGCGCTCGGAATGTTTGCCACGCGTGGGTCAGCCCGTAGGTGCTTAAGCGTGTCGGCATCAGAAATTCCTCGGTGATGCTGGGATGCCGGATGCGCTGCTCGTTGAGCCATTCCCAGACGGGAACGGTGAAGCCACGGTAATTCATGTTCGCGTCGTATTGGTCGCCTTGGAGCTGCCCGGTCGCGTCAAAGAAGTTTTCTGCCAGCAGGTACGCCTCGGTGTTTTCTGCCTTCACCGCTGCCCGAATACCACGCGTCACGTCGGCGTTCAGTCGCGTTGCCCGGTATTGCCCCAACATATTGGCGACGTCGACGCGCCATCCATCGATACTATACGGTGGGCGAAGCCAACGGCGAAAGATGCTGTCCTGGCCGGCATACATATACTCACGGAGTGCCTGACTGCGATAGTTAAGCTTCGGCAACGTCGGCACGCCCAGCCAGGACACATAGTCGGGATGTCGCGTGAAGATAAAACAATCACCCCACTCGCTGTTAGGATCCGCCAGCGCGTCCTGAAACCAGGGGTGCGTCACGCCACAATGGTTGGGCACGATGTCGAGCATCAGGCGCATCCCGTGTACATTCAGCGCCTGCCGCAAGGCGGCGAGTGCCGTGTTGCCGCCGAAGTGCGGGTCAACCTGCTCGAAGTCGCTCACGTCGTACTTGTGGACGCTGGGGGCACGAAAGATTGGGTTGAGGTAAAGCGCGTTGATGCCCAAATCTTGCAGGTAGGGCAGACGCTGCACAATTCCCGGCAGGTCGCCGCCATAGAACTGGAAGCTTCCGTTGGTACGGCTGGGCGGCTCGTCCCAAGCGCGGGCCTCTGCCGCGTAATTGCCAGCCACCTGTTCGCCTGGTTGCAGATTGTTGCTCGGATCGCCGTCCGCGAAACGGTCAGGGAAAATTTGGTAAAAGACACTCGTATTAGCCCAGCGCGGGGCGGCGTAATCGGCAACGAGCCGAAAGTCGTTGTAATCTGTCGGCTGGAACGGATGGAGACCGGCGGCGTTGTAGGTCCAGGGACCCTGGTCGGTCACCAGTACGAAGCGATAGCTGACAACCGGCATTGCAACGGAAAGCTCAACCTGCCACCACTGGCAGGCTTGGTCCTGTGACACGACCTTGAGTTGGGTGAAATGCTGCTCACCATCAGGAACGGTACGCATGAGGATCGCGCGGATCGGTGCATCCTTTCCCGTTCGAACGCGCAATGTGACCGTTTCGTCCAGCGCCGGGTATGGATTGGACACATAGCGGGCCGAGCCATCGTGATGGACAGACAAAAGAAAGGCGGGTGGTTGCATCCTGGATCGTCCTTACGGCGAGGCCGTTAAATCATGTCGCGGTGTTCAGCGACAGCCAACCGCTCACGGCCGTACAGACTTGTGAGTCTGCCGAGCTGTTGAGCTACTTCGCTGGTTAACTGATCAGGCAGCAAGCGCCAGCCCCGGTTACCCATTGGACGCCCCGGCAGGTTCATCCGTGCTTCCCGACCCAGGCGGAGCACATCCTGCATCGGTATGATCGCCGTGTCGGCGACCGACCTTAACGCTGCCCGCATCAAGTCCCAGGCAATGTCCTCGCCGTGTATCCCGAGATACTGTTGGATGTGGCCGCGCGTCGGCCCGTCCAGGCCGTGCCACCAGCCAATCGTTGTATCATTGTCGTGCGTACCGGTGTAGAGCACCAGGTTGCGCGTGTGATTGTGCGGGAGGTAGATATTGGCAGCATCACCCCCCCACGCAAATTGGAGTACGGCCATCCCGGGATAGCCCAGGCTCACTCGCAGGGTTTCCACGTCAGTGGTTATCAGCCCTAGATCCTCGGCAATAATCGGGACGTCTCCCAGCTGTTCACGCACTGCTTCAAACAAGGCTGCACCGGGTCCTGGTACCCAGCGACCGTTGAGCGCCGTCTCTTCGGAGGCTGGTACTTCCCAGTAGGCCGCGAAGCCTCGGAAATGGTCAATGCGTACAAGGTCGACGAGGGTAAGCATCATGCGAAAGCGCTTAACCCACCAGTCATAGTTGCGTGCAGCCAGTTCGTCCCAGCGATACAAAGGATTCCCCCAACGCTGCCCGGTTTGGCTAAAATAATCCGGCGGGACCCCGGCAACGACGGTTGGATTGCCATCCCCATCCAGGTAAAACAGGTCCGGGTTAGCCCACACATCGGCGCTGTCATACGCGACAAAGATCGGGATGTCACCGATGATTTGAATATCATGCCCATTGGCGTAGCGTTTGAGGTCGTTCCATTGCTTGAAGAACTGCCATTGCAGAAACTGCTGAAACTGGACCCGGTCTGTAAGGCGCATCTGCCACTCGTGCAGGGCGCTTGCGCGGCGTTGCGCAATGGCCGGATCCCATTGGTTCCACGGAGTACCTCCATGCGCTTCTTTAAGCGCCGCAAACAAGGCGTAGGTCTCCAGCCAGTGTCTCTGGGCACTGCAAAACAGGTCGAAAGCGACCCGTGATTCGCCTTCTGTAATCGTTGAGAACTGCGTGAAAGCTTGCTGCAACAGCTGCATCTTCCACGGGATGACAGCGCCGAAATCAACATGATCTGGCGGAAAAGCAGGGGGCGTATCAAGGGCAGTCGCGGCTAGCAGGCCATCGTGTACGAGTTGGTCGAGCGAAATCAGCAGCGGGTTGCCGGCTAGTGCTGACAAACTTGCATAGGGGGAGTCACCGTAGCTCGTCGGCCCGAGCGGCATGATTTGCCAGCGGCGCTGTTTCGCCGCCGCCAACCAGTCGATGAAGCGATAGGCTGCCTCGCCAAGATCGCCGATTCCTCCAGGACCGGGCAGCGACGTTGGATGGAGCAGGATGCCGCTCGGGCGTCGAGCATACATGCGTTAGCTCTCCTTTTCTTCTAAGAACACGTTCCAGCCCCTCATGCTGTGCATAAAAAGTGTTGTCCCGGCCTTGGGTAGGGCGCTCCACCCGTGGTTCCAACATGGGTTCGCCTGTTTAGTATAGGTAGTCGGCCACCTCAACGCTACCATCCTGTTCAATCAACGTCGTCAGATCGGCTACCAGCTGGCCCAGCGCATCTGCCAGTGCGGAGTCATTGGCCGCCAGGGTTGTTGTGTGAAGCCACCGCGCAGTGCAGTCGTGCGGTTGGAGCACGCAGCGCTGGAGATGCTGAACAAGACGCTTTTCGCCAGGATGGTAGATCCGGTTGAGTGCGAACAGCAGATTGAAAAAGAGCATCTGGACGGTGTAACGCCTATGCTGCACGAACAGAAGGTCACCTCGCCCCTGCGCACGGCCGATGTGATTCACATACATACGAAGGAGCGCAGGATGGTAACGCAGGAGATGCTGGCGAGTTGCTTCTGGAAACTCGGTGTGCAAGCGTTTGCGCAATGCCAAGAGCGTACCGCTCGGATCGTACAACAGACGACCGTTGGCGACCGAATGCAATTGCGCGGTCGTGTAGCCCTCATCCTGTAAAGCGCTGGTGTACGCCTGCTCAACATGGCCCCACAGATCGTCAAAATGCTGATAGATGAGTTCAACCAAGCGTCCACTAACTCCGACATGATCTTCCAGGCCCCAGCTTCGCACATCTACGCGTACGCTGCCGACATCGCCAATCTGGGACAGCCGCGACGCCCGTTCCTCGGGCGTCATTAACGGAGGCCGCCAGTACACATGAAGATCAAGATCCGAGCTGGCATCAGCCAAGCCAGTACCAGTTGAACCGCCCAGAGATACGCCGACGACATGCGGCATGTCGACCAGCACCGCAACAACGCGATCCACCACCTGGGCCCACTCGGCGGGTATCGATTGCGGCTCGCCGGTCATAGGGACTGCTCCAGGAGCGCACCAGCCATCGGTGGCAACACCAGCATCTGCCCCCTCAGCTGCACGTCAGGCGCCGTGGTAAGCCCGATGCGGGCAGCTACTGGCAGATTGACGTGCTGAATGACCGGGCTACGATTCAGTGCAACAATCACTGTCGACAAAGCTCCCGTAATGGCCACCACGTACAAGCCAGGATCGTCCAAGGCCACCACATGCCGCTGACCGCGCCATACATCCGTATGTTGTCGCCGCAACAAGATCAACTGTGTGTAAAATGCCCGGAGTTCTCCGTCCTGCTCGGCGGCCCATGGCATGGGCAGCCGCGACTCTTCCATGCGCCGTGACCCGTCGGGATATTCAAGATCATGTCGTTGGCTCAGACCCACCTCGGTGCCGTAATAGATAATCGGCGTGTGCGGCAGCGTAAACTGGCAGAGCGCCGCCAACTTAAGCCGGCGTACATCCCCTTGCACGATCCACAAGAAGCGGTTCATGTCGTGGTTATCGAGGAACGACGGCAGAACGAAATCAGCGGGGAAGTAGGCCAGGTGCCGCCGCAAAAAGTGATCGAACGCGCTGGCATCAATGGTGTCGAACGCGAAGAATGCACGCATATGTTGCAGCAACAAGAAATCGAGCACGCCGTCAAGCCGTCCGGCATATGAGCGTTGCAGCTCGGCTGTCTCAACGACCTCGCCGACCGTGAACGAATCGGCTTTGACGGCCCGCGTTTCTGCGCGAAACTGCGTCCAGAAGCCGTGTGACGGGCCATTGGCGTAGTCTAGCCGAAAGCCATCTGCTCCCTGTTCAAGCCAATACTTTGCCGCACCGATGATGTGGTTGCGCGCGGCTGGATCCTCGTTGTTAAGCTGCGGCATAGTGGCAACGCCAAAAAACGAGCGGTAGCCCAGCTCCGACTGATCGAAGCTGAACCAGCTATGCTCAGGTGCTGCCTCATCTCGTAGCGCGCGCACAAACGCTGGATGCTCGTTTGAAACGTGATTGGCAACGTAGTCGAGCAGTACACGCATGCCACACGCATGCGCGGCCACGAATAGTTCCCGCAAATCATCGTCTGTGCCCAGTCGAGGCTCGACCTGGTGGTAATCAGTCCCGTCATAGCCATGATGGGTTAGTGATGGAAAAATTGGCGACAGCCACAGGCAGTTAACGCCCAATGCTTGAAGATACGGCAATTGCTCGATCACGCCGCGGAGCGTGCCGCCCCAGAAATCGTTCAGCGTCGGCACGTTGTGCCAGGCTCGACCAGCACCCGGGTAAAAGCGATCGACGAAGATATGGTAAATGACTGCTTCACGGACCCAATCCGGCACGCGTTGGTGATCGACGTGGTACGCGAACGTTGCCGGTTCGCCTGTAACGGAATCGGGATCTGCCCAAACCTCTGCACCGTTCCTTGCGCGGGCCACAATGCGATACCGCACGTGCGTTCCGTCCAGCTGCGCTGGAAGCGAACCATGCCACTCGTAGCGATAACCCCAGAGCAGCGTGTCCCACACCACATTGCCACCTTCAAGCGCAATGCTCATGGCTTGCGTTGACGGTACACTCCCATCCACGGTGTAGTACGCGACGACTTCGTCTGCACTCACGCCTGTCCCGGCACTAACGGTCAGCGTAACCGATTGGCCTGGCTCAGGATCACTGGGCACGACGTTATTACCGTGGTGCAGGCCGCGTCCCTCAGCCTGCAAGGCTGCAAGCCGGAGCGTGTCCGTTGCCATCGTGCCAAAAATAAAATCCTGCGTGACGTTGGTTAGGTTATGTGTCATATGTTCCTGACTTGTGCAAAGCATCTTTCCGGCTTAGTGGAGAAGCTGGCCTTGACTGTTAGTCACGTTCTGTGCCTGGCCGATACCAGCACGAGGTAAGCACCCAGCCGCAGACGAGCATTGCCTCGGATGTCAGAGCATGGTGTCGATCAAGCATTGACTCCAGCACCTGCCATGTCATCGGGTTATGATGGGTCCCCGTCATAATGCCGTACGAGCGGCCTCCCCAGAATCTCCTCATCGGTCGTCCTCTGCAATATATCGATTATTGATTACCACCGGTGCGCTCATACGATTGTAGATTTGCGATTGTCACTCACCACCTGGTACTCAGCGAGGCCAACCTGCCGCTCCGTCGTGTTGCCCGCACAACAAACGGGCGGCAGGCCGCGCCCATGCCGCTGTTAGCGAACCGATAGATCAAGGACGGCACCAGTCCGGGCCGGCAGTTCAAGTGTCGTGGTGGTATTCGTAACATCCGTGGCTGTCACTGTACCAAACACGACACGTGGCGCTGTTGTTCCTTCGCCCAGGCCCGGCAGTGGTAGACGGAGCGTGCCTGGCTCTTGGCCAACATTGACCGCAATGACGAATGTCTCGTTGGCGAGCGTGCGTGCGAACGCATACCGGTTGGTGTCAGCGTAAAGCCGCTGGAACGTACCGATACGGAGTGCGGCATGTGCCTTCCGTAATGCAATCATCTGTTGATGGAACGTATGCAGCTGGTGATTCCACGACTGGTGCTGCTTCCACGGAAATGTTTTTCGCGCTAGAGCGTCCGAGCCGCCACCGGTGATGCCAATCTCATCGCCGTAATAGATGCTCGGCGCGCCTGGCAACGTGAACAGCAGCAGGGTTGCCAGGCGAACGCTCGTTGCGTCATCGTCAGCGATGGAGCTGAAGCGCGCTGTATCGTGGCTATCAAGCAAATTAAGCTGTGCAAGCGTGATCGGCCATGGGTACAGGCTCAGGAGGCGATCAACTTTCTCGGCAAACTGCCCACCGGTGATGCCGGCTACCGGGTGGTAGCCCTTTGACTCCACGAACTCACGCCGCAGCCGTTTGCCGACGACAAACGAAATCAGCGCTTCGGTCAAGGGATAGTTCATGACGGCGTCGAACTGATCACCCCGGAGCCACTGCGGGCTTTCTTCCCAGATCTCTGCCACAATGTAAGCGTCAGGGTTGATCGCTTTGACGCGTTGGCGGAACTCCTGCCAGAATCCGGGTGTTGTAATTTCATTGGCCACGTCCAGTCGCCAACCATCGATGCCTTTGCGGGCCCAGTATTCGCCCACCTGCATCAGGTATTCGCGGACCTGCGAGTTTTCTGTGTTGAACTTGGGGAGAGCGTGCAGTCCCCACCATGCTCGATAACCTGGGGCTCGCTTCACGTCATACGCATTGATTGGGTGTTCACCCTGCGAATCATTGACATAAAACCAATCGATCCAGGGCGACGCGGCACCATTTTCAAGAATATCGTTGAACTGAAAAAACCCACGACTGGCATGGTTAAAAACACCATCGAGCACCACGCGCAGACCGCGCCGTTTGCACTCCGTGAGCAAGGCATCGAATGCCGCGTTGCCGCCGAGCAATGGATCAACCTGATAATAATCGTGCGTGTGGTAGCGGTGGTTCGACGCCGACTGGAAGATCGGGTTGAAGTACAATGCTGTGACGCCCAGATCCTGGAGATAGTCGAGCCGCTCCGTGACGCCCAGAAGATCCCCGCCCTTATATCCATACGTCGTTGGCGGACTATCCCATGTTTCGAGGTTATTAGGCTTCGGCACGCGATCGCTCTGGGCGAAACGATCGGGAAAGATCTGATAGAAAATGGCGTGCTTCACCCATTCGGGTGTGTTAACCTGATCCACGGTATGCTCCTCCTTCAAACCTGATTCCTCCCAGCCCTCGTTGGTGTCTTGCTCAGATGGAATGACGGACAGACCGCGTTGCCGTAGAAATGGTTGATGGTCGACCCCGATGAGCATGGCCGCTTCGAAGCACATATGTTAGCGGGTGCCCCACCCGGTCAGGCGATAGTACAACGATGCTCTTGGCCATAATTCCAGCACAAGCGGCTGCTGGCCAAGACACTACCTCACCGTCAGGATCCCCAACGTCGCTCGGCCTGACTTTGTGAACTGACAAGACCCCAAGACCGACCCTAAGTGAAGACGCAGCGCGTCCATCAACTAGGCACGTTAAGCGGCAAGCCTGCCGTTGGTCGTACATCGGGTTCCATACTGGCGAAGGCGCCAGTATGACTAGCAAGGTTGCGTGGTCGATTAACCAAGCAAGGCATGCTGCTGCGATAACCGAGTTCAACACGAAGCCGCACACATCCGCTCCTGCATCCTTACTGCTCCAGCTTAAAGATGTATCCTGTTTTCGGCGCCAACGACGGCAGCGGTACATAGTCGGTAAGCGCGCCGCCCTCGCCCACCGTCAGTGGCGCTCCCCGAGCATCACCAAGTAAAGGCCGAGCATTGTACGTACCGGCTGCCAGTTCGCTCTGCTCAACGGAAATGGCAACGTTCTCAGCTGGCCTCTGACCAAAATTGAGCACGACCAGCAGCGCGTCCTCGCCTGCCTGTCGTAGAAAAGCCGAAACACCCGCGTTGCTCGCTTTAGCCGCCGTAAAGCTGCCATGACCAAGCGCCGGTTCGGACGTGTGCAAATGGATCAACCGCCGATACAGGTTGAGCAGCGATGCTGGATCGTCATTCTGGATCGCGACGTTTACCCGCGTGAAGTCCGACTGAAATGCCCGCCACGGCTGACCACTGGTAAAACCCTGCCGATCTCCCGACCATTGCATCGGCGTGCGTATATTCTCATCCGGCTTGGTGCCGACCATGCCGATCTCTTCGCCATAGTACATAAATGGGAGGCCGGGCAAGGTCAACAACCCTGTCGCCGCAATCTTCGCTTCTTCAACATTGCCGCCGAACGAGTTCATAACCCGGGGTTGATCATGGTTCGTCAAAAAGGGCGCCCAGCGCTGGAATGGGAGCTTAGCGTTGGCATCCGTCAGGGCGGAGGTAAATTGTCCAGCGCTGCCAAAGTTTGCGGCCGCGATAAGTTTATTGCCGACATCAAATTGGAAATAGGTATCGAGCTGATCCGGATAGTAGGGCGCAAGCGTTGCCGAGGTCGCATCAAAAATTTCGCCAATTGTAAAAACATCGGGCTTCGTCTGCTGGAGAAAGGCCCGGTACTGCCGGAGCCAGGCATGGGTTTCACGCGTATGCTCTTGAATCCGTCCGTTCTCGATCAAATGCTTGATCGCGTCAAGCCGAAAGCCGTCCGCGCCCAGTTCGTTCAACCAGAATGCACTTATATTGTGCGCCTCCTCCGTCACCTGTGCGTTGCGGTAGTTCAGATCGGGCATGCCGCTCCAAAAAATCCCGTAGTAGAACTCGTCCCGCGCAGGAGATTGATGCCAGGCGACGTCGCCCCACGGACCCTTGTATCCGGGATCATCAGCGGACCATAAGTACCAGTCGCGGCGTGGCGAAGCAGGATCGTTAAGTGCCTCTTGAAACCACGGATGCTTGTCCGAGGTGTGGTTGAGTACAAGATCGAGAATCACTTTGATGCCACGCTTGTGCGCCTCCGCGACCAGCCGCTTGAAGTCGTCGTTTGTGCCGTACTCCTTATCCACACTGTAGTAGTCAACCACATCATAGCCATGGTAGCTCGGAGACTCGGCGATTGGCATCAGCCAGATGCAGTTGGCGCCAAGATCGTTCTGGACATTTGGATCGCCGTCGTTGATGTAGTCCAGCTTCTGGATCAGCCCATTAAGGTCACCAACCCCGTCGCCGTTGCTGTCATAAAACGACCGAACAAAGACCTCGTAGCAGACAGCGTTATCCCACCAACCAGACTGCAGAGCAAACGGAGTAGCGGTTGGCGCCGCGGTAATCGTGGGTGCCGCCGTGGGAAGATCTGCAGCCGGGGATGCTTCCGCCTCAGCGAGGACAGTCGCGGTGCTTCCAGCTGCCGCAGCGGAAGTGCTTGTGGCCTCGGAGCCGGCAACAGCTGAACCAGGTGTTGTCGCAGAAACCGTGATCGCGGGCGATGTGAGCGCAGCCTGACTGGTGCTAGCTTGCTCATTGCCGCTGCCGCAGCTGGCTAACACCAGACCGGTCACGAAGAGCACAAGGCAGAGTGCTTGCCGGCGGACTGGAATACTGCGCATTTCAAATCTCACTTTCGGCCGCGGTCGATACCTCGGGCGGTAGTGGGCTCAGATTGCCGCCGAATATGTGCGCTGATCTCGTCGAGAGATGCGGTGCCCCGTTCGCGAATGAGCCGCAAATAGCAGGTGCGCCACACGGCATGGACCGGCAGCCCGATGAGTCCACCGGCGCCCCCAATCAGCACGAACAGACCGAATGGGTCACTTTCCGGCCCAATCACCCCCAGCGCTGCCAGTGCGTACACTAGCAGGGCAGCCGTGCCCCCAACAAACGTAGCCTGGTCTAGGCGTGGCCGGATGGGCTCGAAGTAGTGGTGTAGCGCGCGGCGCCACCGGTTCTCGGCACCTAAGGCAAGCGCAGCCGCCGCGCCGACGACGCCATAAAACGGGATGGCGACCATCGAAAGAAGCAGCGGCCAGAGCGGCTCCAGCACCGTTCCCACCAGAGGCGTGTCGCCGTACAAGGTAGCAAACTGGCCTTGGTCAACACTATAAGCCGCCGCCATGATCGCAACCATCACGATCCCGAAGACTGCCACAAACGTAGAACCGGCCTGCAGGCCGGCCCGCGCGCCGTACCAAAGCAGCTGGCGCGGCGCGGAGAGCGTCGCGAATGCGTTTTGGACATACAGCAGGTCGCGCGCATTAGCTTCGTCACCCGCCTCACGGCCTTCAAAGCCGGCGCCTGCGAGGTCACCCGGATTGAGTCGCAGTGACCACCACCGATCAAGCTGGCTCTTCGGCAGTTTTTCATCCTTCATAAACGCCCCGGACGCTGAATTCTGTTGAGTCACGACTAATCGAATGTCGGTTTGGCCTTGCCATGCTGGGGGACGAGTGGGCGCGACTTCCGGGTCCCGGCCTGTACAGTATCTTTCCACAAAAAGGCCGCGCGTGGAGTGCTACGCGGCCTTCGGGGTCACCCAGATCTCCGTATTCATGATACACATCGCCGCTAGCCTTTGATCGCACCCCTCATCAAGCCTTCCACCAGGAAGCGCTGGGAAACGAAGAACAGGATCAAGAACGGGAACGAACCAAGTGTCGCTGCAGCGCAGAAAGTTGTCCAGTTGGTGGCAAACCCGGCCGAGAAACTTCGCACGCCAATGCCAAGCGGATATTTCTGCGGATCGGATAGCAGAATGCTCACCATGATATATTCGTTGTACACGCCGATAAACGTTGTGATCACCTGCACGACCAACATGGGAACAACCAGCGGTAACAGCACACGCCTGAAAGTTTGCCAGACAGTTGCGCCGTCCATGTACGCTGCTTCGTCAAGATCACGCGGGACGCTGTCCATAAAGTTTTTCAACAGCCAGACTCCGCCGGCGCTGCCCCCCAGACCCAATAGGATGATCACGCCGGTCAGCGTGTTAAGCAGACCCAGCACCGAGAAGACGCGGAAGATTGCCACGATGGCCGCGAAGACCGGCAGCGTCTGAAGAATTAGCAGCCCGAGGATGCCGAATTTGCGGCCGGGAAAGCGCAGGCGCGAAAAGGCATAAGCCGCAAAAGTCGCCAGCGAAACTTGGATCAGCGCGACACCAGCGCCCAACACCAGGCTATTGCGGACCCAGATCGGGAACTGCCCGCGCAGCAGCTTGGCGTAGTTATCCAGGGTTAACCGCTGCGGAATGAGCGTCGAGCTGTATAGGCTAGGGCTGCCGCCCTTAAGCGAATAGAGCACCACATAAATCGTGGGGAAGAGCGACACCAGCACGAGCGCGATCAGGATGATACGGAGAATCCAGACCTCGACGGTCTGTCGTGTCCTGTACGATACTAAGGCCGACGCACGGGTTGGCCCCGCACTGGTTGGTCCTAATCGAGTAGCCATTAGTCTGCCTCACTGAATGCACCGGTTACAAGCGAGTTCGTGATGGTCAAACCGGAGATCACGATAAAGATGATAATGCTGTAGGCTGCTGCTAAGCCGTAATCGCGCAGGCTATAGACCAGCTTATAGGCGAAGGTTGCCAGCGTATCGGTCGCCCCGTACTGGGATCCAGGGTAGGCGAGCGGCAGCCCGTTGGTCAACAGGACGATAACACCCGCGTTACCGAATTGGAACGACAGCTGCATAATCAGCAGCGGCGTAAGTGCCGAAAGCATGAACGGGTAGGTGATGTAACGAAAGCGGGCCCAGCCGCTAGCCCCGTCAATATCGGCAGCTTCGTAGAGCTCGCGCGGGATAGCTGTCAACGCCGCCAGGCAGATGGTCATAAAGAAGGGATAACTCAGCCAGAGATTCATCATCAGCAGTGAAGCCCGCGCCGAGGTAATGCCCTGGAGCCACTTAACTGTGGGGATTCCGACCATGCCCAAGATCTGATTCAGGGGCCCCTGGTTATTGAGAATACCGGCCCAGACCTGCACGGTCAGAATGAACGGCAGCGCCCAAGGGATGATCAGGAGTGTCCGGTACACCGTGCGCTCGCGGAGCCGGGGATGACTCAACATCATCGCCAGGAGCATCCCCGAGATAATGTTGAACGCGGTGGCAAGGATCATCCATGTGACCGTCCAGCCCATCACTGGCAAGAAGCCGCTACCGGCGGAGAAGATCTCACGAAAGTTCTCAAAGCCAACCCACTCGAACTCGTTATAATGAAACAGACTATAGTTCGTAAACGCGATATAGAACGTGTACAAGAATGGAAGGACAGTGAGTACGAAGGTGGAAATCAACACCGGCGCCAGGTAAAGCCAGGCCAAAGGCTGATAGTTGCGCGGACGCTTCGGTGCACCAGTCGGATTCAGTGGCCGAGTCGGTGTTGGAGCAGTGTTAACCGCCATAGCTTACCTCCCGAAAGGGGGAGGTGCACCAGCTTTCGTGCACCTCCGTCCATCAACGCAACACTTACTGTGTTTTTTGGATAGCGTCCTTGACCTGCTGCACTGCATTGTCAAGCAGTGGCTGGATTTGATCGTCAGGCGCGTTCCCGGCAATGATCGCATCGACCGCGTCACCCCATGGCTTCCACACCTGGCTCATCGCTGGGTGGTTCGGCATTGGCACACCCGTCTCCGCCTGCTGCAGCCAAACACTGACGTTAGGTTTCGCCGCTACCTCCGGGGCCTGCGCTGCACTGAGGCGCGCCGGTGGCCGGTTAAAGCCCGCCTGCATCGAGGCTACCGAATTGGTGCAGGTCACGAAGTTGACTAAGTCGAGCGCAGCTTCTTTGTTCTCGCTCTGCTCACCAACGGCAAGCGCCTGGACGCCTACGAACGGGCTGGCTGGTTCACCATTGGGCAACGTTGGGATTGGCGCCACACCGTAGTTAATGCCTGCGGTCGTCAATGATGACTCACGCCATGGTCCATCAATCGTCATCGCAACCTCGCCCGCGTCCATCATACCTGAGGTAACGGCATGCATATTGGCGCGGTCAATCACCACTTCGGGCATCTGGGGCTGCTGCTGGTGGTACATGTCGCGGAGCAGCTTGAAGGCCGCGACGGCCCCCTCATTGTTCAAGCCGATATCGCTAACATCATAGGTACCATTGGCCTGCTTGAAGATGTAGCCGCCCATGCCGTGCAAGATTCCGCCCTCATGGTACTGTTCAAGCAGTGGGAAGGCGAACCCGTACTTTCCGTCCTTGGTCAGCTCGTTCGCGGTGGAGGCAAATTCGTCCCACGTCTTGGGCGGGTTTTGCACCATGTCCTTGTTGTAGATAAGTGCAACCGTCTCAAGCCACAGCGGTACGCCATACAGTTGATTGTTGACCGTTACCGCTTGCACCACTTGCGGGAGGAAGTCGTCCTGGTTCTGGAGCTCGGGTATTACGGACGCCACGTTGGTCAGCTGGAACTCGCCGAGCCAGTCGTGCGCAACTGGGCCGATAACGTCGGGACCCTCGCCAGCAGGACCGGCGATCGTAATTTTCTCCTTGAATTGCTCAACCACGCCCACGATCTCGATTGGCGTTCCCGTGGCAGCGGTGTACTGGTCGGCGATTGCCCTGAGCGCGATGTGTTCGGGCGCGTCCTCAAGCTGCGAAACCCACCAGAGAAGGCGATCGGCCTTCGGTCCCTTCGGAGTACAGTCGGCCGCGGCAGTGGTGCCAGTGCCACCAGCTGCGGTCGAGGCTGCGCCAGAAGCAGCTGGTGACGCTGCGGTACCAGCTCCAGTCGAAGCGGCCGCTGATGCCTCGGTACCGGCTCTAGTCGAAGCGGCCGTTGATGCTTCTGTACCAGTTCCAGCCGAAGCGGCGGTTGATGCTCCCGCGCCCGGCGCCGTCGAGGCAGCACCGCCAGTACCAGACGTACCAGCATCACCACCACCACATGCTACCAAGATTGAGGCGAGCAGCACGGCCAATGTGAGGAAACGAACAAGTTTCATTACGATGTACTCCCCTATGAGTATGAGATGCCACCATGGATGTACAGTACAACCTTGTCTACCCATCAAGCGTCGTTGCACCTCCTTTTGATAGTTTTACTCGTCACATGGTAGAGAACAAGTGCGCGTAGCATTTCGTGCGCCACCAGTCGACGAGCCTTAAGTTTTCCAACGACGGTACAGGTCATGTTCAGATCACCATGCATGAGCTACCAAGCCTTCCTATTTCTGCACCGAATCACTGACTAGCCGGCTGCTCATGAGTAATACACACACTAATGGCAACGCGTAATCGTTCGGGATCGCCCCCTTTAACCAGGAAGACATCGGCCCCGGCAGCTAGAGCTGCGGTTTGTTCGACTGCATACATTGTCAGGACGATAACAGTGATAGCCGGCCACTGTTGCTTGATCTGCTTGATTGCCGTCAGACCATCCATTACTGGCATGTGTAAGTCCATGAGCACAGCGTCTGGCTGGCATTCCGCCAATTGTCTCACGGCGTCTCGTCCGTTAGCTGCCTCGCCGACCACAACGATTTCTGGCCACGTCGCTAACAACGCCCGCAATCCTTCTCGGGCGCGAGCGCTATCGTCGGCAATGAGCACTCGAGTTAGCTGCACCATCACAGTTCCTTCCGTGTGTTACCACCATGAACAGGATACTGATGGTGCAAGCATGCCCGACAATCCTGCGGCTGTCATTAGCTTAATAGTAAAATATCTATATATAAAATGGAATACACGGAAGTGGCAACGCTAAACATTAAGCAGGTCCCAATCTATAACAAATAGCATAGGACTCGCCGTTCCATAACGTCCCGCTAGCTAGATGGTTGTTCGCTTATCGTCAAGAAAGGCTAGGCCCTCCCTGAGCGCGTACAGCGCTGCCTGCGTCCGGCTTGATACATGCAGCTTGCTCAGGATGTTGCTGACATGCGCGCGAACCGTACCTTCGCCGATGCGCAGCGCCGTGGAGATTTCCTGGTTGCTGTCCCCTCGAGCCACAAGCCGCAGAACATCGACTTCGCGCTCTGTCAACGGATCGGCTGTATTAGGCCGGAGGTAAGGGTGGGCGAGTTCCTGGAGTACGCGGCGAGCGACCGCCGGATGGAGCGAAGACTCGCCACGGTGTACCCGTTGGATCGCACGCACTAACTCTTCTGGACCGAAGTCTTTCAACGTGTAGCCCAACGCTCCAGCCCGGATAGCCGGAAAAACGTTATCGTCGCCGTCGAAGCTGGTGAGCACCAGAATACGGGCAGTTGGTTGGTTCGCGAGGATGTGTTCAATCGCCGCGATCCCGTCCATTTGGGGCATGACTAGGTCCATCAAAATGACGTCGGGATTGAGGGCAGAAGCCTCAGTGACGGCTTCCGCGCCGTTGCAGGCCTCGCCCACGACCTGTATATCTGGCTCGGTCGCCAGCAGTGCCCGTATGCCGCGACGAACGACAAGGTGATCATCAACGACTAAAACACGAATGGGCTGGTTCATAGGGCAATCTCCACGCGTAGATGGGTGCCATTGCCAGGTGCGCTATGCAATGCATATTTGCCGCCAAGCTGGGAAACACGCTCGGCGATGCCACAAAGCCCGAAGCCACCTGCGTCTCGGGCTGCGGCCACATCAAACCCGACGCCATCATCGCTTATCTCCAGGCTCAGGCCCGACGGCAACTGATGCAGGTGTACAAGGATGTGGTGGGCCTGGGCATGTTTGAGCGCATTGTTGAGCGCCTCCTGGGCAATCCGGTACAGTGCTTCCTCGACGTACGGAGGTAGCTTGCTGACCTGATCCACGATCAGCTGCGTTGCGAGGTGAGCCCGTCCTTCCACCGCATTCAGGCGGGCTTGGAGGGCCGCTGCGAGTCCGACCTGTTCTAGTAACGGGGGGCGCAGATCGAAAATGAGCAGTCGCATCTCGTCGAGCACTTCCTGGGCCGTATCCTGCAGCAGGTGTAAATTCTCAGCCGTGCCAGCAACATCCCCGGCAGTTAATAAGCGGGTTGCTGCCCTTGCGTGCAGTGTGACACTGTAGAGCGCCTGCGTCACCGAGTCGTGCAGATCGCGGGCAAGCCGCTGCCGCTCTTCGCGGACTGCTGTATGGTGAGCAACCACGCCTAACCGGGCGTTCTCAGCCGTCAGCTCCAAGACCTGTTGCGCAAGCTCGTGCCTCGCGCGAATGTGAGCGATCGCCAGCGCCAACAGATTGGCGACCGAATGGAGGAAGTGGTGATCGTCAGCGCTAAACGTGCGCGGTGTGGCGACATCAATCTCGAGGATGCCGAACGGCTTGGGCTGCCCAGGGAGTAGGATATAGAGACTTCCAATGACTCCATGATTGCGCATGCCGGGTGGTGGGGTGATGGTGGTTGCATTGCGCCAATCCAGGCTCATGACCCGGCTCTGCAGAAGATCGCCTATATTCAACGACGGAATGCACTCATCAACACGTGCGTGCCCGGCTGTGGTACTTGTCCATCCGATGCCTGCACGGAACTCTAAGGTGCGGCAATCCGAGTGCAGTTCCCAGATGGCGCAGTGCTCCACGGCAAGCGTCTGAGCGACAACACTGGCTGCCTCAAGCATCAAGGTTGGGAGGTCGGCGGCGGCCAAAGCCGATAGGGTCAGTTGGTGAAGCACAGGCTGATGTCCCATAACCATGTTCACGTCCTTATCTCGGGTGAGGTTCGACCTTATCTTGGCTTTGTCGCGATGGGATTTGCGGGTAAGCACCATACAGTCGTATTCCCAAGCTGCCGGCAGTCCGACGTTTTTTTCGGAAGGTGATAGTCTGAAGGCTATGGCTGGAGATTAAGCCCTGCATCGGATGACACGTCGACGACCATGCCGCTACGACCTGCAAGTGCCAGAGTTAACCCGGTTCCGTCCATAGCGACCACGCGGCCCTGGCCAAAAAGCAGTGCCGGGAGACTTGTTCGGCTTGCTATGCCAGTGATGGGAACCCGCACGATACGCTCGTTGTCGGCCACGTTGACGGCTACGATGAGTGTCGTTGTGGCATCCCTTCGCGCAAAGACATAGATGTCTGGATCGGCATACAGACGCTGATAGGATCCGATGCGAAGGGCCGGCTGGGCCTTGCGGAGTGCGATTGCCTGTTTATGGAAATCGAGAAGATCCATGTCCCAGTGCTCAAGATAGTCCCACGGAAATGTTCGACGGGCTAGAGCGTCCGGCCTGCCCCCCGTGAGACCAATTTCATCACCGTAGTAAATGCTTGGCGCCCCGGGGAATGTAAACATCAGCAGTGTCCCTAGCTTGACACTGGCGCGGTCACCATCAGCGATTGTAATGAAGCGAGCGGTGTCATGGCTGTCGAGGAGATTGAGTTGGGTTAACTGAATTGGCCAAGGATACAGCGCCAGTAGACGGTCGATTTTGTCAGCATAGGTAACGCCGTCGATGCCGGGCCACGGGTAATAAGAGCGATCTGCCACCTGATCACGCTGGACACGAGCTCCAGCACTGAAGGCGATCGCAGCTTCGGTCCACAGGTAGTTCATCACGCCGTCAAATTGATCGCCCTGCAACCATTCGCGGCTGTCCCACCAGACCTCACCAACGATATAGGCATCTGGATTAATTGCTTTGATGCGCTGCCGAAACTCTGCCCAAAAGCCCGGTACCTTAATCTCAAATGGGACGTCGAGGCGCCATCCGTCGATACCCTTGCGCATCCAATATTCACCCACCTGCATCAAGTACTCGCGGACCTGAGGGTGCTCAACATTGAATTGTGGCAATGCATGTAGGCCGACCCAGGCACGGTAGCCAGGAGGGCGGCTATGATCATAGGCGTTGGCTGGATGTTCGGTGAAGGTGAACCAGTCAAGCCAGGGTGACGACGCACCGTTTTCGAGCACGTCATTGAATTGGAAGAAACCGCGGCTGGCATGGTTAAACACGCCGTCCAGTACGATGCGCATGTTGCGCCGTTTGCATTCGGCGAGCAGTGTGTCAAACGCTGTGTCACCGCCAAGCAGTGGGTCGACCCTGTAATAGTCGTGAGTATGATAGCGGTGGTTCGAGGCCGACTGGAATATGGGATTGAAGTAGAGCGCGGTGACACCCAGCTCCTGGAGGTAATCAAGCCGCTCAACCACGCCCAGCAAATCCCCGCCCTTATAGCCGTAAGTGGTCGGCTCGCTTTCCCACGGCTCTAGATTGGTGGGCTTGGCTAATGTGTCACTACGAGCAAATCGGTCGGGAAAAATTTGGTAGAAGATGGCATGCTTCACCCATTCTGGGGTGTTGATTTCAACCATAGTGTCCCTCGCATGTGGCAGTCGTGGACGTTCGAACCCGACGGCATATGCGGCCCGTCGCGTTGTATCACCGATCAGCAGCAGGCCTCGGACGCACCTTAATCGGTCTAATCCGCTGGTCAGACCGTATGCCGGCGCTACGGACGACTGCTCTGGTGAGATATTATACACACATAAAGGCTATTAGTAAAGGCCTTTACTAATAGCCTTTATGTGCAAGTTTTGGTATGATTAAAGATGCCAGAATGAATCAGCCGCCAGATTGTGCTACGGTGCGGCGTGTTCATCGGACAGCGGATGAGGCGGAAAAACCGTCGATATTTGCAGCATATGCTAAAATCCCACTTGTTTCGGCTTCGTGCCGCGTCCTCGATACAATAAGGATGTCGTGGTGGAGCTAGGACGAACGACATAGTGTTCATTCGGGAGCCGCGCACTCTATGCCAAGAGCAACGATTAATGATATCGCACGTCAGGCTGGCGTCTCTCCGACCGCCGTCTCGTTCGCGTTTAATAGCCCGGCCCGGCTCAGCACAACGACCGTGGAACGCATTCTTGCAGTTGCGCGTGATATGGGCTACATGCCGAACCCGCTGTCCCGCGGGTTGGTCGCAGGTCATGTCGGGGTGCTCGGCCTGATCGTGCCGCAGGCCTTGCGTGAGATCTTTGCCAACCCGTTCTTTGCTACCCTGCAGCAGGGCATCGGCAGCGTTTGTGACGAACACAACCTCGGTTTGCTCACCCTTAGCCCACAAAACAATTCACTTGAACTGGCCATTGCGCGGGCTCCGGTCGATGGTTTTATTATCGTAGGGCTCAACGAACAGCACCATGAAGTGTTGCCCCTCCGCAAACGTGGCATTCCGTTCGTGATTGTGGATGGTGACGCAGAGATAGCGCAATCGGTCAATAGTGCGGATGAGGAGAGTGCTTATGCTGCTGCAGCCCATCTCCTTGAGCAGGGCCATCGTGAGGTGCTGATTTTGGCATTTGACATGCCCCATCGGCATCTCGACAACATCTTTTACGGTGTTGGTGCGCGAAGGACGTGGGGATACCAACGTGCGTTTGCTAACTATGGTGTGGAATGGCGGGACAGCTGGTTCCTACCCACGCAAGGATCGGTCGAAGGTGGCGCCCAGCGCTTTGCGCAGGCCTTGGATGAAGGTTACCGGCCGACAGCGATCCTCACAGCAAGTGACCTGATCGCGCTCGGGGTGCTACGGGCTGCTCGTCAGCGTGGGATTCAGATCCCCAATGATCTTGAGGTGATCGGGTACGATGATATTCCAGTAGCTGAGCTGGTTTCCCCCGCCCTTTCCACAGTGCGTCAACCAATCATGGAAAAGGGTCGTATAGCAGGCGAGCTATTGGTCGCGGCGTTAAGCGGTGATACAGGTGCGGAGCGAGTAGTACTTGCGGCAGAACTTATTCTCCGGGAAACGACCCGGTAGGAGATTTTTCAGAAGCGAGTGCTCATGTACTGGCTACGACGCTTCTCTGTACTATCTCGTACCTTGTACGCCGACATCTGTTAGATGACAAGCTGATCGCATACTGCCGAACATAGTGATGGTGCAGGCGGACGTAGTATGCCACAAGACTTGAATACGATTGGTAACGTGCTCTACTGTCAGAACAGTGCTACGCACAAAGATGCCGGGTGGAGCTATTAAATACAGGCCCAGCCAAACAATTGATGTAAGTGTTTGCGCAGTTCCTGAACATGATAACCGGCCCGGCTCTTTCGGTTGGTGGCAATGTGAGGGTCTAGTTTAGGTATGTTGCTTCACGGTTGAGTGTCCTGCAGGAGAACGACTGGTCCCGACTCACCGCGCTTGGTCCAGGGGTCGTTCTGAAAAAGCTCACATCGTCGGTCGAGCTAGAGATTGGCGGTCGACACAGGAAAGTGGAGTTGGTCCGTACGGATGGGAGAGTTATGCCTACACCGGCGCGGTCGGTCCGCGTTCGATGGTGGGCACCAAGGCGGTCCCCGAAGTTGTCAACCATTCAATACATGGCCCGTGCATTAGTACCGCAAGCGGCTATCTCTGAGCACGGGTCTTCTTGCTCTTCAAGGCGAGACAAGCGGGACGCCCCACTTAGTCTAGACAACCTTGATGGACACATGTTGTGTGGTACAGTCCTTGCTACATTTACATAAGAGGCCATGACCAACACAGCCCTACTGTGACACCATGTTCCGGCGACAAGGCCAGCTTGTGAGGTAGCCGGCGACCAGACGGTGGAACTGTTTACATTGATCCATCGACGTGAACCAGGAATGGTGACCATCTGCACCGGCAGTTGAAGTCAACGTAGGTTCAAACTGCTGCCCCGATTGCTGCAGTTTGGTGTGGTCATCGCATAACAAGGAGGCGAAGATGAGCAACCAGTCGGAAGGCAACGGTACGAACGATCAACCACTGTTTCAGCGTGTTGACGAGATCGAAGCAGACCAGGACTTTGACGCCACGCGGGCTGCTGGTTCTGCAGCTGTCGGAGCGGACCTCAATCGGGACGCAGTCTTGGACACAGATAACCGTGGGGACGGTTCAGTAGTAGTGCCTGCGCAATCATGGCCGGGCGGCAGCCTTAACATGCCAGTTCCACCCATTGGTGCGGCTGGCTTGATTGCCGAGCCATCGGAGGATGAGCCCGGACTCGGTCGGGAGTAGCTTGGGTCCATACGCACGCGACGACGCGTACCTGCAAGCGGTCTAGTGGAGCATCTGCGTCGCCTGCCGGTACGCGTTGCCTTGTCATATTTTGACATCCCCGTTGTCAGCCCTGCCGACGTTGTAGCGAAACATACAGGGCCGCGCCACGTGTTCGTCGTCCACAGGGGCCGAGACAAGGTTATCCAACACATCCTGATCGACGCTCGCCTCAAACTCCATACCAAAGTTACAGGCTCCGGCATGGTAGAGCACGGGAATCAGGTTGTGGACCAGCATAAGATTAAGCTTAATGCCGAGGTCGTCCACCAACAGGACGATATCGTGATCCGCAAGTTTGCTCACGACCTATGATTCGGGAGCCTGGCAATGTATGCTGCGGTATGTTGCAAGGCGGCACGGTGCAGCATCGTTGAGCGGTGCTGGTGGGATGGACGGAATGCGGGGTCATTGTGATGCATACGTAAAACTCCACTACTGAGCAACAACACGAACCAGTAAACGGCCTGCCGCGCAGTAACCGTTGTTTGGTACGGCAGGCTTCAGCCATGCCAAAAAGATATCTCAATCTGTTGCCGGCCGACGAACCGCATAGGACGACGTGTGTCAACCAGTAGTGCTGTTACCCTCACGCCTAGTGGCAATTCAATGCTCAGTTTCCGGCCAATGCACCTGGGAAGCCATTGAACGACACTGCTTACACCAGCTTGATGGTGCCACCCACCCCGACTGCCGTCCCGGCCAGGACCTAAACTTTGACCAATCCGATAATAGCCGTGGCGGGTAGGGCTCCTACCTCGCACAATTTGACGTGCTACGATGGTATAACACGTTGAATTGGGCGCTTCCGTGGTCAAGCTTCGGTACAGACCGACTGATGCCACTTCCTGCAACTAATCGAGTGGCCATGTTGGCCGCTTGCGCAGGCAGTTATGACTCGACGCTGTGGCGTTCAGTGGAGCAACAGGTCTAATCAGAAACGAGGGCAGAGCCGAGGTACGGCATGGCGAGGTACGAAGATTGAAGCGTTGCCAGCGGAAATGTAGCGTCGGGATACTGCTTGCTAAAGCTTAGGCTAACCAGATTTCTCTGTCGAGCTGCAGTAGGCACGAAGATTTCGTATGCAGTGGCGAGACGTGAGATATTTTGGCCCATCTATTTCGTTGATGGTTAGCTGTGGCAATTAATTAAAGGGTGAACTCGTAACGACGAAAGGTAATCGACGCTCGACATGCTCGCGTTGCGAACCCAACGTCCACCTTTGGTCGCGTGGCACGGTAATCTTGCGAGCAGTCAATAGGGGAGGCAGGAATGATCCTTGAATCACAGCATCCGGTCGGGGTCAAGGTCTGGGGAGCACTGGCGTGCTTCAGCCGTCCTGAGTTGAAGGTCGAGCGCGTAAGCTATCCCATAATAACTCCCTCCGCGGCCCGCGGCCTCCTCGAAGCAATTGTATGGAAACCAGAGTTCCAATGGCGTATCGAGGCAATCTGGTTGCTCAATCCCATTGAATACGTGAGCATGGTTCGCCTTGAATGCAAAGCGTTTCCCAACACCGCACGGCTCATGACAGGCTGGCCCTCAATCAACGGTAGCTACAACGTTGACGATAGCGAGCATCGTGATCCGCGCCACATGCTGGCCTTGTGCAATGTTGCCTATATTATTTGGGCCAATGTCGAGGTGCGCCAGGGTGTCAACGTCCATCCCGCGAAGTACCGTGATCAATTTCGGCGGCGTGTGGCCAGTGGCGCGTGCTTTCATCGGCCCTACCTGGGACTCAGGGAGTGTGCCGCTTTCTTTGCGCCGCCGGCGGCCCACGATGAGCCGCAGGATTACACGGCTGATCTAGGTTGGATGCTGCATAGCCTCGATTTCGCGCAGGACGGCAGCAACCGCGGCACACCGCGGTTCTTTCCTGCCCAGATCGAGCATGGTGTGCTCCGCGTGCCACCTCAAGCTGTTCTCAGCGAAAGGTAGCCATAATGTTGCTCCAGCGGCTTAAGGCATTCGCCGATGAACACATGGCCCTGCCACCAATGTTGTATAGTAAGGCGACGGTCCGTTACCTGATCGACCTCGACTTGCAGGGCCGCCCGCGAACCAATCAGCTGATCGATCTGGCCGACCCCACGGTGAACGATCGAAAGCGAGGTCTGGTGCGCTTTGTGCCGCAGATCGGGCGGACGGCCGCACCCCGCCCATTTCTCCTTGTTGATAAAGCCGAGTATATGTTTGGGCTGCTCCATCCGGGCGGGACGCTTGAACGGGCCATCATGCGCCACGCCGCGTTTTTGACCTTGCTTGACAAGTGTTTTACCGGCACTAGCGCTGCATCCATCGATGCCATATATTATTTCCTAACGCATGATCCGCTAGGCCTGCTGGCACTGCCAGCTGATCTGGATCGCGACGCGTTGATCGGCGTGACTGTGGACGGTGTGTGGCCCATCGATCTGCTAGCGGTCCAAGACTTTTGGGCGGCTTACAATGACCCAACTCGGGCCGCAGCGACCATTATGCAGTGCTTGGTTTGCGGCCGAGAGCGCCCTGTGTTGCAGCGCCTCCAGACCCGACTCAAGCAGTTTCCCGGCGGTCGTACCACAGGTATGGTCCTTGTGTCGGCGAATGATCGGGTATATGAGTCCTATGGCCTCAAAGCCTCACTCTCGAATCCGATCTGCGCCGAATGTGGTGAGCGCTTTACCCAAGCGCTCACTGCACTTTTGGATGATCCTAACCGTTGGATGCTCCTTGGTGATGCCGTCGTGGTGTCCTGGACGCGGCCAGCACATCCATTTACAATTCAGCCCGTGCTAACACAACCCGACCTGCCTGGGATCCGTGAATTAATTGGTACGGTGCAGGCCAAAAGCCCAATGGCGCCCACAGAAGATCCGGCCTGGTATGGAGTCGTCTTGTCAGCCAACAATGCGCGTCTGGTGGTACGTGACTGGATGGAAACGACGGTTGGGAACGTCCAGCGCAATCTGATCACCTGGTTTTCCTGGCAACGGCTCGTCGGACCACGTGGAGAGGAAGCACCGCCACTCAGTCTCTTGGCTCTCGCGGCTGCGACTGTACGTGATCCGGCGAGGGAATTGCTGCCGGGAACGGTGCAGGAGCTGCTTCATGCATGTGTGAGCGGCACGCCGGTGCCGCTGCGACTGCTGCACGTTGTCGTGCGCCGCATCCGCCTTGAGCGTCGTGTCAGCCAAGCACAGGCAGCCCTGCTCAAACTGGTCGTTGCCAGTCACCAGCCGCTGCTGGAGGAGGAATGGATGGTCGCGCTTGATCCGAGTAACCCTGATCTCGCCTATCTGTGTGGGCGGTTACTTGCAGTGCTCGCAGAGATTCAACATGCGGCAATTGGGCAACCTTTGCTTGTGGACCGCTTTTATGGCTCGGCGTCGACCGCGCCGGCGTCCGTGTTTGGCAAGCTCGTACAGGGTAGTTCGTATCATTTACGGACGATTCGCCGGGGCAATCCCCAAGCGTATCAGGCGCTGCAGGGCCGGGTCACGGACATTCTCGGCCTCCTACCAACGTTTCCACGCACGCTGCCTCCAAATGATCAGGCGACGTTCGCGTTAGGCTTTTACCATCAGCGCGCCGCGGAGGCTGGCCGGATTGCCGAAGCAGTCGCCCGTCGCACGTCATCACACGCTACGGACGACTTGGCTGATCTGCCTGATGCGGAGGATGTCATCCTGCCCGCCGACAGCCAGGCTGATGATGTCGAAGGAGAGGTGTGATGTTCCCTGATATTATTCTTGATCCGACCCGCCGACATGATTTTGTGTGGTTGTTCGACTGCACCGACGGCAATCCCAATGGTGATCCTGATGCTGGAAACATGCCGCGCACGGACCCGGAAACGTATCAGGGCATGGTGTCACACGGCGCACTTAAGCGAAAGATTCGCGACTACGTGGACCTTTTTTATGGCCGACAAGCTCCCAATTTGATCTATATGCAGGGCAATACGGGGGAAGCACTCAACACAGTTCATGCACGGGCGTATGCTGCGACCGGCCGCACGTCTCAGGGAAGTAAGCAAAATCGGGATGATGTTGCGGTTGTGCGTGCCTGGATGTGTGGACAATTTTTCGATGTGCGCATATTTGGCGCAGTGATGACCACACAGGTCAATGCCGGGCAAGTCAAAGGACCCGTGCAGGTTGTCGATGCACGGAGCATCGATCCTGTTCAGACGCTTGATTGGTCAATCACCCGCGTGGCTATTACCCGGGAAGAAGATCGCATTGGCGGTTCGCGTGAGGACGGCGGAAGCGGTCGAGGGAAAGCGACGGAAATGGGGCGGCGGTCGCTGATTGCGTATGGGTTGTATCGCACGCATGGCTTTTTCAGCGCTCCGCTGGCACACCTGTCCGGGGTTACGCAAGCGGATCTCGAAATATTCTGGCAAGCAGTCCGGGATGTCTGGGATCATGATCGATCGGCGGCACGCGGCATGATGGCTGGACGAGGCGTGTATATTTTTAGCCATGAGAATGGACGAGGAAAGGCACATGCCCATGACCTGTTTGCGCGCGTTCGGGTTGAGCGGAAACCGGAGGTACTTTACCCGCGCTCTTTCAGTGACTATGCAGTCACGCTTGACGACACGGCATTGCCTGAAGGTGTAACCTTAACTGTTATACAGTAGTGGTGAAGGAGGTGGCACGATTTGCAGTGATCCTGCGGTTGCGCAGAGGGCTAGGGTACGTTGGCCGTGCTTGTTGTGTTCGGGCTGCTTGGTGCGGTTATGGGTTACTTGTTACGCGTAGTAGGTTGGGTTGGATTGGCCACTAAGCAGATGGTCGCGCTGTTGCACTGTCGCTGGTTCGGCAGTGAGGATTGGAACGTCATGCTCGCCTCAATTCTGGCAGGACACAGGAACGTTGCACTGTCGATGGTCTGGCAGTGCATTGGTCTCACAACAAGTGCTTGATTTCTGCAATGGGTGGCGAGCCTGTGCTGCCGGGCCAATAGCAGTGCAGACTTGCCATTCTTTGTCGGGTACATGGAATTTGGGCGAACCAGGTTGAGTGCCAACAGGTGTTCGCGGCTGATGAATGTGCTGTCATATTTCCCCGGTTTGCAAAAGAATGCTCCCGAAGAGTTAGCATTGAGAAGGAAGCGACGACGCAACATTCACTGAACGATTGGTAATGTTTATGGTGTCGATTTTTTTTGAGTTCTCTCCCGACTGCAGGCCGACGCCGGACCTCGGTGTGATTGGTGGTACCAGACCTTTACGGGTGCCTGCACCACGCGCATAGAAAACTCGACGTTGCCCAGATACAGCACAATGTCCCGGCGTTTTACCTGGTCCTGCCAACACGTTGTCCCGGACACAGCCTTCAATATCCAGGTCTGAAAGACGGTTGGCCGGGCCCGATCATCGTGCTCCCAGGTACACGACGCTCGCGATAGCGTAGTCCCCGTGGATCACGTGCGCACACGTGTGCAATGAAAAGTAAAACCTCTCGCTAGCAGCAGTTAGGATAACAGTGTAGGGCATGGGGATCACGTTCCCTTGTACATACGCCCCGGGAGCGAACCTATTGCTGGGGACGGTGCCTCCGGGTGCGAATCCATCCTCGCATGAAATTGACCCGCCGTACCACCTGGCTCAACCATCCAGGGGTAGCGTACTGATCCTGAAACCGGTCAAGAAAATCTTGGCCGTGTTCCATGATCCATAGATAGAGATCAGCTTCGGTTCGAGCGGGAAAGAACCGCAGGACGTCACTTTCCCGGATGGTGGAGACCAACGGCGCGTACACGGTGTCATACCAGTCGGCGACCGCCTCTTCGTCGCTTACTGGTCTGTCCTGAATGGTGCTCAGACAGGCGCGCTGCCAGTTAATATGGCGGATGAGCTCTAAATAGTCGCCGAGCTCCGTTACCTGTATTTCACAGCCCGGACGTCACTGGCGTAAATTTGTCCAGGCGAAGAAATCGGCCTGTTCTTCTACACGGATCAGATCGGCCATCGCCAAGTCTGAGGTCAGCGGCACGTCGATGTCCAGTTCCATCACCCTGGCCCGGATGTCCACTTGCCCAGCCTGGCGCGCCACCGACACGCGGTGGTTACCGTCCGCCACAAAGTACACGTTGCTCAGTTTATAGAGTTCGACCGGCGGGAGTTCCTTATTCTGGAGGTTAGCGCGCCGTACCTGTTTCCAGCGCTGCGCCGTCAGTCCCGTTCATGGCAGGAAGCTCCGGTCAAAGTCGAGATAGCGCCCTTCACTCCCGACGATATTGGCGAGAGGTACCAGCTGGGTATCACGATCGTGCTGACCGCGGACCGCAAGGCGGGCGCGTACCTCAGCAAGCGGCAGGAGGTCGTGGCGGTTGCGGCGGGCGCCCGAGACGGCACCGCATAGTATGGCTTCCGAGGATCCGGCAGCCCGTGACAGGTGCAGGGAGACACGCCTGGATTAGGCCAGCCGAAACTCCGCAAGCGATGCGTAGGCGGTACCACCGCTGATGTCCGGCACAATGTGCAGTTCGAGCACCGTGACCCCCGCGAGGTCGATGCGGTAGTCTTCGACCTCGCGGGTGCCCGTCGGCGGGCTGAAATTCCATTGCTGGCGGACGACCTCATGGGCCGCATGCCCATCGTCCGCCGCCCAGCGCAGCACGAACTCTTGCGTACGTTGCTGCTCGGTCTCGACAAACACCAGCCAGATGCGGCGCAACTGAATCGGCCGGTCGAATCGCAGCCGGATCGTTTGCGGACCTGGCTCGGCTGCACGCCAGCCACCACTCGCGCCGGGCACCAGCGCGGACTCGATCGGAGATGCAGGCGCTTCAGAGGTCAGCTCGACCTCAGCCGCCTGTTCCAGATTTAACCAGGTGGGATCGCTTGGCCCTGTCTCATTTAAAACGGAACGAATCACCTGTTTCCTCATCCACTGGCCTCCGTATTGACGAGCACTAAGACTATGGCGAGAGCATGGAGTGGAGGCATATCGTCAATTTCATACCGCCAGTCACCCGTCCCCTCTCGCCGGTTGCGGATCTGCTCGACCGGGACGTCGTGATTCCCCCCCATGCCCACGATCAAGGCAATGTCTGTGCCACACGACGTCAAGGCAACCCACTGGTGCTGTCGGCTCGCGGTCAAACGATAGGCGTTGTTAACGACGTAAAGGACGGCCTGGTTACCGGGGCTGTCGATGGTAGGCGTGGTACGGTTAGCACCTGCGAGAAAAGGGAGCGCGAGGGGTTATAGGACCACTTGCTTCATCAGGCGGGTACATGGACCCCTCGCAATCACTTGA
>JADDQE010000236.1 GCA_016781525.1 bacterium | reverse complement strand
TGCTTAGCAGAGCTTGCCGTGAAGCTTGGCTGGCTGCCGTCGGCGGATCGAGGAAGTCTTGAGCTCGGCGTCGTTGACTATCTTAAGCATTTAATCTTGCCTGCATTCACCCTAGCGATCGGTACAGTCGCGGGCTGGAGCAGATATGTCCGCTCCTCGATGCTGGAGGTAATTCACCAAGATTACATCCGAACTGCGCGCGCCAAAGGCCTCACCGAGTGGCGTGTTGTGCAGGGACATGCGCTGCGAAACGCCTTGATTCCATTTGTAACCGTCGTCACCCTCGATATCCCATTCTACTTCACCGGCGCGGTTGTGACCGAAACAATCTTCAGCTGGCCTGGGATGGGCCGCCTGTTCTTCGATTCATTACGTGCGCGAGACTATCCTGTGCTGATGGGTGTGTTGATTCTCTCTGCGATATTGATCCTTGTATTCAACATCATCGCAGATGTCCTGTATAGTCTGCTTGACCCACGTATTACGTACTCCTAGGTAGGTCACATGAGTAGCACAATGAGTCGCGTACCTGTCGGGCAGACCGAGGAACTGCGTGAACGTAGTCATGGGCGCGCAGCCTGGCAGCGCTTCACTCGGCACCGCCTTGCCGTAGGTGGTCTTGTTTTTCTTGCAGTCTTGATATTTTCGGCAGTCTTTGCCCCTGTATTAGCGCCGTATGGCGTTGATGACCAAGATCTATTTAACACGTTGCAGCCGCCCTCACGCGAGCATCTTTTCGGTACCGACGATCTCGGCCGGGATGTGCTCACGCGCCTCTTGTATGGGGGCCGGATTTCTTTAGCTGTGGGCGTACTTGCCGCACTTTTATCCACGGTTATCGGCGTCACGGTGGGGGCTATCGCAGGGTATTTTGGTGGTCGAGTGGATCGGCTGCTGATGCGGCTTGTGGATTTACTGCTAGCCTTTCCTGCGCTCTTCCTGCTGCTCATCCTGTTTTCATTGATACGCGCATCGGTATGGAGCGTCGTATTGTTCCTGGGAGCATTTGGCTGGTTGTACCTCGCCCGGATCATTCGTGGTGAATTTTTGTCACTGCGTCAGAAGGAGTTTGTGGAGGCCGCTCGTACCCTGGGCGTTAGCAGCAGCCGCATTATTGTGCGTCATCTCCTGCCGAACGTTGTTGCGTCGATTGTGGTTTCGACGACGCTGGGAGTTGCCTACAACATGATTGCCGAGGCAACGCTCAGCTTCCTTGGCTTCGGCGTCCCGCCTGAGGTACCCACCTGGGGCAACATGCTCACGGGTGCGTCGAGCTACTATACAACCGTTCCGTTGCTCGCAATTGTTCCAGGCTTGACCTTGACGCTCGCCGTGCTGGCCGTGAACGTGATTGGCGATGGGCTGCGCGACGCGCTCGACCCGCGCACAGTACGCTAATGCGCTTTAAGCGTTTGTCTGTCTCAAGATAATACGAGGTTGGTGAGCCTGCCCCAGCGCCATTGAAAGATCAGGCCGTTCAGGAAACAGCACAACGTCGACTTTTCCCAGTCTCGCGGCCAGTCGAAGCATAACCTCGCCCGCCTAAATGATATTGCATACGCTGGTCCATCCGGGTTAGGCCTGGTCGCGCTCTTTGTAAAGTGCTCCGAGGGCAACGTAGTGCTCGGCGGGCGGCCGGATGCGAGCCTGTTGCTCAGGGCGGAGCGGCCGGATCGTGCCCGGAACGCCGAGCACGAGTGATCCTGGCGGGATGACCATCCCCTCCGGGACCAGTGCACGCGCCCCGACGATCGAGCCCGACCCGATCACTGCATGGTTCAGGACGACCGCACCCATACCAATCAGCACGTCGTTCTCGATGGTGCAGCCATGTACAAGCGCACCGTGACCCAGCGTAACGTCATCGCCGATCGTGAGGTAGGCATCGGGGTCCGCGTGCAGGACACAGCCGTCTTGGATATTTGTGCGTGCGCCGATCTGAATCTCGCCCTCATCACCACGAATCACAGCCATCGGCCACACAGTCGAGCTCGCCCCAATACGAACCGTGCCCCCAAGATAGGCCCGCGGCGAGATAAATGCGCTGGGATCGATGTCGAGGTTGTCGGTGATATCCGGCCAGCTGGGCATCGTTGTCTTCCTTTCATGTCGTTGCTCGCAGATAGCTGAGCATTGCAAGAGCAGCTTGGTGATGCGCCTCGCGATAGAACGTCGTCGCCTCCACGTCTAGTGCGCCTGCTCCTGGGATATCGGCGAGCTGGTAGTCGAGAAGCTCTTCGATGTCGGCGATCTCCTCAAGATCGCGCGGGACGATCTTCGCGGTCAGCGCGTGGCGGCAGCGCTGCTCGAGCGTGTCGAAATAGGCAATGTTGGCGTCAATGATCGAGGGGCTCCGCTCGCCAATCGCGTGGCAGTACAGCGCGGTCTCGGCGTTCAATGCCTTGAGGTGGCCGAGCGAGGCTCGCAGCTGCGGAAGCGTCGCGGGCGTGTCCACAAATGGAAGCGGCTGTTCCGCCGCGTCGCCAGGCAAGAGTGTCGCGATCTGCGGGATGTAGACCGAGAGATGATCGCTCGTATGGCCTGGCGTGGGTATCAGCTCTAGCTGAAGGTCGCCCCCGTCGATGGTTAGCGTGCCCTCAAATGTTACCGTTGGCGGGACGATCTTCACATCCTTGTATAGCTCGGGCTCGTGCTGCTGTTTTTCTGTCAGGGTTGTTGCCGCTTCGGGTGCGAAGAGGCGCTCGCGGCAGCGCCGGTGCGCAATAATTGGTACCTGCTGGATCGCGTCGGGTCCTGCAAAAACAGCGTTGCCCCAACAGTGGTCCCAGTCGGCGTGCGTATTGACGACGAGTAGCTGCCGGCCACCGTTTAGTGATTCATGCACCGCTCCGAGCAGAGCTCGAGCGGATTGGGGGTTGACCAACGTGTCGAGCAGAATGACATAACGCTCGCAGATAACGGCAAACGAGGTGACGATCTGTTGGTACTGAAAGACCAGGATGCGCTCATCCCAGCCACCGTTCATTACCTGTATGACATCGAAAGAGCTTTGCATAGACTACTTGTTCATCCACATGCCCAGCACGCCGCTGCTTACTCGCGTGGTTTGGCCCGTCGTAACATCCAGTGTAAACACACCGCTCGTGCTCGCATATAACAGGTGTCGCCCGGTTGGATCCCAAAGCCGGATAGATTGCGCGTACTGGTCGAAATAGGGCAGCAAGTCGATAAAGGCGGTCGATGGTTGGAACGGCTGAAACGATTCCACCTTGCCGTCTTGGACCGTGAGCACGTTCCAGCGGAGATGGGGAAAGTCTTGTCGGGTGCTGATGGTGTCTACCTCATCGACCATGCTGAGAAAGGCAAGCTTATCGCCTTTGGCTGACCAGAAGAAGGCGAATATTGGAGCCGGGTTGAAGCTGCGATCGTTGCGCCCGTCGAGCTGTACCACATGCAGCTGGCCAGGTGTGGGTCCGTTCAGGGCAATGTAGGCAACCTGCGACGCGTCCGGCGAGACGGTAAAGAGCGTGCCGCCATTGAGGCGTACTAGCTGCTGCACGATGTCGCCTTGCGTGTCGATTGTCACAAGCTGCGGTCCTGATGGTTGCTGGAGGGCCACCACCGCGTGCTCTCCATTCAGGAGCCAGCTCGGGGCGTTAAACATCGCTGGCTTGGCGTTGATTAGCTCGGGTTGAGCTGTCCCCCAGCGGTAGAGTTGCAGCGAGTCGGAGGGTGTGCCGCCGCCGATATGCAGGAGCAGCTGCTTGCTATTCGGCGACCAGGTGAAGTAGAAAGGCTCACCTTGGGCAATCTGCTCCGCGGATGCGCTTCCACTACTTGGCACTGCCCACAATGTCATGCTGGACTCGTTGCTCGTTAGAAACGCGAGCTTCTGGCTGTCGGGGGCCCAAGAAAGATAAAATGGGCTGTTGGTCGGATCGTCGTAGACGGTCACACGCTGCCCGTCCAAGCGGAGAACTTCAAGCGCTGCCGAGCGCTGCTGCGCCGCGTTGCGCAGCGCAACGAGGGCGATACTGTTTCCGTCTGGAGCGGGCGCCGCAAATAAATAGAGACGTGTTTGCCCGTCTGCATCGGTAGTGAGGGGCCGCGTCTGGCCCTGGTGGTTGGCTAGGAGCAGGTTGCCGTCGCTCTGCTGGACCAAGATCGGCCACAGCTGGGCTTCGCGGGCGCTGTGCCACCAGGCTCCGGCACCAGCACTTCCGGCGGCGAGCGCCAACAGTGCGACCAACGCAAGCAATAGCCGCCGCATCGCCCCCTCCTTCACTTTTGTTCAGTATAGCACCGCGCCATAATCTGATCGCTGGAAGCGACTGCGATCAACAGAATTGCTCCGTGTGTCGCGTGAAAAATACTTGACATTATGTTGCGCCTACCTGTGCTATACTGACGCAATCTATTGATGGGAATACGATCAACGCTCGTAGGCCGATCGGAAACGTTATGCGATAAGTATTTTTTTAATCGCGAGGATGTGATGGCTGTTCGACAACTCCGACCGACGAAAACCGATACGCCGGCGGCAGTCGTCAAGCCGACGTCTCGCGTACAAACGATCACGAATGGCGACCTGCAGTGGATCGACATCCGGCAACCAACGCCGACCGAGATGAACGATCTGCGACAAAGTCACCACTTTCACGCACTGGCGCTAGATGACTGCCTGAGCAAAGTGCAGCGTCCTAAGCTGGACGAGTACGCCGATGAGGGCTATCTGTTTCTGGTCCTGCACTTTCCGCTCTTCCACAAGCAGAGTCGCCATACCAATCCCGCCGAGGTCGATATTTTTGTCGGCCGGGGCTATGTTGTTACAGTTCACGATGGGTCGCTCAAGCCGCTGGTGCAGATGTTCGCGCTTGCCCAATCAGACGAGCAAATTTGTAACCGGGTGATGACCCGCGGCTCGGGGTATTTACTCTACCGGATCATCGACCGGCTTGTCGACAATGGCTTTCCCATTCTCAACAAGATTGACGAACATATCGAGAAGCTCGAGCAAGGGATTTTCGATCGCAACGTGCGCTCGCTGGTGCAAGACCTAACATTTGTGCGGCGTGATATTATCACACTGCGGCGTATCATCAAGCCGAACCTGCCCGTGCTGCGGCAGTTGGAAAGCCGCGACCGGGCCTTCCTGCGGCTTGACGAAGACATTTACTTCGGCGATATCCTGGACCACCTCGGCAAGCAGTGGGACATGCTCGAAGACGATAAGGAGATCATCGAAGGCCTCAATGATACGCTCGACAGTTTGACCTCGCATCGGATCAACGAGGTAATGAAGATCCTTACGGTTATCTCGGTTGTGCTGCTGCCGATGACCTTGGTCGCCAGTATCTACGGAATGAACGTGACGCTGCCCTTTGGGGAAAATCCGTATGCGTTTGCGATTGTTATCGGTTGGATGCTGCTGGCGGCCGTCAGTATGATGTTTTATTTTCGCTATAAGGGCTGGGTTTGAGAAGAGAGCGACTAGGGTCTTGGGGCTAGAAAGAGGGATGCGCACCCGGGAGCCTGAAACGATGCCCTTGCGTCGCCAGTTCCTAGCTGCTAGCAGCTGATCCCTCTGCTTCCACTCGTGTTCTTTGTTCTAGGTTATATGCAACTATCCTCGTCTTCGCGACCATCGCTTGCGGCGACGCTCCGCGAACATCCGCTTCTCCGCACTGCCACGCTGGTCCTGCTCTGTCTTTTGCTTGGCATCGGGGCTGGTGCAAGCGTCAGCTTCGGTCCCTTCTGGCTAGGCTTCGCGGCACTGATCGCCGGGTTAGTCGGCTTTGGGCTGCTGCGGTCGACCGATCTCGGCCTCGCTGCGGTCTTTTTGACGATCTTGTTGCTGCCATTCGGCGCATTGCCCTTCAAGGTGGCGATTACTCCTACCTTCTTGGAGCTCGCGCTTATTGCGCTGCTCGGAATCACTGTGCTACGAGTGCTGGCGGTGCCCGAGATCGAGCTGCGACTGTCGCCACTCGGCGGCGCAGTGCTGGGCTGGCTTGGCCTCACGCTGTTCGCCCTTGTGCTTGGCGCGGGAGGCCTGCCCGATAATCTGACGCTGCATAACTATCTTAAGTTCTTTCTGGGAGTGCTGCTCTTCTTTGGGGTGCTCAATGTGGTGCGAACGCGCTCGGAGCTTCGCCAGGGCATGCGCTGGCTAATCGTCGGCGGGTGGTTGGCTGCCCTCGTCGGGCTCGCTCTGTACGCGCTCACCGACCTGACTGCGCTCCGGTTGTTGACGGCACTTGGTCGTATTGGCTACCCGACGACGGGCCGCGTGCTCCGCTACGTAGAGGATGATCCTGGGGGCGTCGAGCGGGCAATCGGTACGTCTGTTGACCCGAATAGCTTCGGCGGTGCGTTGGCGCTCGTCTGTGCCTTGACAGCCGCACAGCTCTGGGCACGTCGGCCGGTTTTGCCTCGTTGGATGATGGTGGCGGCGGCTGGGAGTATCGGGCTCTGCACACTGCTTACCCAGTCCCGGGCAGCGCTTGGGGGCCTCGTCGTGGCGACGCTCTTCTTAGCGGTCGTACGTGAGCGTCGGCTATGGTGGGTGATCGGTGGAGCGGCAGGTCTCGGCGCCGTCGCAATCTTTGGGCTTGGCTTTGGCTCCGCGTTTGTGGAGCGCGTTACTGAGGGTGTCCAATTTCAGGATCAGGCGAACCAGATGCGACTTGCCGAGTATCGCAATGCGATAGAGATTATTCGGCGCTATCCCATCTTCGGCGTTGGGTTCGGCGGCGCGCCGGAGCTGGGCCTTGTGACGGGGGTCTCCTCGATCTATCTCGCGATGGGGCAGCGCATCGGCCTTCTCGGCTTGGCTGTGTTCCTTGGTATTATGGCCGCCTTCTTCGTTTGGAGCCTCCGCGCCCTCAAAACGATCGACGAAGAGCGTGCGTCACTGCTGCTAGGTGTACAGGCCGGCATCATTGCCGCGCTTGCGGTCGGCTTGCTCGACCACTACTATTTCAACATTGAGTTTTCCCATATGGCCGCGCTGCTCTGGGGGGTGCTCGGCTTTGGGATGGTGCTGCTGCGCGAGGATCTGGCTGAGGATGAGGCACCTAACCGAGCGTAGGGCGGAGAGCAAAGCCCAAACGTCCGATGCTGTCTTGGATTTTGAGGAGGAGAGAAGTGGCTGAGCAACACTGCACACCCGAGTCGCTATTTGCGATGCGCTGGGTCTCTGATCCACAGCTCGCGCCTGACGGCGAGCGAGTCGCGTATGTTGAGCATTGGGTCGAAGAGATTGAAAAAGAGGGCAAGTGGCGCTGTGCCTATCGTAGCGCCATCTATCTAAGCTCTGCCGCAGACGAAGCGCCCCGAAGGCTCACCTACAGCCGAAGCGGCAACGACTCCGCACCACGCTGGTCGCCCGACGGCCAGGAGCTTGCCTTTCTTTCCACGCGCGATGGCGACAAGCCGCAGCTCTTTGTGCTTGATCTGACGGGCGGTGAGGCCCAGCAGATCACTCATACAAAAGAGCTTTCGGAGGGCCTCGCGGAGTATGATTGGCATCCGTCGGGCCAGCTTTTCTGCTTTGTCTCCTTGGACCACCAAGATGAAGCCGCCCTTCACCACCTTGAGCGACGCGACGAAAAGGTGTACGAGAACCGACTGCCGGTCAAGTATGACAACGTGGGCTTCTACGATGAGCGCCGGGCTCAGCTTTATCGGATCGGCCGCGACGGCACCGAGCGTGTCCAGCTAACCCAGCTTGACCGCAAGGTTCTCAGCCCAACTTGGAGCCCCGACGGCCGCCATATCGCGTTTGTTGCGCAGAATGAGCAGACGCCGGAGACCGCGTGGATCAGCGACATCTTTCTCGTCGATACAGCCGGTAATCGGCCGCGGCAGCTCACCCGCTCAACCGGACCGGCGACGAATCCGGCTTGGAGCCCAGATGGCGGCGCGATCGCCTATCTCGGTCACGATCGTCGCGTCGGAGCCGCTACGGCTACCAAGCTGTGGCGGGTTGATGTAGAGAGCGGCGAGCTGCGGTGTTTGATGGCTGAGTTTGACGGTCAGGTTGGCGGCGTTCCGACGGGTGACGCTCATCTCGGCGCACATTCTGCTCGACCGGCCTGGGATGATCAAGGCAGTCTCATCTGTACTGCGATGGTCCAGGGACGCGTAGGGCTGTATCGAGTCGATACCGACAGCAACTCCGTCGAGCAGCTGAATACGTCAGGACTATCGGTTGTCGGATTTACGAGAAGAGCCGACGTCGTCGCCTTTACCGGCGAGACGAACGCCCGCTCGGCTGAGGTCTACACCATGCGGGCAGGACTTCAGATTGTGCGTCGCTCACATGCGGCTGATCGCTTTTTTGGTACGTACCAGATCCAGCTGCCCGAGCACGTCCGCTTCAAAGGGGCAGACGACTGGGAGCTAGAAGGCTGGGTCGTCCGGCCCCCGAGCGGGGATAGCGCACGGCACCCGTTGATTATCTACGTTCACGGTGGCCCGCATATGGCCTACGGCAATGCGTTTGTCCATGAGTTTCAGGTGTTGGCCGCGGCTGGCTTTGGCATCTTCTTCACCAATCCACGCGGCTCGGCCTCGTATGGTGAGAGCTTCGCGGCGGCGGTGCGACAACACTTTGGTGAGAAGGACTACGAGGATATCATGCACGCGGCCGACGTTGCAGCTGGCTGGGAGTGGGTCGACCCGCAGCGGATGGGGATTATGGGAGGCTCTTACGGTGGCTTTATGACTAACTGGGCCATTACCCATACTGACCGCTTCGCGGCCGCCTGTACTCAGCGCTCGATCTGCAACCTGTATTCATTTGCCGGCACAAGCGACATCGGGCCGGAGTTTAGCCGCGACGAATATGGCGGCTTACCCTGGACCGATGAAGAGCTGTTGATGTCGAAGTCGCCGATCCGCTATGTCCGCAACGTCAAGACGCCGACGCTGATTTTGCACCAGGAAAACGACCATCGCTGTCCAATCGAGCAGGCTGAGCAGCTTTACACGGCACTCGTCGAGCTAGGTGTGCCCACCAAATTTGTACGCTTTCCCGACGAATGCCATGAGCTGCCGCGATCAGGTCAGCCCCAACGACGCGTCAACCGGATGGGACATATTGTGGACTGGTTTACGCGCTACCTTCAGCCATAGCTGTCAGCAGAAGGGGTTAATAAACAAGGCGGCTAGGAGATTACTCGGCAATCTCCTAGCCGCCTTACGTTAGTGCGTCTGCCCTATGCGGTTGCCGACTGCACACCGGTGTCAACCGGTACGCCCTCGAGTGTTTCACGTACCAATTGATCGACCACGGCTTTGAGGTCGCCGGTCTGCTCGAAGATCGCTAGCTGCCGATCCGCGCTTGTACCTTCCTCAAGGATCCGATGCACATACTCGACGGCATGGCGCGACCCGAGATCGTCGACGACGTCGTCCACGAACTCCACCAGCTCCACCATCAGCTCGCGCGTGGCACATGACTGCTGCTTGCCGAAGTCGATCATCTCGCCGCCAAGGCCGTAGCGCATGGCGCGCCACTTGTTTTCGTTAATCAGCGCTCGGCGGTACGTCCGGAAGGTCGTGTTGCCGCTGAAGAGCTTGTAAATTTTGACAAAAATCGCCTGAACGAGCGCGGCGATGGCAACGGTCTCGTCCACTTTCGTGCACAGGTCGCAGATACGTACTTCGATCGTGCCAAAGACTGGATGCGGCCGGATGTCCCACCAGATTTTCTTGCCGTCGTCGATGCTGCGCGTCTTGATCAGCAGATCGACGTAGCTCTGGAATTCGCCAACTGACACAAATTGGCTGGGGATGCCCGTACGTGGGAAGTTGGAGAACACGAGCGAGCGGTACGACTTGAAACCGGTCTGGCGGCCCATCCAAAACGGCGAGCTTGTGGAGAGACACAGCAGGTGTGGGAGAAAGTAGCGTGCGACATTTTGGATCTGCATACCAATCTCAAGGTCTGGCATGCCCACATGGACATGCATGCCAAAGATCAGCAGCTGACGCGCGGCGTCCTGCATCTCGTTGACGACGCCATAGTACCGTTCGTGTGGGTAAATCTCCTGTGTCTGCCATGACGAGAAAGGATGGGTTCCCGCAGCAGCAATTGTCAGCCCCTGTTTCGCGGCTAGCGATGCAATGCCACTCCGAAGCCGGACAATTTCGGCACGAGCCTCGTCGGCTGTCCGGCAAACGTGGGTGCCAACCTCCACCACCGATTGCATCATCTCGGGCTTGACCTGCTCTGCCAGAATCAGCTTGCCCTGCTCCAAAATCTGAGTGATATAGGAGCGCAGCTCGCGCGTCTCCGGGTCGATGATCTGATATTCCTCCTCGATACCGAGGGTGAAAGGAAAGTTGGGGCTGTAAGGGTCACAGTAATTCATGGGGTTCTCCCTCGAGTGCCGCACTGCCCGAACCGCACTAGTCGCTCGGCGGCTCGAGCAGCAGCGTTGGCACCGTTGAGCCGCCGCCTGCCGTGACATTCAGTAGTGTAACTGTTGATAGTCGTGTCAAGCAGCCTTCTACATGGGTGCCGAATAAATAAGGATCAGTGTCGACCAGCCGGCGCCCAATGTCAAGACGACCATCGCGATACGCAGGATAATCCTCGTATGCGATGTGGACGCGCTCCTGCACCACAAACGGCTCGTTGAGCGCTGCTTGGCAGGCGCGGCGCCACTCATCTGCGCTCGTCTCCCACCCGATGGTAATCCCTTTGCCGCCGTACTCGTCGTTCGGCTTGAGCAGCAGTCGCTCTTGGTGCTCGTGCATAAACGCCATTAGGTCGACCTCTTGACCTTGGTACATGCTCGTTCCTTGGCGAACTCTGCGGGTCCATGGGATATGCTTGGCCAAGGTCGTCTGCGTGTCGCGATCAAAGCCCGCTCCATCCATGATCTCGGGGTCGCTAAGCAGGCCAAAGATCATTTTCTTGTACAGCGGCTTGGCGCGGAAGCTGTTGACCAGGCAGATGGTCCCATCTTTGCAGGCTTGTACCAGCGGGTGCTCCAGCGCGTCCGCGCCGTAGCGGCCCAAGAACTCGCTGATGAGCAAGCGGCGGTACACCAGGTTGATTGGCTTGCCCCGAGCGTACAATGTCCGGTCGCGGTACTCAAGCTCCTCGGGCGAGCAGATCAGGGTGTCAAGCTGCTGCTCGTTGAAGTAGCGCTCGAATAAAACAAACTCGGAGTGTGTTGGTAGTCCTTTCCAATCGACGATCGCCATCCGCGGCTCGTCGGCGCGGCCCCATTCACGAAAGGCGTCCATCAGCGCTTGGAACATGCGCTGCCGCGCAGGTATCGGCCGAACCGGATAGCGCCGGCTAAACTCTTGGACTACCGGCAGCTCCAGAAAGACCTCGGATAGCACGTCCTCGTACGCGATTGCAGCCGGACTTTCGGCGTTATACTCGACAAATTGGAGCGAGCCCGCCTCATTATCAAAGAACGAGTCCAGCCGCGACGATGCGCTTGGCTCGGTGTAGCCCGGGTCGATCTCGAGCAGAGCTTCTTCGAGTGGTGTAAAACCCATCAGGTCACGGGTGTGGGCATCACTTAGCGCAAATGTGCGGGCCTGACGTGAGGCATGGGCTACAAGCTCGCTGACCTGCCGTAGCTCCTCGTACTGCACCCCGGTCAATAACCGTGGGCGGAGCACAGTCGCAAGCGGGCGCTCTCCAAAAAAGAGCCCCTCGCGCCGCTGACCCGCGTCAAGCACCGCCTGATTTTCTCTGGCTGAGTCATCGTTAAGCAGGCTGTGGTAATAACTGATTGCGGCAGATAGCACCGTGAGCTCCTTTGGATACGTTACGACCACCTGTGGCGCGCGTTTGCGGCTTGCACCAGCGGACCTGGGTGCTGCAGCGGTTCTAAGAACCAATGTCACGCATGCCGCCTGAGTTTCATCCGGCCCCTGCAACCACCCCGTTTGCGCAGGCGACGATAGCTGTCTCACCGTCGCCTGCTAAGCCGTTGGCGCGCCTACCCGCTGACCTCGTCGGCGCTATCAATCCGTTCGCCAACGCCCGCTGCGCCTTCGGGTGCCGCTTTCCGGGAGCGCCCCGCTGGTTTCTCGCTGTCACTCGCTTGGGTCGCTCCCGCCGCCTTGCGCGAGCCTCTCTTGGCTGGCTGTGTTACCTCTTGTGCGCGAGCGCGATGGGCTTGTGGCGGGTGTACTCGCCCCTCCGGTGCTTGCCGCCCCGGTTGCCACTTCCGGTGCCTGCTCAATCGGCTGCATGCCTGCCTGCAGCAAGCGGTCCCACCGGTAGGGGATCTGCTCCTGTTTCCGCTTGCCCAAGGCAAGATCGATCAGCAGGTCGGCCATCTTGTTGACGACCCAAGGAAAATAATGCTCGGTCAGCGACACGACGTCGAAGTCGGGCGCGGGATTGGTGAAGTCGATCGCGTACGCAACGCCATCCTTGACCGCAAACTCGACCGTGTTCATGTCGTAGCCAAGGGCTTGGTTGAGCTTGAGCGCGCCCTCCGTGACTTGCCGTCCCTCATCCGGCGTCAGGAAGTCATGGTCGACAAAGTAGCGATGCGGCCAGGGAGCGTTCGCGTCGAACTTGATGGTCATGATTTCGGTCTGACCGATGCATACGCAGCGGGCATATTTTTCCCACTCGATATACTCCTGCAGCATCATGCACTCGGTACCGGTCTCGTTGTATGCGCGGAACAGCTCTTCGTAGTTGTTCAGCTTGTACACATTCTTGAAGCCGCCACCCCACGCCGGCTTTAGAATCACCGGGAACCCCCCGACGTAGTTGACGTGCTCTTCCCAAGGAATGGGATATTGCAAGTTGCGCAGCGACTCTTGGACCACACCTGGAACGTAGGAGCGTGACGGCAAGGCTACCGTTTTGGGATGCGGGATGCCCAGCTTCGTGGCGATAGACGCGCCCGTAAACTTGTCGTCGGCGGACCACCAGAAGGGGTTGTTGACCACAATCGTGCCCTGGAGAACAGCGTTCTTGAGGTACGCGCGATAGTATGGAATCTCATGTGAGATGCGGTCGACAATCGCGGCATACGGGTTGGGCTCATTCATCTTCGTGCCGCCGAGCTTCGCATACTCAGCCACAACCCCGGCATCCCGACGATTGATCTCTTCAATAATCGCCGGTGGCCACGACCATTCACGGCCAACGATGATGCCTACTCGTTTAACATTATTATCTGTCAATGGGGTTCCTCCTTCAAATAGGCTTTAGGTCATAGGCATCAGGCTTCAGCTTAGAGCCTTTCTCCTATATCGTTCAGATGGGAGGTCTACGCGTGCAAGGCCAGTGCCTCTGTCCCAACTAGACGTCGCCGGTTACCTGCTACCTGTCACCTGTCGCCTGCTACCTCGTCCATTACCTTACGCGGCCGATCAGGACAATCGGCTAAGACTGCGTCGACGCCCATGGCGAGCAGATATTCATAGTTCTGCTCCTGACCGCCCCATGGCCCGATTAAGAGGCCCGCGGCATGTGCTGCGTCGACCTCTTCTTTGGTGACCAGTGCCCAGTGGGGCATCAGCGCATCCGCACTGGCGGCACGCGCCAGGGCGACCGGGTCGATACAGCGGCCCGCATAAAGTATGCCGGCAGGAATTTCGGGGGCGAGCTGCTTGAGCTTGCGCACGCTGTGGTGGTCGAATGAGATGACCATTACGTCGTTGCGCACCTGGAAGCGATCAAGCGCGGCGAGCAGCATTTCCTCGATTGAGGGATAGAAGATCGGCCCTTGTTTAATCTCGATCAGGATTTTGGTACGGCCGCGTGCCCATTCCAGCACTTCGCCCAGAGTCGGGATGCGGCAATCACGAAAGGAAGGGTCGAACCAGGTGCCTGCGTCCAACTCTTTGAGCTGCGCCAAGGAGTGCGTGCTCACCAAGCCGCGCCCATTCGTGGTGCGCTCAAGTGTGGGATCGTGGATGACAACCAGCTCACCATCGCTTGTAGGATGGATATCAAGCTCGATCGCATCCGCGCGAAGCGCAATCCCCCGCTCAAACGAAACCATCGTGTTCTCAGGCGCATAGCCCGCTGCTCCACGATGGCCGATTACATAGGGACCGGGTCGGTCGCCAAAAGCATTGCGCATTGCTGTTCCTTTGGATGCTTGTCCTGCCAAGGCAGCCGGACCCTGTCGCGGATCAGTCATGGCCACCAATGTAGGTGCGAATCATCTGGTGCCAGTAGGACCAATCATGTGACCATCCATTCCAAAGCCGGTAGGCGTGCCCAATGTTCGCTCGCCACAGGTTACTCGAGAGTTGATCGTTCGACCAGCGGTTAGAATCGTCGGTGCCGGTGACCATGATGATGTCTTGCCGCTGGAGCATCTCAATCTGCCGATGATCACGTAGATGTGCGGTGTAGTCGAGTGGATTGTTGAAGTAGACGTTGTCGTCCGAGTAACCATCCAGGAAGCGACGTATATCGTACACGCCGCTGAGGCCAATCGTGCGCCTGATAATATCGGGATGGCGCAGTGCGAAGTTCACGGCGTGATAGGCCCCGAACGAGCAGCCCGTGGTCATCCAGAAGGGATTATCGTTGAAGCTGCGAACGGCGGGGATGATCTCGCTCAGAAGGTATTGCTCGTACTGCACATGCCGCCAGATGCGACCCCCTGGATGGGCCCAGCGGCAGTAGAAGCTTTCGCTGTCGACGCTGTCGACGCAGATCAGCTGAATCCAACCTTGCTCCAGGTGCTCGGCCAATGCACCCACCATGCCGCGATCTTCGTACTCGTAGAAGCGGCCTTGTGAGGTCGGAAAGACCAGCATAGGCGCACCGGCATGGCCAAACAGTAGAAGTTCCATGTCGCGGCCGAGCGTCGGGCTAAACCAACGGTGATAGCTGCGATGCATGACGATGAGCTCTCCTTTGGCTTCAGCAACCTCGGCACTGCGGCGCTATTGTAGCATAAAGCCTGGAGACGGCTTGCGCCGCCAGCGGCGGCGCAAACGTTCGGGCTACACTCGAACCCGGCAGTTTTCGACGAAATGCTCGAAGAGCACGCGCCAGCGCGGATCGGCCTCGCCTTGGAGCGCTTCGGGATGGCATTGCACACCTACCATGAAGCGCTCGTCGCTGCCTTCGACCAGTTCCACAATGCCGTCGGGCGCCCAGCCCACCGCTTGGAGCCCTTGTCCGAGCGTTTTCAGCGACTGGTGGTGGAGCGAATTTGTGGGGAATGAGTCGCGTCCGAAAAGCTGCCCTAGCCGCGAGGTCGGCTCGATCCGGAGGTCGTGCGCCATATGCGCCCAGTTCTCACACGTGAATGAGCTATCGTGCACAAGCTCCGTTGTAAGCTGCGTGCTGATATCTTGATAAAGTGATCCGCCAAGCGCAACGTTCAATACCTGCATCCCACGGCAAATGCCGAGCACGGGCTTGCCCTCTTCCGCGGCCCAGCGCGCGAGCAGCAGCTCAACCCAATCACGCAGCATGTCTACCTTGCCTAGCTGCGCATGCGGCTCTTCGCCGTAATGCTCGGGGCTGACGTCATTGCCGCCGGCTAACAACACGCCGTCGAGTCGGTCATACAGTGAGCGCAGCACATCCTCGTCATCAACCAGCGGAAATAAAAAAGGCGCGCCGCCCACGCTAACAACCGCGTCGATGTAGGTCTGGCGGTGCCCATGGATTGGCGGGCACCAGTCACGGTCTCGGAACGTGCCACATGTAATGCCGATCAACGGTTTCATAAGCTCACCCTTAGTTGATAAAACAGACCCCGGGCGATGTGTCGTGCTTGTGCCACAAGGGCAGGCACGGCACCGCCCGAGGTGCTACCTGTCAACACTATGTCGACTCAACCCGATTGGAGATTGTACCATAATCACCAGGATTTGCTCAGTTATTATGTCGAAGCGCGTGCCAGTGCAGCGGCAGCACATGGCCGATATGTTCGTCGGCCCACCACCACGTATGCGAACCGTTTTTGAGTTCACCTCGCCCTTGGTTTGAAATGCCTTTTTCGGCCAGGAGCCTACACAGGCGGTCGCCGCGATAAAAGTTTGAATCGTGTGGCTCGCTTGCCTCGGGCCCGTATTCGATGAGCCAGGTCACCCGTTTGAGCCTGTCTGCGTGGCTATTTCGAACAAGGTTGAGTGGATTGTTGGCTGCGGCATATTGTCGATCTCGCCCCTCACTAGGGCCGAACGCAGGATCAAACATCGGGTTGCGAAAGGTATTATCGCTTTCCGCAATCGTGTGCGGGTCCGCGTGATCGTCCCAAAAGAAGAGCCCATCGTAGTCGCCAGCCGAGCGGAACAGCTCGGGATATTGGGCAGCAATTTTGATGGCCATGAACCCTCCTAACGAGAAGCCATCCACGGCTCGCGCATCCGGTATGGTACGAAAGCGCCTGTCGATATATGGCATGAGTTCGCGTAGGAAGTAGTCCTCGAACTGGGCACGGCCAAGTCCCGGCTTTGTGGCTAGCTCAGGATATTTATAGTTCACCAACAACCCTGATAGGCTGTTGTCATCACTGCTAATTCCAGGAAAGACGATGATCAGGGGACCGACAGCACCGCTCTCCAGTAGCTCCTCGTACACATCCAGCACGGTCCGGCCCGCGCGCGCGCCGTCCTGCTGTGAATTTATCCACTCGTGCTCATGTCCGCGGAACAAATACAGCACGGGGAAGCGGTGCCGAGTTCGATTATAGCCCGGAGGTGTATAAATATAGAAGCGTTTGCGGATGCCAAGCGCCGCGCTGCGAATGGTGACGGGTCGGGCCCGTGGATCGAGGTCTATCACGGCCTGCGTATGGTTTCGCTGCAGGCGCCACTTGGCAAAAAGCTGGTGTGCATTGGATAAACGAATGAGTCTTCGGATCATGCTGCACCCGCACATACACTAAAGCTCGCGACGAGCATGACCGACTCAACCTGATATATTGTAACCTAATGCTGCCGCTAACCAAATGACCACGACGCTTCACTCTGCCAGTCGCGCCGGTACAGTAGTCGAGACGCTGCGTACTACGGAGTAAGCGACCCGTCAACTCTTCGAAGCACGACTTATACCAAGGGTGCTATCCTTGGCCAAGACGCACCAATGCCGCAAGCCCGTTCGGCTCGCGGCATTGCTCGAAGGTACGTGAGGGCGCCCCGCTTATGCTGCGCGCCGTTCGCTCACGGTGGCACGTTCCCTCAGCTGGCGCCCAATATAGTTGAAGACCTGATGGGACTGCTGCTGGAAGGCACTGCCCGAAACCCAGAGCTCGTTGAGCGAGGGTCGGTCCGCGGCAAGTAGTGCCTCTTGTAAACGCTGGTGCGCCTCACCAAGCTCGATTACTAAAAAGCAAAGCTCACACCATTCCTCGTCCGTCAGGCTCCACTGTGGTAATACTTCTCGCTCCATAACGTACTCCAGCAACGTACCTACTAATGACTGTCGCTATTCTATGATCGATCAGCCCGTTGGATCATTGCAGAATCGTGACAAAAACACCTGTTCGCATCGTCCTTCGCCTTTCAGCATTCGGCGCAGCCATAGCTCGCGGCGCCCGTCACCTTGCGACATAACGTTGCAGTCGCGAATCTTCCCGTGGTACAATTGGGTAGCGACTGGGGGAGGCACAAGCGATGGACTTACCCGTTCTGGTCCTCAACTATAACTACGAGCCGTTAAACATCTGTGCTGCTCGTCGTGCGGTTGTGCTCGTACTCGGCGGTAAGGCCGAGGTACTTGAGCACAACGGCCACGATATCATGACCCCGTCTCAGGTGCTGAGGGCGCCCTCCGTAATCAGACTAGCGCACCTTGTGAGACGTCCGATGCCCCAGGTGAAACTATCCCGCCGCGAAATCTTCCGGCGGGATAACTATACCTGCCAGTACTGTGGGCTACATAGCAACGACTTGACCCTAGATCATGTGATGCCGCGCCATCGCGGCGGTGCCCATACCTGGGAGAACCTGGTGAGTGCTTGCCGGCAGTGTAATCATCGAAAAGGCGGTAGAACTCCGGAGGAAGCGCGCATGAAACTGCGCAAGCATCCTTTCCGGCCGCATGCTGGTCCCTACTACGCGATCGAACGCCGGCTTCAGAACGGTGCGTACGAAGAATGGCGTAAGTTTTTGCCTTCCACAGTAGGGCGTGCCTAGATGCCAGGGTGGTAGATGCTCGTCAGCATACATCCCGAGAACGCTGGCTGGCGAGCCCCATGGCGATGGTCCCCCCAACCTACTACCTACATGGTTAATCATTATTAGGATACGCTGGACCATTGTTCTGCTTGACAACCTCCGATATAATGATGCAGCGTTTGTGGCAGCCTTTGGCGGGGCGGAGGCCAGTTCGAGCCAAGCCAGCGGCTGCTTGTAAATTTCCCCTAACCCTCAACGCCGCTCATCGGGCGGACCATGAGAGGAGGATGCATGGTGACCGTCTCCCTCCAAACAGTTTTCGATGATGCCCGACGAGCTATCGAGACTGGTGCGGCGGACAAGGCAATTGGTATTGCGCAACATATTCTGGTCCATTTTCCGCACACGATCGAAGGTTCTCGGCTGCTAGGTGAGGCATATTTAAACGCTGGCCAACCTGAGCAAGCCGCTGCTGCGTTTTCACAAGTGCTCAAGGCCGATCCTGAAAATGTCGCCGCCTATTATGGCGAGGGACTGGCACTGCAAAGTATGGAGCAGCGACCTGCGGCAATTACTTGCTTCGAGCGCGCGCTGGAGATTCAGCCGAACCTTGCCGACCTCCGCACGCAGTTGATGCGCCTTTACGCTGAGACACCCGGCTCTGCGGGTCAGTTCCGCCTCAGCCGTGCTGGCTTGGGCCGGCTCTATGCCCGTGGCGGCATGTTTAGCCAGGCTATCGATGAATTCCGTGCGGTTCTCGACGCGGATCCAGATCGCAATGATGTCAAGGTAGCACTGGCGGAAGCACTTTGGCGGGATGGCCAAGAAGATGAGGCCATGGATTATTGCCGCGACTTGCTCGAGCGGCAGCCCGAGTTGCTCAAGCCCACGGTGCTGCTTGGCTATATGCTCTTTGCTTCGGGTCAGCCCGCAGGCGAGACGCTCTGGCGTAGAGCTGCTGCGCAAGATGTTACCATGGCCTTGCCGCGGACGCTCTTCGATATTTTGCCACCTATCCGGATTGAGGAGCCCGTCATTCCCGAATTTGACGAGGCTGAGTGGCGCGCACAAGAGGCACGCCGTGCAGGGCAGGCACAGCAGGCTCCAGCAGCGGCCACCGCGCCGGAGGCCGAAGAGGATATCTTCGCCGACTCGTGGCTTAGCTCGGCCGGTTCCGCCGCAGTGGCCGCAAGTAGCACCGCCCGGATCTATGATGCGCAGCCAGTTGGCGCGCCTGTGGCAGCTCAGGCAGTCGGCGGCGACGACGATGATCTGCTGGCCAGTTTGCTTGGCTTTGATATGGATGAGCCAGCTGCGGAAGCAGCCCCAGCTCCCACGGACGCGCCCGATGTCGCCGATGTCGAGCCTTTCTCGTTCGACGACTGGGATGCTCCATCCCCCAGTAGGCAGCAAACTCAAAGCGATGCTTTGCCGCGGTCGTTGGACGACCTGGGGCTCGAGGATGACCAGCCACGTGGCCAGGCGGATGCTGACATCGGTGCCGTCAAGCCTTTTTCCCTCGATGATTGGTCGTTCGACGACGAGCCTGAACGCCCGGCGAATACTGCAGCTCCGGCGACAACCAGGGAGACCGAAGATTTCGATCTCGGAAATGTCGAAGCCTTCTCGCTGGATGAGCCGGCAAGCCCATCGCCTGCCTCCAGTACTGCTGGTGGGGCGGGCAACGTCCAGCCGTTCACTCTAGATTTTGACGACGAGCCTACAAGTGGTGTACAGCCCTTCTCACTCGACGACGATGCACCCAGGGGTGACGTGCGGCCCTTCTCGCTCGAGGACGACGCCGCGCCCGCCGGTTCGGTACGGCCCTTCTCGTTCGACGACGATGACCTTGGCGTCGCGCCGTTTTCGTTTGAGGATGAGAGGCCAGCTGCCCCAGCGCCAAATGTATCTGATGCTGAGGCAGGCCTCGGCGACGTGCAACCCTTTTCGCTTGACGAGTGGGGTCTGGACGACGACACTCCATCGGAAGCATCCGCTCCGCCAGTTGCAAATGCAAGCCGACCTGCCGGTGAAGCTGAGCAGGCCGAAGGCCTCGGTGACTTCAAGCCCTTTTCGCTTGATGATCTAGCCCTAGACGCATTGGACGACGACTCGGCTGGTGCTCTGAACGGCCCGCGCTTAGCTGATTTCGAGGAAAGTTCGCCCGAGCCTGCCACCTTTAACTGGGAAGAGCCAACCTGGCGCGCCGCAGTAACGTCCGGAAGCGAGGGTGAAGCACACGCGGACGAGTCGATCTTTGCAAAGTTAATGCGTAATCGTCCCGCGGCCGACCAGGCCAGTAGTGAGGAGCCAGCGCCTAGTGACGTGCCGGCGGAGGAAGATCAGCATTTCTTCTCATTGGACGACGAGTCGCTGCGGCTCGCCCTTGAGGGCATTGATCAAAATGCCGCGACGACCGAGTTTGACGACCCTATGTCCGAAGAGCAGCATACGTCACCAGCATCGCAACCTCAGCTTCCCGCCGCACCCAGCGCCGATGTTTCCCAGCAGGGAGGGCCACCTGAGAGGCTGGATGAGGACGCGACGCTGCCGTTCTCGTTGGATGAGCTAGCCGCAGACGATGAAAGCTTCTCCTGGGAAACGACGAGTCAGCCAGCGGCAGAGACATCCTCTGACGAAGGTGGGAATACTTCCTCCACAGAGACAACTGCCTTGCCATTTTCACTTGAGGAGCTAACAGCAGACGACGGCAGCTTCTCGTGGGAAACAGAGCAGCCGGCAGCGCAGACCTCATCAGAAGAGATGGTGCCTTTCTCGCTAAGCGAGCTTGGTCTCAGCGATGATGACTTAACAGCGCTTAATGAGCTGCCGGAGCTTAACGCCGACGTCGCCCATGATACGGACTCTGAGCTTGCACCTTTCTCACTCGCCGAGCTTGGCTTGAGCGACGATGAAATTGCTGGGCTAAACCTTGCCGACGCCCCGGGGACGGCCGACGAGTCGCCAGCGCTTACAGCAGAAAGCGATACTCAGCCTAGGGACGAGACGCTCGACAGGGATTGGAATATTCCTTCGGCCGACGTGGCATCCGACGACGTGGAGGAAAAGCTTCCATTCTCGATTGCAGAGCTTGGGCTAACCGACGACGAGATTGCTCTGCTCAGCGCTGAGCCGGCTCAAGCTGAGACAGCCGGAGCCTCCTCTGGACGTGAGCAAGAAGATTTCGACGCCATGCTCTCTGGTATGACCGAATGGGAGCAGCCTACTCCTAATACGGATGGTGATGTACCTGCCGATGAGGGGCAGTCGGAGTGGCTTGAGCTTCAGGCAGAGCTCGACGTTGACCTTCCGGCGACACGAACGCCCGACGACTTCTTGATGGAGGCAAAGGTTACGGATGGTGACGTCCAATCGGTGCTTGAAACTATGCCGTCTGAAAGTGCCGATGATGATGTGCCAGGAATGACGTCCTTCTCCCTAGCCGATCTCGGATTGAATGACGAAGAGCTGGCACTCTTTGATCAAGGTACGTCGGACCAAAACGAAAACAATCAGCCATACCCGGCGCCGGATGATGCTGCCCCACCGTCACCTTTTGCCGATACTCGCGCCTTGGAAGGGCTATTCGCCGCGGACGAGCCTGGCGCATCGGTCGACGAAGCGGAAGGCAGTGATACATTCCAGGCGGAACAGCCGGAGGCAGCAGGTTTCAGCCAGGACGATGCTGTCGCGCCCTTAATTTTGGATGACGAGCTTGCCTCAGCGGAGCTCGCCGGCCAGGAGCCTGAACAAGCCCTTCCAGCAGATCTTCCTGAAGGCGCACAGCCATTCGCGGCAATTGCGGAAGCGCCTGTATCTGGTGTGGCTCCGGCCCCCGAGACAGAGCCGCAGGTCGGCGGCGATGGCGGCGATGCGATGACGGCGTTCCTTGCCCGTCTGGCGGCGGATCCGGAAAATGATGCGCTGCGGCTTGCTGTTGCGCGCATGAGCCAAAGTATGAACGACTCAGCCCAAGCGTATGAACAATACAGGCTGCTGATTAAGCGAGGGCGTCTGTTGGAGGAGGTTGTTGTCGATCTTCAGGATACCATCGCCGAGAGTGACGATCCGCAGATGCTCCGTCGCCTGCACCGGCTCCTAGGAGATGCTTATATGAAGCAAAATCGGATCCGCGAAGCAATGGACGAGTATAGCTGGACGCTCCCACGAAGGGGCTAAGCTAGGCGAGTCCTAACGTATAGGGATATTCAGCGATATGCGCAAGATTGTTGAGGATTTGATCCGCGTTGATGGCGTGATTGGTAGTCTGCTTGTTGGCAAGGACGGCCTGGTCGTCGCCAGTACACTACTTGATCCCGACGACGCGGAGGTTCTTGGTGCGATGTCAGCCGCCGTCTACGGTGAGATCAATAAATCGACCAAGCGGATCGGTGTTGGAAACCTGGTCGACGCGATTATCGATGGCCAGGAAGGCTCAATCCTGTTGCTAGAGGCTAAGGATTTGATCTTGGTGGTGATTACGCAGCGGATGGTCAATCTTGGTCTGATCAAGATGGAAATGCGACGGGCCGCGCGACGGATCAACGAAGCCGTTCCGATTTAGCGCCTTGCTCGATTGGAGCTCATCGAGTAACATAGGATCGCCGTACGAAGGACCGCCATTGCGCGGTCCTTTGGCATGTACTATCGGCGGGGGTGCCGCGAGGGGCGCTCCAAGGATGGGAGGACAACCATGGAACGATCACTGATTATCTTGAAGCCGGACGCGGTTCAACGTGGACTCATAGGAACGATCATTGGCCGGCTCGAGCAGCGCGGGCTTAAGCTGATCGGCATGAAGCTGATGCAGATCGATGAGGAGCTGGCGCGGAAACATTACGGGGAGCATGAGGGCAAGCCTTTTTATAGCGGGCTTGTCTCCTATATTACCTCTGGCCCAGTGGTTGTGATTGCGGTTGCGGGAGCGAACGTCATCGAGGTGATTCGCAACACCGTGGGCGCGACGAATCCGGCAAAAGCGGCGCCAGGTACTATCCGCGGTGATTATGCGGTCTCGATTGGCCGTAACCTGATCCACGCGTCAGATAAGCCAGAGAGCGGAGAGCGCGAAGTGCAGAATTTCTTTACAGATGCTGAGCTGCTCCAAGACTTCCGCCGCGATACCGATCGTTGGATATTCGAGCAGTAGTGCGCACCGTTTCCTCTCAATGACAAACGCCGCGGTCCACTGCGGCGTTTGTCATATCCTGTCTGGGGCTCATTATGAGCTGGGTCGCAGGTAGCTTAACAATGCTCTCTACGTCTTGCCATTCACGCGCTGCAACCGTTCTTGTCGTGGAGCAGCTTCGGCAGAGGTTCGTTTGCCGTCCATATTTACCGCGGCCGGTGCCTGCTCCTGACCACTTCTAGGCACTCCCCCCTGCACTAAGAGCCTATGTCCATCGCTCTCCACGTCCGGCGCGAATGCTGCCGGAGCGTCCTGTCGCAGCTGCTGGTCTGTATGCAGCTGAGCAGCCGGCGAAACCTGGCTGTCCCGATTCGCAACAGGTGTCGGTGTAGGCTGCTCGCTTGGCGAATCCGTCTCTTCATCAGCTTGCGGCACGCTTTCAATGGGCTCCGGCATTGGATCAGGCGTCGGAATTACTGTGACAGTTGGTGTCTCCGTCGCTACACTGGGGTCCGGCGCGGGTGATGCAGGCGTGACGGGCGTTCGTATGACTCCGATAGTTGGGACAGGTATCTCATCCGGCTGCGGCGCATCTACTGTTGGGGCTTCGGTTGGTACCAGGGTAGGAGCCTCGATAGGCGCAGCAGTTGCCGTATCCGGCGCCGACGCCAAGGTCGGCTCAGGCGTAATGACCGGCGCCGTTTCTGTCGGCATCTCAGTTGGTGACCCGGCTGTTGGCTCTGAGGGTAGCGCGGTTGGGGACGCTGTAGGTGTCTCGGCCGGCTCACCAGTTGGGCTTGGCAGGGACGCTGTAGGTGTCTCGGCCGGCTCACCAGTTGGGCTTGGCAGGGTCGCTGTGGGTGTCTCGGTCGACTCCGCGGTTGGTTCTGGCGTCGCCGTTACCGGCTCAGGCATTGGCTTCGCAGGCACTGGTTTGGCCGGTTTCGGCGCTCGGGTTGGCTCCGGGGTCTCGGCGACCGGTTCGGCAACTGTCGGCTCGGGAGTCGCTTCCACGACCGGCTCGGCACTTGGCAGTTCTGTCGCCACTGCCGTTGGCTCAATGGTTACAGAGATCGTCGGCTCCTCCGTTCCTGCTTCGGTTGGCACAATCGTCGGGTTCTCCGTTGTTGGAGCTGGTGCAGACGTTGCGGGTGCGGGAGCTGGAGCAGTCGGATTCCCTACCAGTGTCATCGGAGCAGGCGCGGGGCTAGCAGTTGGTGCATCTTGCGTCGGGGTAGCCGACGCAGATGGAGCAAGGCGTCCAACGGTTGCACCAGCATTCGACACGTCGTCCGGATCGTCGTCGCCGCCTGCTGGAAGATCTGCCGCTGCTGGAGTGGGACCGACTGCAGTTGTTCCTGCTGCGGCACGGGTTGGCGTCGGCGTAATTGGAGTTGGCGCGATGCTGACCTGTGCTATGACGGCGTCTACTGGAGTCGGCGATGCGGGGATGGCGACCGCAACTGCTGCAACGTCCGCGCGCAGCATGGTCATCATAGATACGGCGCTCTCCAACGTCGCGGCGTCCTCTGCTGGTGCTGCGGCCGCAAGTTGCTTCAGCTGCTCAAGTGAAGCGTTCGTTTCCGCCCATAGATCGTTGATCTGTGGGTAAGCTTCCGGCTGGCTCACGCCATCCTGCTTGACCTGCACGATCGCAGCGTGGGCTTCTTGAAGAAGGGCATGAATTACGGGCGGCTCGACACGCTCCTGGTGATAGGCGAGCGAGCGCACTTCAGCCAGACGCCGATGGGCAAACTGGATCTGTAAACTGAGGCGATCCTCTTCTGTTTGCGCCGCGATGAACTCGACTTGCTCAACACCTCGCTTGATCGGATAAAGCACGCTATCTGCTGAGCTGTGGTCCGTGCCGTGCCACATCACGAAGCCCAGGATAACCATGGCTGCACCCAGAGCAGCGAACCGCTGGACCGGGTGGTACCGAAGGCTCTCAAAGAGCTCACGCAGCGCAACAGCGAAGGGCTTGAAGCGTCGCTCGGGCTCCTGCCGTGTCCTTGAGAGGATCGCTTCCCAGTCTGGCTCCCGGCTTGGCGTTTCAAGCGAAGCCAGAGAAACAGTGGCAAGCGAGTACAAGTCCGCACTGACCTGAAGCAGCGGGCGTAGTTCATCGCTGTATTCAGGGAACTGCCGAACACAGTATTCGAGAGGATGACCTTGGTCAAGTAGTTCCAGAGCTTGATCTAATGCTTCTGTAAAGGACAACCTAGACACGGTTAGATCCTCTCGACATAGGGGAACCCGAGGCTATGCGATCTCTCCGAAGCTAAAGTCTGCAAACATGCTGGCGCGCTCGTGGGATAGTATCTGCTGCAGACGGTTAATCGCCCGGTGCTGCAACGCTTTGACTGCACCTTCAGTGCGGCCAAGAATCTCCGCGATTTCAAGGTTCGTCAGCCCAACATAGAACTTCAGAGTTATAACCTGCTGTTGCTCACTCGTCAACTGGCTAATTGCCTGGCGTAATGCCAATCGTTCACAAATACTTCTCGCCGAGTCGTTACTTTTCGGATCTGTTAAATTCAGCTCAGGCGTTAACGGCACCTGCTGCACCCGCTTCCGCTTCCGGACATAGCTGACCAGTACATTGTTTGCAATTGTGTACAGCCAGGCCGTAAATGACAAGTCCCCTCGGTACTCGAAGTTCTTAACACCCTTCCAGATGCAAAGGAATACCTCTTGTACGCAGTCTTGGGCCGCCTCGCTATCGGCAAGCCGGACGTAACAATAACGACGCACGGGATCGGAATACACATCATACAACTCACGGATCGCTTGAGGATTACCCTCCCGCGCTCGTGCGATGACAGATGGAAGATCGATAGAGCCGGGCATGGACGCACTCCTAGCCTCGCGCAACGTCCTCCGCATACGCATTACACTGATCGTTCGATCCCCTGTACTAGAACAAACGCTGGATCGAACAAAAAGTTACGTCTACGGCTACCGCGCCTTGAATAATGACGATATTTAATTTCGTGTACAGCTGTATTGCAGCTGAACCAACAAAGGTTTGACCGGCCGAATGGTGATGGGTGTGGAAACAGGGGATACATTCCAGCAACACCATCTCATGAAGCCGATGGTACTATAGCAAGAAAAATGCCAAGCTACCGTTATGGAACGGTAGCTTGGCAATCATAGCCTTGGCAGGCCGTAGACCCATAGCTTTGCGTCTGTAGCTTTCGCCACAGTTGCCCCTACGTCGGCGCGCATTATAAAGACTGAAACTGGCTCTCGCAATCCTTGAAAAGTGAAAATCAGGTTAAGATCTTCTCACAGACCTCCGCGCGGACCAGCGCCCGATCTTCGGGTTACGAGCTTGAGGCTGCAGGGACACCGGAGCGCGCGCGGCGTTGCAGCTCGTACAATAAGGTTAACGCTTCGATTGGTGTAAGCTCTTCGATTTGTAGCTCGCGTAGCGTCTCGACGACCGGATGCTCCGCAGCCGCTGTAAAGAGCGAGAGTTGGAGCTGCGCGTCGCTCTGGGCGCTCTGTTGCATCAGGCTGCGCACGCGCTGCCGCTCGGCTTTGGTTGTACCCTCGAGCTCGGCCAATAATTGTTTGGCTCGCTGCACGACCGATTTTGGAATACCGGCGAGTTCCGCAACATGTACGCCGTAGGAGCGATCCGCGGCTCCCGGCACAATCTTGTGCAGAAAGACGACGTGTCCATCCGACTCGGCAACCTCCACGCTGTAGTTACGGACGCGCGGGAGCACATTGGCCAGCTCCGTCAGCTCATGATAGTGCGTCGCGAAGAGCGTCCGCGCCCCTAAGCGCGGATGGTTGTGGATATACTCAACTACCGAGCGCGCGATCGCTAAGCCGTCATAGGTGCTTGTACCACGGCCGATCTCGTCAAGCACAATCAAGCTCTTGCGGGTGCTCTGGGATAAAATACTGGCCGTTTCCGTCATCTCGACCATAAACGTGCTTTGGCCAGTCGCAATATCGTCCTGCGCCCCGATCCGTGTGAAAATTCGATCCGCTAGACCGATTTCGGCGCTGTCAGCAGGCACCCAAGCACCAATTTGCGCGAGTAGTACGATCAGTGCTACTTGACGTAAATACGTACTCTTGCCGCTCATATTTGGCCCCGTGATCACCAGCATCTGGGCTGTCTCGGCATCCATCTCGATGTCGTTGGCGACAAAGGCCTGATCAAGCGTCTGTTCAACCACTGGGTGCCGTCCGCCGGTAATCCTCAATGTTGTATCCTCAGATAGCGTTGGACAGATGTACCGTCCACGCACTGCTACATCGGCGAGCGCCGCATAGACATCGAGCTCGGCTAAGCTTCGTGCAGTGGCTAGCAGTCGCTTGGACTGCTGCGCGACCAGCTCCAAGACCTTTTTGAAGGCATCTCGCTCAAGGTCGTTGAGCCGCTGCTCGGCGCGCATCAAAATTGTCTCGTACGCATCGAGCTCGGCCGTCTTATAGCGCTCGGCGCCGACGAGTGTTTGCTTGCGAACGTACTCGGGTGGGATGTCCTTCTCAGGGGTGCTCTTTGAAACCTCGATATACCACCCGAAAACTTTGTTGTAGCCAACCTTGAGCGCCTTGATTCCGGTTCGTTCAATCTCGCGGCGCTCAAGGTCGTTCATCCATTGGCGTGCTTCGCTGCCACGGTGAATCAATTCTTCGATCTGCGGATCGAAGCCGCGCCGGATCACGTTTTCGGCATCCTTGGGATTCCAGCCCCCAAGCAGGGCTGGTGGCGCATCAGCTATCGCTCGCTGCAGCAGCTTGGCTACGTCTACGCAGGGGTCGAGGCTGTCCTGCGACGCCGTGGTAGGTTCCGCGCCGACTGGCGGCTGGTCAGCTTCAAAGATCGAATCGTCGATAGTGAACTCGTCCGACGGTTGCTCGCGGACCTGCGTCTCAATCGGCTGAATCTTGGCTGCATTGAGTAGGCTCAGAAGCTCAGGCAGCGCTTGCAGCGCCTCACGGAGCTTTACGAGGTCACGCGGCAATGCCACCCCCTGCACAACCCGATTAACTGTGCGCTCAAGGTCGCCTACGTTTCGCAAGCGGGTCCTGACTTCCGCGCGCAGCATGGCGTCGTCGACAAAACGCTTGATCGCTGCTTGACGCTGCCTCAGGCGGTCGATGTCGAGCAGCGGCTGCGAGATCCATTGACGGAGCAGGCGCGCACCCATCGGCGTACGGGTCTGGTCGAGGACATCGATGAGCGAGCCATGCTTCTTGCCGGATGAGCTTTCGAGTAGCTCAAGGTTGCGGCGCGTTTGCGGATCAAGAAACATGAATTCCTCAACGCTGTAACAGCGGACTCCTGTCAGCTGCGTTATCGCCATGCGTTGGGTTTCGCCAAGGTATTGCAGCATTGCACCCGCTGCCCGAACGGCGAGTGGTTTGTCGGCAAGACCAAATCCGTGCAGCGATGCTATGCCGAACTGGTGCTTGAGGGTATCGCGTGCCGTCTGCGCATCCCAGCGCCACGCGGGCCAAGGGGTAACGCGGCCTTGAACCCAGGTGCCGCTTGCTGACTGGCCATCCACTTTACGCGCCACGCGCTCGTGGGGCAGGAGCCGCTCGCGCTCGTCACGGCGCATCGGCTCGAGATCTTGGGCGAGCCGGGCGTTCTGGGGTTGGAGCACCGGCGGGCGACATTGTTCATCCTCCGAGACCAGCACCTCTGCTGGATGGAGCCGCGTCAGTTCACCTTCCAGACGCAATAATGCACGCGTACCATCAAGCTCGGTCGCTGCGAACTCGCCGGTGGAAATATCCGTGTAGGCCAGCCCGACTCGGCCACGGTCCACGATCACAGCAACTAAATAATTGTTGCTGCTTGCGTCGATCAAGGTCGGCTCGACGAGCGTGCCAGGCGTTAAAACACGCACAACCTCGCGGTCGACCATGCCTTTGCTGGACGCATGATCGCGCATTAAGTCGGTACGCTGGAAAACGCTCTTCGCCCGAGTATCGGCTTGAGATGCCTCGGTTGGGGATGTCTGTTCTGCGATTGCGACGCGGTAGCCAAGCTGCAACAGTCGCTGCACATAACTTTCAACAGCATGGTATGGAACACCCGCCATTGGCACGCCTTCACCCTTGGTATGGTTGCGGCGGGTCAGCGTAACATCGAGAGTCGCGGCTAGCAGCTTGGCATCTTCGTCGAAGGTTTCGTAGAAATCGCCTAGCCGCCAAAAGAGAATGGTGTCGGGATATTGTGCCTTGATCTGCCGATACTGCCGCATCATGGGCGTGTTGTGCTCGTTACTCGTCGTCATGGAATACTCCGGCTCGTTGTGATGCTTAATTCTTTGGCTTACTACTCTGGAGTGCCAGCTACGCCATGGCAGAAACACCTGTGCCAGCCGCCAGCAGGGGCTGTGCCATTATACCATAGGTGTCTACTTGTAGAATATTTGTTCCACAGGTTGTCCACCGATTGTGGATAAGCGTGCTCCGCCGTCAGGCTTTCCGACATGTGGCCGTATGCTACAATACGCGTTCAATTTGGGGGAGCGTGTACATGCCGTGGAGTCCGCTGGGCCGCATCACCGTCGTCACTTTGCTGTTGTTCGGCAGTCTGCTTGGCTGCAGTTCCGTCATCACCGCTGGGTCGGGAGCGGCCGCAATCCAGGGAAGCGGTCAGCCGATTGATGCTACCACAGCGGCACGGCCGGATGATACAGGCTGGCGCACAATTGATACAGCCATGGAGCTCCGCTCCGTGCGTACGTCGGTGAGCGGGCATTCAACACATCTCACCATGGTTCGTTTTGATCCTGCATCCTACAACATCCGTGTCAAGTACGATGTCGCAAATGCCGGTTCGATCCGTGATTGGTTCAACGCACTTAAGCCGGTTGCGGTCATCAATGGCGGCTATTTCGATCAGCAAGGCAAGGCGACGGCGCTTGTTATCTTTGACGGTATTCGGGCCGGCGAGTCCTATACCGGGTTTGGCGGCATGGTTGTGATTAACGAGCAGGGCCAGTTCGAGCTGCGCTCTTTGCGCCAGCAACCGTTCGACCCCAATGAGAATTTGCAGCAGGCGATGCAGTCATCGCCGATGTTGATTCAACCCGGTGGCGTTGTTTCCGAATTTGAAGCCGACGATGATCGCTCGCGCCGAAGTGTGATTGCCCGCGACCGGCAAGGCCGTATTCTGTTGATTGTCAGCGATGCCGCGGTTTTTACGCTACGGGAGCTGGCCGACGTCTTAAATCGCTCAGATCTTGAGCTTGACGCAGCTCTTAACCTTGACGGTGGGCGCTCGACCGGCTTGTACGTGCGAACTGAAAGCGCAAGTGTTGCCATCGACTCCTTTGACCAGCTCCCGCTGGTGCTGGTTGTCCAGCGCCAATAGCTTACTCCGCCATGTACATCTCCGCTTCGATTTCACCGTTTCAGATGTACCT
>JADDQE010000117.1 GCA_016781525.1 bacterium | reverse complement strand
CGTCAACAACCCGATCTACATCGACGACGTCTCGTTTACCGTAGCGCCATAGAGAGCAACCAGGCCGGCATGGTAGAGCCATCTCGGCCTGGGCTGCAGACCAACGCATTAAGAAGAAAGAGGGAAGCAAGTGGTTGCTTCCCTCTGCCGTGGCGCTGTCTATGGCTTATGCTCGAATTGTCGCGCCCAGGTCGCTTTGTAAGCGTCGGATTATCTTCTCGCGGATTTTGTTCACCTCGCTGTCCGACAAGGTCCGGTCAGGCGCGCGGAAATTCATCCGGAAGGCCAAGCTCCGCTGGCCCTCGGGAATTGGCGATCCCGTGTACACGTCGAAGAGCTCGGCGTGCTCGAGGAGCGGACCCGCTGTCTGAATAATCAAGCTCCGCGCCTGCTCGGCGGTAACGCTTGTCGGCGCGATCACCGCGATGTCCTGGTAGACCACCGGCTGCCGGTAGACTGGCTGGTACTGGGGCTCCTGATGTAGCTGCAGCAGCGCGTCGAGGTCTAGCTCGGCTGCAGTGGCGCGTGCGATGTTCAGCCCCAAGCGCTCACGCACGTCAGGGTGAAGCTCGCCCAGCAGACCCAGCGGCTGCCCATTCTGACCCACAAGGTGGGCTGAGCGACCAGGATGGAAGCGGCGATCCTCCGCCGGTTGGAAGCGCACCTTATCGCCGATCCGCAGCCGTGCTAGCAATGTCTCGATCGTTCCCTTGAGGTCGAAGTAGTCCAAGAGTGGCTGCTGCCCGTTGTGCCACGACAGTGACTCGCGCTGGCCAGCCATAACCAGCGCTAGCCGTAGAGCTTCACGTGGCAACACCTCGCCAGGCCGCGGCTCGAAGATGCGTCCTGCTTCGAAGAGCGTCACGCGTGGGCGCTCACGTAAATTACTCGCCAGCGCTTGTGTAAGCTCGGGCAGAATTGAACGGCGCAAAAAGGCCCGCTCGGGCGCCAGCGGATTCTCCAGCTGCAGATAGGCACTCGCATCCGGCTGCGTCCCATCGAAGAGCCTGATTGTCTCTAGGCTTGTTAGCGAATAGGTTATGACCTCCTGGAGGCCACACGCCACGAGTGTATCCTTAACAAAGCTTTCGCCAAGGCGAAGCTCGTCGGTGTACTGCGGCGGCAGCTCGTCCGCCAGCCGGGTGGACGGCAGCTGATCGTAGCCATACAGCCGCGCCACTTCTTCTACCAAATCCGCCACGATAGAGACGTCCAACCGGTAGGACGGCACCAGCACCAGCACACTGTCGAGACCGATCTCACACTCAAAGCCCAGCCGCCCAAGAAGCTCGGCAATCTGTGCGGCACTTAATTCGACGCCTAACAGCCGGCGCACCTCGGCGCTTGTTAGCTCCAGCCGCCGTGGTTCCCATGGCCGGCCGTAGACGTCAACTAGGCCCTGCGCCACAGTGCCACCGGCGACCTGGCGCATAAGCTCGAGTGCCCGTCGCAGGGCCAATGGCGGCAGCCCCGGATCGACGCCACGCTCGAAGCGCCGCGATGCTTCGCTGGGAAGCTTGAATGCCTGAGCAGTGCGCCGGATCTGAGCCGGATTCCAGATAGCCGCCTCCAGCAAAATATTCTTCGTCGCGTCGGTGACCTCCGTCTCGAGGCCGCCCATAACACCGGCCAAGGACTCGGCGCCGCTCGGGTCCGCGACGACGATGTGGGCCGGGCTCAGCTTGCGCTCTTGGTTGTCAAGCGTCCGCAAGGTTTCCCCTTCGTGGGCGCGCCGGACGATCAGGTGTCGGTCGACCACTCGATCGGCGTCAAACGCGTGCGACGGCTGCCCCCATTCCAGCATGACATAGTTGGAAACGTCGACGACGTTGGAGATCGGGCGCATACCAGCCAATCGAAGACGCTGCTGCAGCCACGCCGGCGATGGACCAACGGTTATGCCTTCGATCAAGCCAATGGTGAAGCGCGGACAGTCCTCGGGATCGGTTACTGTGACGCGTGCCCGCCCCTCGATGCTCGGACCCTCCGCCGCAACCTCGGGTTCCGGTAGCTTGAGCGGTTGATCGGTCAGCGCCGCGACTTCGCGGGCCACGCCCACAATCGAGAGCGCGCGCGACAGATTCGGCGTCAGGTCAATGTTGAGCACAACATCGCCGAGGTAGTCACGCAGCGGAGTGCCAACTGGAGCGTCGTCCGGCAAGAACAAAATGCCCTCGTGTTCTTCTGACAAGCCTAGCTCAAGCTCCGAGCAAACCATGCCTTCGGATGCTACGCCGCGCAGCTTCGTAGGCTTAAGCGTTACCCACTTACGTGTCTCGCTATGACCGTCGACGAGCTTGGCACCTGCTAAGGCGAGCGCTACCTTCTGCCCGCACATCCCGACTTTGATGTTGGGCGCGCCCGTAACCACGGCAATGGTGCGACCATCACCATATCCAACTACCGGAACGGTCAAACGGTCTGCATTAGGATGCTGATTGACCTCGACAATCTCGCCGACGAGCACCCGTTCAGGGTCCCAGGGAATATGCTCCGGGGGAACGGGACCACTTAAATCTGGCGACCAGGCTGAGTTTGCGGGTGCTTCGGCCCCAACGTAGTCGATGCTGGTAACCTCCATGCCCGCGAGAGTAAGCCGGTCGGCCAGCTCTTCTGGCGACACGACAAGCTCTACATATTCTTTGAGCCAGGATAAAGGAACACGCATAATACCTCCATATAGAGGAGCTAGGAGCTAGGGACGAGAGCCAAGCTGCTCCTCCCTAATTTCTAGTCCCTCAGCCTAGTCCCTAATCGTTATTGATCTGACTTCGACACGGTCACCTGCAGGCGTATTCGTGCGGTCATACATGCCCAGACGAGCTCCTGAAGCGGGATCCCAAAGGCCGATCCAGAGCCGATATTGGCCTGGAGGTGTACTCTCGAGATCAAGCTGGTGCGAATCGCGAATCCAGTCGCCGCGGACCCAGCTGCTGGTCGGAAAGGTGCCCTGCAGTGGCTGAGCATTACTCTCGGCGATGATGTTCTCCGCATCGTCGACGAGATGAATAAAGACGCTCCAGCGTCGATCCATCTGCTCTAGCGCGTGCCAGGTAAGCACGACGTCGATCGTAGCCCCTGTCATCGCCTCGTCTGGAAATTCGACATTTCGCAGCTCGACGCCACGTTTCCAGCCGACGTCGAAGCGCCCGTAGACGTTGCCGAAATCGGGGGTCTGTGTCGGCTCGACATAGCTTGGGTAGGCGCGGCTAACGAAGGCCGGTGGTAAGGTGATGGCTAGGACGCCAAGCAGACCCACAAATGACCAAAGTGCAGCTCGTCCAGGGAGAATCACGCTTAAGCCACAGGCCAACAGCAGGGCGAACGCCGAGACGGCGGGGAACAGGAAACGACCCTGCCACGCAACCATGCCCGCCACTCGCGCGAAGACGACTGTCCACACAAAGACAAGTACAATCGCCGTGACGAGCAGGAGGGCAATCCGGCCACGACCCGTCCACCATCCGCGGCCGACGGTGACCACAAGCCCGATTAACCCAAGCACTAGAAACGTCGCAACGACATAGTACGCTCCGTCGTTGAGTGGCAGGCTTAGCCAACCGAAGTTACCCCAGCTCGAGCGCAGCAAGCTCCATAGACCGCTCCGCCAGTGCTGCCACGATGACAGACGGAAATCGCCCGTGGCAAAAACCTCTTGGAACGCAGCTAAGCCGAGCGGGTCGTCGTAGAGCCGAAAGTTGCGCAGGTACCACCAACCTGCAAGCACCACGGCAAGGACCGCCACAATCAGCCCGTCGACTACAGCTCGCCCGAGGTTGCCGCGGAGGATGAGCGCTAGAAATGGCAGCGGCACGAGCGCGAGGGCGCTTTGCTTGGTTATCAGCATCAGGCCAAGCAACAGACCAGACGCGATCACCCATCGACGACCATGGCCTGCCTCAGTCACAATGCTTACGCATGCATACAGCAACATGCTCGACAGGGCAATCAGCAGCGGGTCGTTTGACGCAAGCGCATGGGCGAAAATGAACTGGGGATTAAGCGCAACTAGAGCAGCCGCGGCAAGCGCGACCCACCCACCATCTTGCATCCCTTGGCCGAAGCAGCGTCGAGCGAGGGCATAGGTCACAGTTACGGTGATACCGCCGAGCAAGGCCGAGATGGCACGCACAAGATGCCAGGCCCGTGCAGCACCATGATATGGCCAGATATCTGCCGATGAGCGGAAGTAGGCATTTGGCCGGTCGCCGCCGGCGTGCAAAAACCGCGCATCAGGTCCAATCTCCAGCACTTGCTCCGCAGGCGGTAACCAGCGTACGGCCGGCTGCATGAGCCAGTACGCGACCGGGGGCTGGTGGCCTTCCCCCGGAACGTCGCTCTGGTGCGGATCGTCATGCTGCACCGGTATCTGCCCGTGACGCGCCAAGAACAAGGCATACCGAAAGTGCCCTGGCTCATCCGGCCCTTCGCCCAGCGGCACGACGAGGCTCCACCACAAAGCTAACCCGACGTGGGCGCCTGCGATGGCACAGAGCAGCCATCGCGCGGCGTGAAGTGCACGCCCGGAACGAAGGTCAATCTGCCGGCTGTGGATTGCACGTACCAACTAGAATTGCTCCAAAAAGCGCAGGTCAGCGCTGTTGAACCAGCGAATGTCGTCGATGCCATACTTCATAATGGCGATGCGCTCGGGACCGAAGCCGCCGGCGAAGCCGCTGAACTCGGCGGGATCGTATCCGCCGTTGCGCAGCACAACCGGATGAACCATTCCGCAGCCGCCAATCTCGAGCCAGCCGGTGTACTTACACATCCGGCAGCCTTTGCCCTTGCATAAGTTGCACGACACGTCCATCTCGGCGCTCGGCTCGGTGAACGGGAAGTAGCTTGGCCGTAGGCGCACCTCGGTCTCGGCGCCATAGATCCCCTTGGCAAAGGCGTCCAGCATTCCCTTGAGATCACCCATCGTAATATTGCGCCCGACCGCTAAGAACTCGAACTGGGTAAACTGCATCTCATGGCGCGCCGTGACTTGCTCGGAGCGATAGCACTTACCGGGCAGCAACACCCGCACCGGCTCCGGTGCGAAGCGATGCATCGCCCGAATCTGGCCAGGGGAGGTGTGTGAGCGCAGCACAACCTTTGGGCTTCCGGGAGGCATCTTGACGAAGAAGGTATCCTGCATATCGCGCGCGGGATGGTCCTCGGGGAAGTTAAGCAGCCCGTAGTTGTACTCGTCAGTTTCAACCTCGGGGCTTTCCCACACCGTGAAGCCCATCGTCCCGAAGACGCGCTCGATATCGCGCAACACCTGCGTCACAAGATGCAGCCGGCCCGCGTGTACCGGTCGCCCAGGCAATGTTACGTCGACGCGATCCCGCTCCAGCTCTGCCACGCGGGCTTCGCTCGTCAGCCGTTGCTCTAGCTCATCGTACGACCGCTGCAGCGCTTGCTTGGCCGCATTGATTCGCTGGCCTACCTGTGGCCGCTCTTCGGCACTCAGCTTACCCATCCCCCGACTAATCTCGGCGAGCGGCCCCGATTTGGCCAGATACGTGCTTTTCCACGCGCGTAGTGCGTCAAGGTTGCTGACGCCGCCAAGCTCGGCCAGCGCCTGCTTTTCCGCGAGTTCTAGCTGTTCGATCATGCTTCCTCCTCGTCATCGGCTGAGGGCTGAGAATAGCAGCTCGAGCCCTTGATTCTTAATACAAAAAGCCGCACGCTCGTCAGGGACGAGGTGCGGCCCGCGGTACCACCCTGGTTTAGCGCACAGACTGCTCATCGCGGTTCCATGCGCTCTCGAAGCCCAATAACGGCGGGCAACCGGAGCGAGCTAGTAACGAGGAGAGCAGAGAGCAGCGAACATAGAACAGCTTGGTGCTTCCTGTTCTGCGTTCCCTCTTCTGTGTTCTTTTCCCGTGTTCACTCGTCGGCTCGGAAGGGAACGGATAGTGGCGGTCCCGGCGCTGGCTTTCAGCCTCTGGCCTCGCGCTCTCTGGCGGCCTACCTGCTATCCTCGCTTCGTCAATGCCTGTATAAGTTTCAGCTTTCAGGTAACAGGCTCCAGTCTCAGGCAGCATTCGGTCCCCTGATACCTCACGCCTGGAGCCTGATGCCTCGCTCTAACTTCGGCCTAGCTTGCGCTGGCGGAGCGCCTCGAACAAAATGACGCTGCCGGCGACTGCCGCGTTCAATGATTCGACGGGCCCAACCATCGGAATGCTGATGTGCTTTGTCGCCACTGCCAAGCCCACGTCGCTGACACCATTTGCCTCGTTCCCAACTACCAGAGCGGACGGCTGTCGCCAGTCTGCCGCGTAGTAGGGCATCGTCGCGTTGGCTACCGCGGCATACACATTGTCGGCGGCGATCAGCAAACTAGGAGCCTCATCCCAGTCCACATCTTGCACGATTGGGAGGCGAAAATGCGCGCCCATTGCCGCTCGGACAACCTTGGGGCTGTACACATCGGCCGACCCTGCCAAACAGATGACCTGGCTGACTCCCGTCGCCTCTGCCGTGCGAAGCAGCGTGCCGACATTCCCAGGGTCTTGCACGGCATCTAAGACCAGCTGCACACCGCTACGGCCGGGCTCCAGCTCGGGCCATCCGACCGCCGCCACAACACCCTGCGGAGAGACCGTGTCTGTGATCGCCTCGATCACCTCGGCCGGTGCAGCGTAGGTATTGGGCATGGAGCTTAGAGCCGCTTGGAGCGCCGCTCCCCGGTCAGTCGTCCCTAACTGCTCCGGATTATACACGGTCAGGGCGAATCTCGCACCGGAGCGCACAGCCTCCTCGACCAGCCGCACGCCCTCGATAACAAACAACCGCTCGTGACGACGATCCTTGCGGTTGGTCATCAACGAGCGGAGACGTTTGATGGAGGGATTTTTGAGACTACTGATCACATGCGAAGAACAAAGAGCATAGAACAGACGAGCTGTCGCCGGTCTATGTTCTTTGTTCTATCTTCTCCTAGGCGCTGATCACTCGTTGCACTTGAGTCGCGAGCTGACCAAAGGTCGTCGCATCACGGACCGCGAGATCCGCGAGCTGCTTGCGATCCATGGCGATGCCGACCAGCTTGAGGCCGCTCATGAAGCGGCTATAGCTCAAGCCATGCTGCCGGGCAGCCGCATTGATGCGCACGATCCAGAGCCGGCGCATATCGCGCTTCTTGGTGCGGCGGTGGCGGTACGCGTACGCCAGCGAGCGCATCACCTGCTCATGCGCGACCTTGTAGTTGCGGCTACGATTGCCGCGATAGCCTTTAGCTTGACGAAGTAGTTTGTTATGGCGCTTGCGCACCATCGTACCGCGCTTAACGCGAGCCATGGTTGTCTCCTTTTAGACACTCATCCCGAGTAGGAGTGAGCCAACCCCCACGGGGTCGCTCCGTCCGGTGATGAACGTTGTGTGCTCGACCGGCCAGACCACATACGTCTTGTTTGCATTGCCGTCGTGCAGCACCAATTACCGATGAATTACCGACCCTTACCGCATCCAGCTAGACGCCGTACGGCAGGACTTTCTTCTTCAGCCGCTTCACGACTGAGGTATCTGCAAGCAGCATCTTGTCGAGCTGCTGCTTGACACGGGTCGAGCGGCGGCGGCGGAAGTGGCTCTTCATCGCCTTGGGCCGCATTAGCTTGCCCGCACCGTTCACCTTGAAGCGCTTTTGCGCTCCTTTGTGGGTCTTCAGCTTTGGCATTGGAATACGTATCCTTTATGCTTCTGATGGTTCGCTTGGCTTTTCAGCTGCCGCTGCCGGACGATCAGCGCGTGGCTTCCCACCACCTCCACCACCCTTGGCGGGCTGTGGCGCGACGACCATCGTGATTGTTCTGCCCTCAGAGGTCGGCCGCACTTCAACCACCGCAACGTCGCGCATCTTCTCGGCGATTTCTTCCAACATCTGGACGCCGATATCTTGGTGTGCGAGCTGCCGCCCACGGAAGCGCATGTTGAATTTTACCTTGTGACCCTCGGCAAGAAACTCGCGGGCCCGGTTACTCTTCACCTCAATATCATGATCGTCGGTGCTCGGCCGGATCTGGACCTCTTTGATCTCAACGATCTTTTGGTTCTTGCGCGCTTCGCGTGCTTTCTTGTTCTGCTCGTACAGGAACTTACCGTAGTCCATCAGCCGGCAGACAGGCGGATCAGAGTTGGGCGCAACTTCGACGAGATCCAGGCCACGCTCTTCGGCCATCATCAGCGCCTCCTGGGTGCTGATAACGCCGACCTGCCCACCTTCCTCGTCGATTAGACGCACCTGCGGGACGCGAATGCGCCGGTTGATACGTGCTTTCTGATTCCTTATGGCAGTTCTCCTGAGCCAATCGTGTGAACAAAACGAAATCCCGCCAGCCAGTCCACATGGCAGGGGGACGTATAGGAAACATAATATAGCATTAAAGTGATGCGGCGTCAACCAATATTTGGGCATCAAAATGCGCTAAATCAGGGTTTTAAATCGGGGGAAGCCTTCGGGCACGCGCACCACCACAGCCGCCGGGCGATTGGTATGAAGGTTGCTGCAATGCAACGTCGTGCTGTAACAAAAAGGAGTGGATCATGGAGCGAACAAAGCTAACATCAGATCGTGCCGAGCTGATCATTAACACCCTGCGCGATAACCCGGGAGTACACATGACGCTCGCCGCCCTTTCAAACGAGACGGGATTAGCAGCCGATGAGCTTGCCGCGCACTTGGAAGAGCTCCTGTCCCATCGACTGGTTGTGCGCGAGGTGGCAGAGGATGGTCTAGATATCTATCGCTTTCCTGACGAGTACCAGCGCGGCACGATGGCGCCCTAGCCGAACACGTTCCCAAGTGGAGATTACTCTGGACGTGCAGGTGGAGCCAGCAGCGCCCCCATTCGTGAGCGGCGCTCCTATCGCCGAGATGGCGCCGACAGGAGAGCGTCATACAGCTGTGGACGGTAAGAGGTTTACGATTAGGATGTTTCCCAGAGCCTCCATACAGGCTGCGAGCAGGACAAAAACCACCTGCAGCTCTGCAAATCCGTTCTCCCGTACGCCCTGCAATGCACTGGCATCCGGTTTGCTTTGTAGAACGCATCAGGCCAGGGCCTGATTGACTTTTATCGATGTTGCCGGTACCCTTGCAATTAAGAAATGTGGATGATTTCACAAAGTAATCGAGGCATGTATGACTGAGCTTGCAGCGGTCATAGATATATCCGCCGAGTTGCAAATGGTCGATCGCGCTGTGCTTGAAAGATTCGAGTCGCGGTCAGTTTTGTTGAATGCTGCAAGCCAATACCTGCTTCGTTCGGGCGGAAAACGGATGCGTGCATCGCTGACGCTGCTCGCGGCACGGCTCCTAAGTGCCGGAGGCAAACAGCCTGATCTCGGCCGCATGCTCAACATCGCCACGGCAATTGAAATGATCCACGCGGCGAGCTTGGTTCACGACGACCTGGTCGATGATGCCGATGTGCGCCGAGGCCGGCCGACCGTCCACAACAAGTGGGGCGGCAACGTGGCGCTTATGGTGGGCGACTATCTTTTTGCCTTGGCAGCCGAGCAGATGGCCGCCGCTTCCGACCCACGTATTATCAAGAGCTTTGCTCGTGGCGTCGTGCGTATCTGCGAGGCGGAGCTGTCGCCCGTTACCGACGTCGTGCCGCTCGAGTGTGCCCTCGACCAGTATTTTGCAAAGATCGGCGGCAAGACCGCGGCGTTGTTTGAGTGCGCGGCAGAGAGCGGAATGATCGTTGGCGGCGGTGACGACGAGCAGGTCATGGTTGCGCGGCAATTCGGCTACGAGATTGGCCTTGCCTTCCAGATCATCGACGACATTCTCGACTTCACCGGCGATGAGCATACCCTGGGCAAGCCGGCCGGCCACGATCTGCAAGAGGGCACCATTACGCTCCCGGTCATCTATGCGGTCGAGATGGGTGCAGGCGATATCGTCCGCGAGGCCGCGCAAGCAATCGAGCCAGGCCCAGAGCTCGTGGCGGCTGCGGTGGCCGAGGTTCGCCGCATCTGCGCCACCAAACGGGCCTTCACCGAGGCGGAGCGGCTGGTCCATGCAGCTATCGAGCGGCTCAGCATCTTCCCCGACTCTCCCGCGAAAGACGGGTTGGTCGAGCTTGCGGAGCTGGTGCTGCGTCGCAAGATGTAGTTAAATGATAAAGACGCGTCGCCGGTTTGCGACGCGTCTTTATTTTGTGAAGAGGATGCAGGGTGGCGCATGTCACTACGCACGCTGCACATTTTATCGAAGGCCCGCTACTCGTTTACCCCAACCTCGAGCCGGTCGCGCAGCCAATCCGCCAAACCGTCACGATCCAAGTTGGAGCGCAGTACAGCGTGGAGTTGATCCGCTACCTCCTCAGCCATCCGAGGGTTCAGCGCCACATCATTGAGCGCCAGAAACCGCAGCACTGCCAATAGTGCGGTCGCTTCATTGCCGGCAAGAAATGGCCGATTCTTCAGCATTTGGAAGCCAATAACCGCGGCTTTACTCGCAACATCACTGTAGAGCTCAGCCCCAAAAAAGATTTGCTGCGGTGCTGCGATAACGCCCTGCAGTTTATCCTGGCTTTTGATGCCGAGGCGTCCACCGTAGCGCTCAATCGCAAGCGTATGCAGATCAAGGATATCGTTTTGGGTCAAATAGTTCATACGCATTCCTTCCCGAATAAAGGGTAGAGGCCGCAGAGCCAACAAAGGTTGGTTCTTTGATCTCTATGCTTGGTTCTCGGCTCTGCTTTAGAGCCCTAGAATCCTGCGAAATGCTTTATCGTATTCATCGGTTACGCTGTTGGTCCACTCGCGCAGCTTTGGATCAGTCGGGCGGCGCAGCAACACCTCGCGCTCGGTAAATACGAGCTCAACCTGCTCGGCTTCTTCGAGACCGGCAGCTTTGAGCCAGCCTTGAACGACCGCCGGTAAATTTTCGCGCTCGATAATCAATGCTTTAGGCATACGAATCCCATTCCTAGCATTACACTCTGTTATTCAATTAATACGCAGCAACCACGTCCTAAGATGCGGGCCGCTGATCGTCGGTTTCGATCCGTCGGAGATGCGGGAAGAGCAGCACCTCGCGAATCGTCTCCTGGCCGCTAAACAACATTGTGAGGCGATCCACGCCAAGACCTAGGCCACCAGTTGGCGGCATGCCGGTCATGAGCGCGTTCAAGAAATCGAGGTCCATCTGCATCGCCTCGTCGTCACCAGCTGCTTCGGCACGTCCTTGCTCTAAGAAGCGCTGCTCCTGGTCGAGCGGATCGTTCAGCTCGGTAAAGGCGTTCCCAAGCTCGGAGCCAAACATGAACGGCTGGAAGCGCTCGACAAAGCTCGGGTCGTCGGGCTTACGCTTGGCCAGCGGCGACAGCGGCTGCGGATAGTCGATGACAAAGTGCGGCTCTACCAGCGTCGGCCGCACATAGGTCTTGAGCAGCTCGTCCACCAGCTTAGCCCACGTCGGCTGCCGATCCACCGTCACATTATGCTCCTTGATCTCCGCTACCAGCGCTTCCAGGGTGGTCGCCTTTGCAATATCGATGCCTGTGCGCTCCATAATCGCGTCGCGCATGGCAATCCGCGGCCAAGGCGGCGTGACATCGACCGTATGCCCGCCAAAGGTGATGGTCGTGCCGCCGGTGAGCTCACGCGCGATGTAGGCGATCATCTGCTCCGTCAATGCCATGATATCGTTGTAGTCGGCGTAGGCCTGGTAGCACTCGAAGATGGTAAACTCAGGATTATGGAAGCGGTCAACGCCCTCATTGCGAAACGCCTTACCGATCTCATAGACCCGCTCGAAGCCGCCCACGATCAAGCGCTTGAGGTAGAGCTCCGGCGCGATACGCAAAAAGAGGTCCTGGTGCAGCTGGTTGTGGTGCGTTGTGAAGGGTCGGGCCGCGGCGCCGCCATAGATCGGCTGGAGCATCGGCGTCTCGACCTCGATAAAGCCACGCTCGTCCATGAAGCGCCGCATCGCCGAGATGAGGCGGGAACGCAGCTTAAAGGTCTCACGCACCTCCTCGTTAACAATCAGGTCCACATAGCGTTGGCGAAGCCGCGTCTCGATGTCGCTCAGACCCGCGTGCTTCTCAGGTAGTGGATTCAGCGCCTTCGCGAGCATCGTCCAGCGCTGCACAAAGATGCTGGGCTCGCCGGTCTTTGTGCGGAAGGCATAGCCTTGAACGCCGACAATGTCGCCCAAGTCGGTGGTGTCGGCGAAAAGCTTGTAACTCTCCGCGCCCAGATCCTTCTTGCTTAAGAATATTTGGATTCGTCCGCTCTCGTCAGCGATATGCGCAAATGACGAGCCACCCATCACACGTCGCAGCATAATCCGACCGGCTAGCGCGATCTGCGCTTGGCTTTCGGCGAAGCTATCAAAATTGGCAAGCACCTGAGCTGCAGTATGTGTGCGCTCTACACGCGGCGGGAAGGGCTCCATGCCGGCCGCGCGCAATCGCTCGAGCTTGCCAAGCCGAGTTTGCTGTAATTCATTCAGGTCCATGGACGCTCCACACAAGCTTGGTTGTTCTACAAAAAGAAAGAACAAACAAAAAGAAAGAACAAAGGTCGTAGCCTGCGCTAGCCTTTGTTCTTTCGCGTAGATATCAACTAGCGTATGCTACTTTATCTTCATAATCATCAGTTTATACGAGCCCCCGGGGGTCTCGACAACCACTTTTTGCCGCGCATGTTTACCAAGCAAAGCCTTACCGACCGGCGACTCGTTGCTGATCCGGCCTTGGGCTGGCTTTGCCTCGGACGATCCGACGATTGTATAAGTCATTTCATCGCCGTCATCATCACGCACCGTTACAGTCGAGCCGATGCGTACTTCTTTAGCACCATTACTGTCTTCAATAAGCTGCGCGTTATTGATCATGTACGTCAACTCGCGAATACGACCCTCGTTAAACGCTTGGGCGTTCTTCGCAGCTTCATACTCCGAGTTCTCGGATAGGTCGCCGAGATCTTTGGCTTGCTTGATGCTTTCCGCAATCGCAGGCCGCTCAGTTTCGATGCGGTGCTTCAACTCTGCTTCGAGTTGAGCCTTACCCTCACGGGTTAAGTAGACAGGCTTGTCGGTCATCGGTCGTCCTCGGGTGGGAAAAATTAGAAAACTGAGAGGCTACCTCCCAGCTTTGCCAAGTTGCGCAGCATCAGTGCGCACAAACGGCAGGGAGTGCCTGCCGCTTGCCTATTATACGTTATGAGCCTCAGTTTGTCTACAACTAACCTGAAAATACGAACCGCTGTGCTGGTCTAAACTCCACCGTCGTCTTCATTTTCCTGCTTTGCTGGAGGATTCAGAATGCCATGGATTGTGGTCCAGAGCGGGCTTTGCATCATCCGAACCTGGTCGAAACGGCCAAGGTAGGCCTCTTCTGCTAGCGACCGATGCAGCTGCGCCAACCGTTCGCGACCTTGCGCCCGATCACGAAACGCTTGATGCCGCAAGAGGAGGCTGATCTCGTTGCTAGGCGAGATGCGCCGATGGTAAACCCGATGAGGCACGCGAACATCTAGCCCAAGCATATCGCAGCGCCGGATCAGCTCTTCGTCGATTTTGGTACGGTAGTCGAGCCCGGGGTATGGCTTGGAGCCATAGATATCACGATAGTAGGAGCTGGGCATGCGTGCGATATAGCCGAGCATGTCAGTGATCCGCTCATTATGCCGCTCGTTCGGGATGCCCAGATAATCCCACACGACGAACTCGGCACCCGTTGCAGCCATTTTGCTCAGTGTCCGCGACAGATGGTTTGTCGGGTCGGTCACATATGGCACGATTGGTAGCAGGGCAAAGCCTACCGGAATGCCGGCGCGGTGCAGCATTTGCGCCGCGTCGAGCCGCAGCTGTGGCGCTGGCGCCCGACCCTCCAGCTTCTCGCTCAAACCATGGTCCGTAGTCGGCAAGCTGAAGATGACGACACATAATGACCGCTTGTGGATTACCTCGAGCAAGCGCAAATCATCCAGAATCTGCGGACTTTTTGTAAGAATCACCGTAGGCTGCCCGAGCTGGGCCAGCACTTGCAGCGTTTGACGTGTTAAACGATGCTCGCGCTCCGCTGGCTGGTACGCCTCGCTCAAGATCAGCCCGACCACGTCGCCTGGATCGATCTCCTCCAGCTCGCGATCCAGGCGCTGCGGGACGTCGACGAATACGTGCGTCGTCTCGCCGAGCGGCCGAATAGTAGTGGTCGCCAGGTCACAGTACTGACATGCGAACTCGCAGCCGCCGTACGTCGCCAGCAGGTAGTTCGACAAGAACAGGTCGTTAGCGAAGGGCCGCCGTGCGCTCAGCGCCCGACCGGGCAATCGCTCTTCAACATACGTAGTCATAAGCTATTGTCTGCCTGCTTCGGCGAGCACACCGACGATCGCCCCGTGTAAGCCGGGGTTAGCGGCGACGATCCCGCCTTCAAATGGAGTATATGGCTCACCGGCGCAGCTGCTCACCTGACCACCCGCCATCATCACAATTAGCGCGCCGGCCGCGCTATCCCACGGCTTGAGCACGAGCTCCCAGTGGGCGTCATGCCGCCCAGCCGCCACATAGCATAGATCAAGCGCAGCCGAGCCCATGCGCCGCACATCTTGGCAGCGCATGATCATCTCGGCAGTCTCCGGCACGTTCGTGACGCCGTCGGTCCACCGGCTGTAGGGAAAGCCGGTGGAGACCTGTGCATAGCGCAGCTCAGTGATTTCCGAAACCTGCACGGACTTGTCGTTCAGTAACGCCGGGCCGCCACGAACTGCAGTGAAGCATTCATCTTGCATTGGCGCGTACACCACGCCCAGCTGAAGCTCGTTATCTTCCAGCAGCGCAATTGACACGGTGAAGAAGGGATTGCCGTGGGCGTAGTTATTTGTGCCGTCGAGCGGGTCGACCAACCAGACAAACCGTGATTGCTCCTCGCGCCCGCCGCCTTCTTCGGTTATGATTTGGTGGTCTGGATAGTGCGCAGCTATGCGCTCGACGATCAGCCGCTCGCTTGCCAGATCCATATCGGTGACAAGTTCGGCTCTGCTTTTGAAGTCGAGCTGCCGTTTGCGACCAAAGCCTTCGCGTAGGAGAACGCCGGACTCACGAGCAATTGCGGCTGCGACATCGATCGTTGGTACCATGGGAACTTTCCGTTATGCTTGTACGTCAATAAGCTAACGCATTTTACCAGCTTCTTGGAGGAGCCTGTCATGCGAAAGATTACCATTGCGATAATGCTTATCGCCCTCACTGCCTGCGGCAGTGCCACACCCAGCACAGGTACCGATTCAACTGGTGCTACCGCGCCCTCGCCCGTCACGTCAACCATGCCTGCGTCATCAACCGCACCTTCGCCCGTCGGCGAAGCTTCGGCTCCCAGCAACTCCAGCGGCGGGGAGCTCTCCACAGGTGGTACGGCGGGTAAATCGGTCGAAACTCAAGCGAGCGCTATGCTTGCTGCGCACCTCAATGCGAAGCCAGAGTCGCTCAAGCTTGTGAGCAGGGAGCAGACCGAGTGGAGCGATGGCAGCCTCGGCTGTCCGGCACCCGACATGATGTACACCCAGGCAATTGTGCCGGGCTATAAGCTGACCTTCAACGACGGCACTCGGACCTATGACGTGCATACCGACACCGAAGGCAACTCGGTGGTCTGGTGCGAGAACGGGAGCCCAAAGCAGATCCCACAGCCTTAATCAGCAGCTAATCGCATGAGGTCGGCCCCAGCGAGCCGGCCTTATCCCTTGTAAGGAGCGTATCGATGGAGGAGTCTTCACCAGCCGCGGTCGCTGTCGCGCGCAATCGGCTGGCCCACGAGCTAGGCTGCGAGCCGTCATCGATCCTTGTCGACAAGGTTGAGGAGGTCGAGTGGAGTGATAGCTCACTCGGCTGTCCACAACCCGGAATGATGTATATGCAGGTGATTACGCCGGGCTATCGCATTACCCTGGAGCACGCCGGGCAGCGCTACATCATGCACACGAACCGAGGCTCCCACGCGGTGCACTGTCCTGATGCGGGCGACGCGCGCTCGAGTCCTCACATTTAGCTTCCCGCGCTACAGCTGTACGGAGCCCCGTAGCTCGCTCTCGTCAAGCTGATCCGCCAGCTTCTGAGCCACTCCGTCGCCAATATTTCGCGGAGTGCCTTAGCAGCACTCTCGTCGGCGTGCGGCAGAACCTGCTCCGCCACTTCCAGCACAACGATCTCGCTCCCGAAGCGCCGGAACATCTGGCTAAACTCGATGGCCAAGGGACCGCCGCCAATGATGATGAGCGACGACGGTACAGCCTTTAGGTTGAAGATTGTCTCCCAGGTGAGGTAGGGCGAGTCTGCCAGACCCTCGATCGGAGGAATACGTGGGCGCGCCCCGGTAGCGATAATCCAACGCTCTGAACGCAACACATTGTCGCCAACCTGAGCCTCTGTCCGGCTCCGAAAGCGAGCCCCACCAGTGAAGGTCACGCCCCCGGCTGCATAAAATTCACTGGGCGCATCGTAGCCATCCTCCTCGCCAAGCCGTCGAATGATGTCATCTTTGTGACGATCACCGCGCTGAAGTCCACCGCGGGATCGCTCGCAGGCAAGCCAAGCTTGGCCGCGTGCTGGCGCATGGTATGCAACGTTTGCGCGGTGTGGAGCAGCGTTTTTGAAGGCACACACCCAACGTAGCGACATGTGCCGCCATACCGACCACTACGCTCCACCAGCGCCGTTTTCACCCCTAGCTGAACCGCCTTCATTGCGGCGGTCACACCCGCGCTTCCACCACCAATTACGACCAGATCGAACTGATTAGGCATTTCTCGCTCCTGGGTTAAGCGCTCTGCTGCACGTCTTGTGCCCGCACGCTAAACGCCAAGTACCGCGCGTACAATCTCAGCATCGACAGCCAGAATGGCAGCGAGACTGGTCTTTGATGCTGATGGGGTGACCCCACTAGTGGCAAGGCTAGGCAGGCGCTCCAGGCTAAAGCTCAAAACCAACTGCTCGTAGCCACGCAAGCGCAAGCACTGCGTGACCCGGTTGATTAGGATGAATCTGGTCGGGAGCCCAGTCCTCAGGCGCGGTTTCTCGCAGCACGATGTCGAAGGCCTGCTGCGTATGAACCAGCACTGCGTCTTGCTCAGCCGCGATGCACTCTACGGCAGCGCTGTACCAATCCATTTGCCGCCGCATCGGCACCTGTGGATCCGGCTCGATCATGTAGGGCGTCATTACGATCAACCGTGCACCCTGCTCGCGCACGCTGGTCAGCAGCGCCCGGAGTGTAGCTTCGTACTCCGGCAGCGGCACCGCCTCGTGGGGGTTGCTGCTAAAGGCACGCCACACGTCGTTGATGCCGATCATTACCGACAGCCAGTCGGGTTGCTCCGCAAGGATATCTCGCTCCCAGCGGGCCTGCAGGTCGCGACTGGTGTCGCCCGATACACCACGGTTCACAAAACGCAGCTCGAGGTGTGGATAGCACGCCATAAGTAAGCTGCGCACAAGGCTCATGTAACCGTTGCCGTAGGGCGCTGCCGGGCCCCTTCTTCCACAGTCGGTAATGCTATCGCCGACAAAAAGTATCTTTTGCTGCGGTTGAAACAGCATCTGAGCCTTCCTTCTTGAGCTAGCCTGCGATCGCTTGTGCCAGCTTCGGCAGTGATACATCGTAGCGGTACGAGATCGAGCGGTGATCGTCGTCAAACTCCTGGTGCTCATAGGCAACTCCGCACCCTTGGAGCCGCTCTACCAAAATCCGCGCGCCGTAATGGAGATTGTATTCGTCGCGGGTGCCGCAGTCCACAAAGAGCAGCCGCAGGCGCTTCAAGCTGTCGGCGTAGGGGGGTACCAGCTCAACCGGATCGTGCTGGAGCCAGCGTGACCACACCTCGGGGCGAAGCTGACAGGTACGGAGATCCATGGGAAAGTCGATCGGCAGGCCCGTCTGGTCCGGATTGGGCGAGTAGCAGGCGGCCATCGCCAGCACGTTCAGGGCCGTAACATCCGAGCCGCTTTTTTTCGGCTTCGCTTCGAACTCCGTTAAGAACGCTTCCGGATTGTAGTCATTGCGTGCGATTCGGTTGCAGAATTTTGGAAAGTCCGGCTTGTACGCGAGCTCGAAATACATGTCACCGCTGTGACACGCCACCGCGCTGAAGACGTCAGGATGGCGCATCCCGTGGATGATCGCACCGTAGCCGCCGCTGCTCTTGCCCATGACCGCGCGGTGCTGCGCACTGGGCAGGGTTCGGTAGCGCCCATCGACAAACGGCACTAGCTCTGAGATGAGATGATCTTCGTAGCGACCCGTCGCGGCCGAGTTGATGTACTGCGAGCCTCCGTAACGCGTCGCACAATCGGGCAGCGGCATGATCACCTCGGGCATGCCGGCCGCAATGAGCGCGTCGAGCTGCTGCTGGATCGTGGGCGTCCACAGATTATCGTTGAGCAGCATCTGGCCGCGGCCGGTAAAGCCGGTGAGCATCCACACAACTGGATAGCGCCGCTCCGGCTCGGCGTCGTAGCTGGGCGGCAGATAGATTGGCAGGGTACGGACATGCGGATCGCCCAACGGATTGTCGGCGAGCACGCTGCTGCTGATAACATCAACGTTAATACGGCTGGGCATAGGTCTTCCTCGTGATTATCGTGACCGATTGTAACAGAGCATAGATGACGACATGTCGTAGCTAACACCCGATTGACGTGGCGGCACCCGCTTGGTATAGTGCATCAAAATCGAATAAACCTCATCCAGAGGGGCAGAGGGACCGGCCCGATGAAGCCCCGGCAACCCTGACGAAACGATGAAGGCGGAAGGCTGAAGACACATGCATCCTTTAGCGCTCCTCCTTCACTTTTCGAGAAGGGTGCCAATTCCGCCAGACGTGGTCTGACAGATGAGGAGCTGCGGGAGCTCCTCCACAGGCTGTGTGGAGGTTTTTTGTTGCAGATGGTGACCCTTAATCTGAGACAACGGTTGCAGCTCTGGGCGGATGAGCTACGAGCGGTCGCGAACGATGGGCTACGCTGGAGCGCTGATAATCCTTACCATCAGCAGCGCTTTGCGCGTATCCGACGAGTAGCCGCCGAGCTTTTTGCGGCGCAGGATCTTCGTGATGCCGATACCCTCGAGCAAAGGTGGAGCGCGGACCTGACACATGTCGCGCCGTATCCCGGCGGGGATGCTGCAATCTTCAACGCCGCGGGCGAGATACTGCTGATTCAACGCAAGGACGACCAGCTTTGGGCAATGCCAGGCGGTCTACTCGAGGTTGGTGAGACGCCCGCACAGGGTACCTGTCGTGAGGCGTGGGAAGAGACTGGAGTCGTGGTGGAGGCACTCGCACTTATCGGTGTCTACGACTCGCGGCTCTGTGGCAGTTCTTCGACGGCGCATTTGTACCAGTTTGTCTTCCTGTGCCGTCCATGCGACCCCAATCCTATGCCAGTCGTGAGTGACGAAACCTTAGATGTTGGCTGGTTCTCCACGGATAGCCTGCCGCCACTCTCGCCCGGTCATACACAGCGGATTCCCGATGCATTTCGCTACTGGCAAGGCACGCTCTCCCAAGCCGTATGGATGTAACCCTCGGTCGGCGGTAACCACGCCTAAGACCCGATGACTAGCTTTCGCAAAGGATTGCCTGTGACACATACAACAAACCATTCTGCGTATCTCGCGGCGCTTGCCGAGCGCGTGCTGATCTATGACGGCGCGATGGGCACGAGCCTCGATCTGTATCCACTAACGGTCGACGACTTTGGCGGCCAGCGTACCGAGGGCAACCGCGACTATCTGGCGTACACCCGTCCAGATATTATTCGCGAGATTCACGCCTCGTTTATGGAGGCCGGAGCGGATGTCCTGGAAACCAACACCTTTCAGTCGACGCGGATGCGCCTGGAAGAATGGGATCTCGGGGATCGAACGCACGAGCTTAACGCCAACGCCGCGCGGCTCGCTCGTGCAGTCGCGGATGAGTACGCGGCTAAGGATGGGCGCAGGCGCTTCGTCGCAGGCTCGATCGGCCCGACCGGCAAGCTTCCCTCATCGGACGATCCGGCGCTCTCGGACGTGACCTTCGACCAGATCTCGGATACCTACTGCGAGCAGGCCGCAGCCCTGATTGAAGGTGGCGTGGACGTGCTCCTTGTCGAGACCAGCTTTGATATCCTTGAGGTCAAAGCGGCGCTCGACGGTATCCGCCGTGCCAAGCAGCAGCTGAACCGCCACGACGTCGCCGTTCAGGCTCAAGTCGTGATTATGCCCGAGACCGGCGCGATGCTCTTTGGGACCGAGATTCCCGCCGTGATTGCGACCCTGGAGGCGATGCCCGTCGACGTGATCGGCCTCAACTGCTCGACGGGCCCCGAGCTGATGCGGGATGCCATTCGCCTCCTGACGCAGCACTCGCGCCTGCCGATCTCGTGTATCCCCAACGCTGGCCTGCCAATCGAGGTCAACGGCGAGACGGTCTACCCAATGGAGCCCGAGCCCTTCGCCCGCATTGTCGCCGAGTTTGTGCGCGACTTCGGGGTGGGCGTGGTCGGCGGCTGCTGCGGTACCCGGCCTACACATATCGCCAAGCTGCGCGAGCTGCTAGGCTACGATCGCGCACCCAAGCCACGTGAGATCGAGCATATTCCAAGTGTTTCTTCGGGCGTGAAGGCCGTGCCGCTGGCTCAGGAGCCGGCACCGCTCATGATCGGAGAGCGCGTCAATACGCTGGGCTCGCGCAAGGTCAAGCGGCTGCTGCTCGGCGACGACTATGATGGAGTGGTGGAGGTAGCGCGCGAGCAGCAGGACAGCGGCGCGCACGTGCTCGACGTCGGCGTGGCCATGACCGAGCGTCCCGACGAACGGGAGCAGATGGTCAAGCTCGTTAAGAAGCTGACCATGAACATCGAGCTGCCGCTGGTAATCGACTCGACCGAGGCGGATGTCCAGGAGGCGACTCTCGCGATGTATCCGGGACGTGCGATCGTCAACTCATTGTCGCTTGAAGGTGGGCGCGGCGAAAAGCTCGACCGCATCATGCCCCTGGTGGCACGCTATGGCGCGGCAACCGTGGCGATGACCATCGACGAAGAGGGCATGGCCCATACCGCCGCCAAAAAGCTCGAGGTCGCCAATCGCATCGCTCAAATCGCCAACGACGAGTTCGGCGTACCCAATGAGGCCTTGATCTTCGACGTGCTGACCTTCCCGATCACCACGGGTCAGGAAGAGCTGCGCCGCGCGGCGGTCGAGACACTCGACGGGATTCGCGCGGTCAAGCAGGAGATTCCAGGCTGCTTCACAACCCTCGGCGTTTCGAACTTGAGCTTCGGCGTCGCTCCGCACGCACGCGGCGCGCTCAACTCGGTCTTCTTGTACCACGCCGTCAAGGCCGGCCTCGACGCGGCGATCATCAATCCGGCGCATGTCACGCCCTACGCCGACGTTCCGGTGGACCAGCGCGAGATCTGCGAAGACCTGATCTTCAACCGCCGTGAGGACGCCCTCGCGCGTTTCATCCAGTTCTACGAGAACACGACAGCGGCCGAAAAAGAAGAGAAGGCCGATCCGACTGAGGGATTGAGCGTCGACCAGCGTATTCATTGGAAGATCGTCCATCGCAAGAAAGAAGCGATCGAGGCGGACATCGACACAACGCTCCAGACCCGCATGGATACAGGCCTCCCACGTGGTGAGGCGGCAGTTGCCACTCTCAACGACGTGTTGCTGCCGGCCATGAAGGAGGTCGGCGATAAGTTCGGCGCGGGCGAGTTGATCCTGCCGTTCGTGCTGCAGTCGGCCGAGGTGATGAAAAAGGCCGTTGCCCACCTTGAGCAGTACCTCGACAAGCAGGAGGGCGCGACCAAGGGCAAGGTCGTCTTGGCGACGGTCTATGGCGACGTCCACGACATCGGCAAGAATCTCGTCAACACAATCCTATCCAACAACGGCTATACGGTCTACGACCTCGGTAAGCAGGTGCCGCTCAACACGATCATCGAGAAAGCGGTCGAGGTCGGCGCCGATGCGATTGGCCTGAGCGCGCTGTTGGTCAGCACCTCGAAGCAAATGCCCTTGTGTGTGCAGGAGCTCCATCGCCGCGGCCTCAAGTTCCCGCTGATCGTCGGCGGTGCGGCGATCAACCGGCAGTATGGCCAGCGGATCCTGTTTGTCGAGCCTGGAAAGGCCTACGAGTCGGGCGTCTTTTACTGCAAGGATGCCTTCGAGGGCCTCGAAACGGTCGACAAACTCGTCGATCCCAAAAGGCACAGCCACTTTGTGGACGAGGTAATTGCCGGCGCATACAAGGCGCTCGAAGAGCCTGAGCGTGGTCGGACCATGCTAGAAAAGCTTGGCAAAGAGGCCAACACCGCTCGGATCCGCTCCAATGTCCGCACGGATATCGCGATCCCGACACCGCCCTTTTGGGGCGCCAAGACGTCGACGCGCATCCGGCTCGAGGATGTCTGGGCGCACATGGACCTGAACACACTCTTCCGGCTCCAGTGGGGTGCCAAGAATGCCAAGGGGGAGGAGTACCAGCGGCTGATCGACGAGGAGTTTATGCCGCGCCTGCGCGAGCTGCAGCGGGATGCCAAGGAGCGCGGCTGGCTCCGGCCTGCGGTCGCCCTAGGCTACTTCCCCGTGCAGAGCGAAGGCAACGACCTGATCGTCTACGATCCGGGTGCCTGGGCTGCCGGCAAAGGCCAGTTCAAGCCGGAGTTTCTACCCGAGCTGACGCGCTTCCATTTCCCACGCCAACCTGAGCGTGAGCGGCTGTGCCTCGCCGACTACTTCGCCAGTGTCGACAGCGAGCGTATGGACGTCGCCGTGTTTCAGGTGGTAACACTGGGACAGGCCGCCACCGACCACGTCGATGCGCTGCAAGCCCAGGGCGACTATAGCGCCTCGTACTTCGCCCATGGTCTCAGTGTAACAGCCGCCGAGGGTCTTGCCGAATACACTAACCAGATTGTGCGCAAGGCGTTGGGTATCGCGAGTGATGCCAAGCGCGGCAAGCGATACTCGTGGGGCTATCCCGCCATTCCAGATCTCGACCAGCACGCCCAGGTCTGGCGGCTCCTGCCGGCAGAAGAGATCGGCGCGACGCTAACCTCGTCATTCCAGATTGTGCCCGAGCAGAGCACAGCCGCGATCGTCGTCCACCATCCGCAGGCAACGTACTTCTCGATTGGCGGCAGCACTCGTGAGCGGGCAGCGGAGGATATTGTAGGAGTTGCAGGGTAGCGCCACGCAACGAGCAGGGAAGGTCGCAGGGCACGCACGCTTGCATGCAAGCTGCGCGTCTTTGCGTTAATGCGGTCGGTGCTTGCTTAGCTTGCCCACCACCTCAGCAAGCACCAGGGCGGTCGCCCCCCAAACCTTGTGCTCGCCGAGCGCGAAGAACGGAACGTACATCAGGTTACCGCGTAGCTCGCGCATCTCACTCCGAATAGTGTCAGCGTGGAGCAGGAGCTGTAACGGCGCTTCGATCAGCTCGGCTACCTCGTCAGGCGCTGAAGCAAATGAGGGACGCTGCTCCGACCAGCCGACGAAGGGCGTGATCTGGAAGTTGCTGACAGGGATCCAGACAGGCGTGAGTGCCGCCCAAAGCGTGACGGCATTCTGCGTGATCCCGAGCTCTTCCCATGCTTCTCGGAGCGCGGTTTGGCTCAGATCTCCGTCGGCATCGTCGTAGCGCCCACCTGGAAGCGAGATTTCACCAGAATGTGTACGGAGCGCCGCCGTGCGCAGCGTTAGCGGCAGGTAGACCGCGTCATTGTGCGGATACAGCAGCAAAAGCACCGCCCCGATGCGAGGCGGTGGCGCATCGGCTGGTGGAGCAATCGGACGCCCCTCGCTGCCGTCCGTCCAGCGCGGCATCAGCCGCTCACGTAGCCACAGCCCATCGACCGTCGGGTCACTGAGCCGCTGCCTGATCATTTCCGGTTCCACATCCACAGTTGCTGTTTGCTCCCTGGTCGTATGCCGGAACGCGCTGCACGCTGCTAGACTCGGCGGATTTCGACGCGTGCAATGCGCGGCCCTTGCATTTCCAGCACCGTCAGCACCACCCCGTCGTGCTGGAGCGTCTCATTTGGCGTGGGCAGCCGCCCAAGCTGTTCCAGGATAAAACCCGCGATTGTCTCGTACTCGCCACTAGGCAGCTCAAGGTTAAGCTCGTCGTTGACATCCTCGATGCGCGCGCCACCTTCCACAACCGCGTGCTGCGCGTCGATCGACTGAATGTCGTCGGGATTGGTGTCCAGCTCGTCGTCTAGCTCGCCCACAATCTCTTCAACCAGATCTTCCTGGGTGATAATGCCCGCCATGCCCCCATATTCGTCGATCAGGATCGCCATCCGTTGGCGCTCGCGCTGCATGGTGTGCATGAGATCGCTCACACGCTTCGTAGATGGCGCAAAGTACGCCGGGCGAATGAGCGCCTCGATCGGCTGGTCGAAGTTAATATTGCCTTCACTGAGAGCGACAAGCAGCTCTTTGGCCGAGATAATGCCCCGAACATCGTCGACGCCGCCCGTGCCCAGCACCGGAAATCGGGTATGCCCGGTTTCGCGAAAAAGCTCCAAAAACTCACGCACCGTGGCATCTTCGGCGATCGTCTTCACATCGGTCCGTGGAACCATCGCTTGGTACCCCGCCCGCGATCCAAAGTCGAACACGTTGATCAGCAGCTCCCGTTCATCCTCGTGCAGCACGCCCTCTTTACCGCTGGCCTGGATCATCATCCGCAGCTCCTCAAGCGTTGGAGCCCCGTAATGGCCGGTTTGGCCGCGAACTCCAAAGATGCGGAGCACTCCATTCGTCAACCAATCCAGGAAGCGGATAATCAGCCCAAAGGTCCGGTTGAAAAGCTGGAGCGGCCGCGCCACAAACAGCGCCGTTTGCTCGGCGGCACGGATCGCGAATACCTTGGGCGCCTGCTCGCCTAGCACGATGTGCAGCGTGGTCACGATAAAGATCGCGAAGGCAAAACCGACGGTGGTGCTGATGGTGCGCGCGTACATGGCGAGCGCGGGGATATCACCAAGGACAAACTCAAGCGCATGTGCGACCGGGGGCTCGATTAAGAGCGCAAAGGTTTCCTCGCCGAGAACGCCAAGCAGCAGGCTAGCTACAGTGATGCCCAGTTGAGATGCGGCAATATATCGATCGAGATGATCTTGCATGTGCCGCGCCAACCGTGCTGCGCCCCGGCCTTCCTCCGCCATCTGCTCCAAGCGTGAGGCTCGTGCTCCGACAAGAGCGAATTCAGCCGCGACAAAGAAGCCGTTCAGGCCCACCAGCAGCAGAACGGCGAAGAGGCGGAGGAGAAGCCCTCCCGTTGAAACAGACTCCTCAGGCATATCATTTCCAGTCGGAGACAGTGGGCGGTGGCTGTCAGGCTTCAGGTATCAGTCATCAGCTCTTAGCGCTCAGTACTCAGCCGCCAGCTGTCAGATCTCTGTCCTTTGTTCTTTGTTCTCGCCCCTAGCCTCTTGTTCTAGCACCTCACGCGCCACGCGCTGCCCAAGCTCGACCGCGAAATTTGTCCCCCGGTCCCAAGGATAAACGTGCGCCAAGCTGGCAAAGTAAAGACCGTCTAACGGCGTTCGCAGCGACGGTACATTGCGCGAATGGTCGACAGGAACGACCGGCTGAGCATAACGCTCGCGGAAGAGCCAGCTTTGCTTAATCCAGCCAGGGTGGAAATCCCGATTTACTTGTGGAAGTGCCGATAGCCATTCCTGCTTAACATCCTCGTCCGGCATGGTGAAGTAGCGATGGTCCGCCGGGAGGTAGTCGCCACAGTAGATCAGCCGATCTCCGCCATAATGCTGAGGCGAGATCATATTGGTATGCTCCACCAGCGCCAGATACGGAAAGTGCTCTTTAGGCGGCATGTACCAGTAGACCCCGTTCGTGAGCAGCTGTTGCCGCAGCGCAACGACCATCACCACCGCACCCATCGACTTCAGTGCCGTCATACGGGCAGTGTAGTCACGTGGCAGGCTTGGTACAAGCTTGGTCAACACGCCGGGTGCGGATGCAACAATCACCCGATCGAAGCGCCTTGGAGCGCCACCGGCATCAACCGTCCAGGTCCCATCATCAGCCCGCTCGACGCGCTGTACCGGCTGCGCTAAGTGAATCGTTGCACCCTGGCGCTCGATATATGAGCCAAGCGCGTCCGCGAAGGCTTGGAAGCCTCCCTTAAAATACCCGAGCTTAAACGAACGGGTCTTGATCCGAGCCCAGATCCATGCGGCGTTTACCTCGCCAGCATACGGTCCAAACTTACCTACGAGCAGCGGCTCCCAGTACTGCTTGTACGCGCGGTCGCCCGACCATCGCCGTAGATGGCGCTCGGCCGTCGTTTGCTCCAGCCGCTGCCAGTCGCGTCGGAGCTTGAATTGCGCCAGTGTTAGCCCATACCGCAGGCGGTCAATCAACGGCAGATGCGGGAAAGTGAGAATGCCGGGGATGCTGACTGGGTGCGCCCCGTGCTCGGGACATAGGAACGCGGTCGTCTGCTGGTTGAAGAAGAGCATCTCACCCGCGCCGATGGTTTTGGCCAGGCCGATGATTGCTTTATCAGTTTGGAAAATATGGTGATAGAACTTTTCAAGCGCCCAATCCCAGCCGGGCGCCTTAAAGCCGGCGGCAAGACCGCCAAGCTGCGGTCCCGCCTCGAACACCGTTACTTGCTGCCCGGCAGCCCGCAGCTCATGGGCCGCCGTAAGGCCAGCGAAGCCGCCGCCGATGATCGCAATGTGCATAGTCTATGACTTCCAGGGCTCAAGCTCTGAGGTAGCCGAGGTCATTTCGTGTGGCTTGCCCCGTGCCTCTTTGCCCACGGGGCCTTCACCTGATAGCTGCTGAAGCTCACGCCAGCGCAGGGTTTCCTTAGCCATAAATACAAATCCGAGCAGCGTAATCGGCAGCCACAGCGCGACATGCAGCACAATTGTGTACGCTGCGGCAACGTTTGCCGGCTGCCCAAACGCTTTCAGTATCTCGATACCGGGCTTGTCAAAGGTGCCGACGTAGCCGGGAGCGGATGGCAGCGTCGTCGCAAGATTCACAACGGCCGTCATCAGCATCAAGACCGCAAAGTTGACCTCAAGGGCAGGAAACGCTTGGGCAATAACCCAATACTTACCGGTCTCCGTTAACCAGATCGCCGTCGATGTGAACAAAATCATTGCCAGCTCCCGGGGCGAGCGGAGGGCATGAAGCCCGACCAGGAACTTACTCGCCAAGGTCGTCGCACGCGGCCGGAAGCGATGAGGCAGAGTAAGCGCAATCATTCGTGCCGCAAGCGCATCGGTACGATCGGGGTTGGCCGCGAGCAACAAAAAGACAACCAGCACAGCGAAGAACAGGACGCTGAAGCCGACAACGATCGAGGCATACAATGTAGGCAACGGCACGAACGGCAGCGTTGCAAAAACAAAGGCGCACATCACTAAACCATCAAACAGGCGCTCTAGTGCAACGGTTGCGAGTGATGCAGAGACGCTCACACCTGCTTTTTTCTTCAAGACATAGGAGCGGATAACTTCGCCGGCCCGGGCAGGATAAACATTGTTGCCCATGTAGCCGATCACAACCACTGGAAAGAGCTCAGCCACACTGATGTGCTTCATGTGGCGCAACATGTAGTGCCAGCGCCATGTCCGCGCCCACACAGCCGCGAAATACACCGCGACTGCCGGCAGCAGCCAAACATACTGCGCGTCACTCACGGCAGAGCTAAAAGCATGCCATTCTAATCCACGCGCAGTCAGCCATACAAAGACGGCGCTCACGCCGACGCCGAGCCAAAATTTCCACGAGCGCAATGCGCAGCTCTCTTTCGCAAATACGGCAGCGCCGAAGCGCTGCCAAGTGGATCATAACGAGGCGCTTGTTTTTTGTCAATGAACCACTTGATTAAACAGAACAAGCGTGCTAAAATACCGACGAGTAAGAGTGAAATCTATGAACAGGAGCAGCGTGATGATGCAACGAATGATTATGTATAGTCGAGACACGCGTGATTTCGCGATCTATCTTGACGGGGCTCTTGTCGGCTACGCTCCGTCGTATCTTGAGGCCGAGGCTGTGCTTGATCAGCTCGTGATGGAGCTGCTGCGCGCACGCTATGGCCAGTGGGTAGCATAGTACTCCTGCCAAGAGGGTTGCCGTGAAGTGGAAGATCGTGTGCGAAGGGCAGGCCGTCGCCGCTTAGTCGATGGCTTCGTCGTCCTGAGCAGCCGGCAGCCCTTCGCCGCGTACCGGACCCTCGCGGCGTTGCTGCTCCCAACGCCGCTGCACCACCAGTAGCAGCTCATACGGTGTTAATAGAACACCAATAACCACTGAAGCTGCGACGACAAGCGTTGTCCAGTCAGCCTGCCTAAGCTCTTCCATGCTAAATGCCGTATGCAAACTTCCTCGGCCGCTCCAGCCGCACAGTGCTAGAGGGAGCTGAGCCCTTCCCGCTAGCCCGCTACAGGTCGCTGTGCTACCCAAATGAGCTCTTGCCCTGACTGAATAAATGGCTGGCGGTCAAATGTGCCGTACAATGCCACAAGCTCGAAACCACAGCGTGCCAGCAGATGTTCGAATTCCCAGCGGAAGATATAGCGCATCTGCAGATTCCGGTACAAGCGCCCCACGACTCGCCCGCGCTGGTCCACCTCGTCATACACATAATACTGATCGATTCGCTGTAGGTGCTGGCTGTATTGGATTGTCGCCCACTCGACAAGCAAGCGTCCGGTGCGCGGGTCGATAAACGACTCGCCAGTCGTGTGCAGCGCGCCGCCAATCGGCCCGCTATGCGCGACAATATACTCCAGCGACGGATCGAAGAAGTTCAGGATAAGCCGTCCGCCAGGACGCAGATGCCGATAGATGTTTCGCAGCGCATCAAGTTGGTCACTAACCTGCATCAGGTGTAGAAACGCCCGAAACGGGACATAGATCAGCGCAAACTGCGGATCCAGCTTGAATGAGCGCATATCACCATGGTCCACTGTAACCTGCGACCGAATGTCGTCGGGAAGTGCGGCAACTTTGCGCCCCAGCCGTGCAAGCATCGGCTTGGAGACATCCAAACCCGTTACGGTAACCCCTGCTCGCGCTACAGGCAGCAACACGCGGCCAGTACCACAGCCCAGCTCTAGGCAATGGCCGTCTGCAGCCACGGCTTCGTCCACATAAAACCCGATATCGTCCACGTAATCAGCATACACAATATCGTACAGCTCGGCGTCTAGGGCATAGTTGTCGCGCATACGACCTCCTGGCTAGCGACTTGCAGTATAATCGAGGTGTAAAGACCCGTAACGTGAGCGGAGGATAGCCATATGGATCTTGAACCCAAGCTGCCGCTGCATAAACCCGTGCCGCTGTTTACGTTGCTGGATAAGTACGGCGAGACGCATAATTTGGCGAAGCGGCGCGGGCGTGACCATCTGTTGCTCATGATCTTCGGCCCCGCTGCACAGCCCGAAGCGTACCTGCACAGCCTTGCCATGCACGCGGACGAGTGGAAGCAGCTACCGGCGCGCGGTATCGTCGTCGTACCTAGTGAGGATACGGCGGGTGCTTTGGGAGCGCTGCCTTTCACTGTCCTGGTCGACCCCAACGGACGTGTCCGAGAGCGATTCTTGCCGCAAGCGGCAAGCGCGGGTATCTTTGCCTGCGATCGATACGGTGCTCTGTACCACCAGTGGTTAAGTGCCGACGTCACTCTCTTACCCAATGCCTCTGAGATCGATGGCTGGTTGCAAGCGATTTCGATGCAGTGTAGCATCTAAACAATGAGCCTTGATCAATCGACTAATTGCCGGGACTGAGCGGTTAGGAACAGTGATTGATCATTCATCCTGAATTGGTTATGCGACTGTACAACACTTTAACCCAGCGCGTAGAAGAGCTTAGCTTCCCATCCGGGGAGGTTAAGCTCTATGTTTGTGGAGTTACACCCTACGATACGAGCCACCTTGGCCATGCCCGCGTTGGCGTCGTGTACGACACTCTGCGGCGGTACCTGGAAAGCCAGGGGCTGCGCGTGCGCTATGTCCAAAACGTCACTGATATTGATGAGCCCTTGTTCGAGCGAGCCCGCCGCGACGGCGTCGACTGGCGAGCGTTGGGGGACCAGGAGACCAAGCGCTATCTTGCCTCGCTGGCGCGCATCAACGTGGCTAAACCGGAGCACTATGTACTCGCGACCAGTGTTATCCAGCAGATGCAGTCAACGATTGCGCGGCTGCTGGAGGCCGGCCACGCCTATGTCAGCCGCGGTACTGTGTACTATCACGCGGCCTCCTTCGAGCATTATGGAGAGCTAGCCCACGCCGACTACCCCACGTTGCTCTCGATGGCCAACGAGATGGGCAACAATCCCGACGATCCGGGTAAGCGTGATCCGTTGGACTTCGTGCTCTGGCAGCCCTCGCAGCCGGATGAGCCCGCCTGGGAAAGCCCATGGGGCCCAGGCCGGCCAGGTTGGCATATAGAATGTTCGACGATGGCAACTGAGTATCTAGGTCCACAGGTCGATATCCATGGCGGAGGCGCGGATCTCATCTTTCCGCATCACGCGTGTGAAATTGCGCAGGCGGAGCCGGCAACCGGCGTTGCCCCATTTGTACGCTGCTGGATGCATACGGGCCTCGTCGCTCTCGGCGGCACAAAAATGTCTAAGTCGCTAGGAAACATGGTCTTTGTGGACGACATACTCAAACACTACTCGCCCGACGCTCTGCGACTGGCAATCCTAAGCTACCCCTATGCCGAGCCCTTCGAATATAGTGACGAGCGGGTCGCCGAGGCCGAGCAGCAAGTCCAGCTGCTGCACAGCGCCCTCCGAACACCATCTCCTGCAAGCGAGCGCCACCTCGACGACGATGCCCCACAGAGCCAGTTTTTCCACGCGTTGGATGACAACTTTGACACCCCGGCGGCAATTGGTGCTCTGGCTGAGCTTGCTTACACAATCATCGCGGCGGCCACCGAGCAGAATGTCACCTCGGCACAACGCACGCTACGCAAAATCGGACTAGTACTCGGATTGCAAATTGAGCCTGCCTCTGGGGTCTAGCCCAAGCCGGGACCTTTGTACTACTCCCCGTTTACGACACTCTGGGCGAAGTTGAGGTATGCTATAGGTGGTCACAAACGCATATCAATTTCCACTACACTGTCATATCCAGGCTCTGCCGCTGCTGGGTTAATTTCTTTAGCCCGCAGTTTGAGCCGTCGTATCGTTCGCTGACTCACCAAACGGAGACCTTCCATGGCGAAGCGCGCTGATGTTGTGTCCTTGCCCGACACAACAATGATCGAAGAAACCTTGCTAACCGTCCCCGGAGTCCGCGGCGCCCGCATCCTACGGGCCAGCGATACCGATATCGGCGAAGTACATATTATTGCTTCCCCACGCCGAGCCCTTAAAAAGATCGTTCGCGACATCGAGAGTGTGCTCGTGGTGCGGTTTAACTACCGTATCGATTATCGCCGCATCAGCCTCGTGCAGCTTGCGGAAGGCGCAACCGTCGACCGCGTTAGCCTCGACCGTGTCGAACAAGTTCAGCAGCCAGACGGCACCTACATCGAGGTCGACTTGCTCAACGGCCAGCAGCGTTACACAGGGCGCTGCGTCGTTGGCCCAGATACAGCTGAGGCGGCGGCTAAAGCAACCGTTGCAGCCCTCAACGGCATGTTTGCTCCGCAGGCACCCTTGGAGCTCGCGGGTGTTCAATGCACGACCTTTGGCGCGCGCGAAGTAATTACTACCTACGTGACGTACCAGGATATGGCCCTGGAGCACGTCCTTGGAACAACATTTGTACGGAGCAGCGTTGCCGAGGCGGCAGCCCGCTCCGTTCTTGCGGCTACCAACCGACGGTTGGCTGGCTGGCTTCCCGATCAGCAGCATGCTCCAGCCTCACGGCTGGTTGTCGCATAGCCTGCTGGTAGCGCCAGTGTGAGGAGGGTTTTCGTCTGATTGGGCACGAGCGGAGTTGAGGGGTCTCTATCAACCAACCTTGTTGTTGTCAGTTGGAAGGAGCCCCTGTATGAAGTGGCAAACCATCATTTCGCGTGTACAGATTGCCGCCGTCGGAACAACTACGCCCACACAGACGATGTTTCAACCACTAAAATGGGGGTAATTAGCTCCTAGTCAACTTCTCACACTGGCGCTCTTTTTCCTTCTGGTTAGACCTCATCGCATGCCACCCTTAACTACAAGGGATGCTGGTCACGATGACGCCCGTTCCAGGCCCCGTCAGTACCCTTTCGATGAACTACGCCCCGGTGATTGAAGGCGTTCTGTAAATAAATAGGTCTTTCCTGCTTGTGCTACCTGTGAAAGGTCACCTACAATATGATGACATGTGTTCAAGCGCGCTCGCTCCTCGGTGAGGGAGCCCAACCTGGTACACCGCGCAAAGGCAATCCAGAGCTCGGGTTTCATTTGGCGCTGTGTGGAGGATGTCGTGCAATTTGGAATGGCCACCAACAGGTACGAGCGCTAGCCGGAGATATCGAGCCCTCTCCAACTGTACAAGGGGTGACAGACAATAGCTGGAAAGCCGCAGGTCAAGCTTTACTTGGCCAAAGCCAATCCCTCGGCCAATCTAGCGAAAATCCGGAAGTAGTGCCACCTACGACGCACGTCGTGACCTACCGGTCATTGCTACGGAATCCGAACTTCCGGTGGTTGTGGCTGGGCGAAGCAATATCCACGTTTGGTAGCTACTTTACACGAATTGCGCTCCCGATATACGTTTTTAGTTTGACGAGTTCCTATACTCAGCTGGGGTTGGCTGCCTTTTCATCCCTGGTTGCATCATTGTTCTTTGGCCTCATCGCCGGTGCGTTAGTTGATCGCTGGAATCCGCGCCGTACGATGATCGCTGCGGACGTCGCAAATGGGCTTCTCGTACTTGTGCTGCTTGCGCTCGTAACCTTCCCGTTAACACTGCCTATCAAGCTTGCCGCTATTTATCTTATTAATTTTGCAGCCGCCCTTGTACGTGAGATGTTCAATCCTGCGCGGGTTGCCATCTTGGCCGATGTCGTAGAAGAGTCAGAGCTGCTTGCAGCCAACTCACTCGATCAGGCAACGACGACCTTTGCAGAGTTGGCAAGCTACCCGTTGGCTGCGTTCGCGCTCGTCTTCCTGGGTACATCAGGAGCGTTCCTCATCGATGCCGTAACCTTTTTTGTATCCGCCCTCCTGCTACTCCATGTGCGCACACAGTATATTGCTCGCGAAGTAAAAGGTGACGCCTCAATCTTAAGTGACATTGTTGAAGGTCTAAACGCCGTCCGGCAGCTGCCCTTGGTGCGTAAGATTGTCATGCTTAGCCTGATCATGCCCCTGCTCATATCCTTATTCAATACGCTTCAGCTACCCTATGTGATTGAGGCGCTTGGAAGTACGGAAGACATAGGCTTCCCGGTGCTTGAAGGGGTAATGGTCTTTGGTATTGCATCTGGAGTTCTGGCACTTGGCCGATGGGGTCAGCACGTACCTCGTGCGGCCCTTCTATGGTATGGCATCCTCCTCAATGGGCTGGCCTTAATATTACAAGGGTTGGTGCCGGTGCTCGGCCAGTATGCTAATTTATCATCTCCAATCCCTAACAGCGGTCCCTGGACCACCCTTCTCTTCCTCGCGTTGCCTTTTGTGTGGCTCACCGGCGCGGCGAACAGTCTAATTTTCGCCAGTATTCGCACGGTATTACAAGAGCAAACGCCTCGCGAGGTGTTAGGACGTGTCGTAAGCGTTTATGGTACTGCGGCGGGCCTTGGATTTGCGCTTGGAGCCCTATTGACCGGTATTGGACAAGGGAGAGTTTCAACAGTGCTGACGTTGATCGGCGTTGCATTCGTTGGAATCGGGCTTGTGTGCAGATCCTCGCTGACGGCAGGCGGCATCACCACGGGACAGAAGTACTACTCACTATCATCACAAAGATAGCAAAATGCGCTAAGGTGTACTAGCCAGAGCAACTCCCTTAGGGTAAATGTTTGAGCAAGGGGCTCTCTAATAAACAGCCCTCTGATGGTAAAGCAAAGTTCTGCTTTATCTTGAAGCTGCACGAAGCGTTCAAGACGCCGCAATCAAAGCCGTGGACGAGCCCCATTTAACGAACATTGAAAGATAGCCGAACCTTTTTTACACGAGTGCCGTTCTATCTACTGATCCCTCACCCGTAGATAGCAGTGAAAACATTTTATGCAAGATTTACCTGCAGCGCTTAAGTGGTACGTAGTAACCATCTGGATATGCGCTATTGCTGTCCTGATTATGGTTTCGGGCATAAGGCCGCTACTACCGAATGACTATCTGGCAGCGGGCTTGTTCTGTCTCCTGGTGTGCTTAACCGAATTCAAGCCGATCAGATATAACCAAAACGTTACACAGACCGTTAGTACGGCTATCGCAGTCGCTTCTATCTTTATTTTTCCTCCTTCCGCGACCATTATCATTACAAGCGGCGGTAGTCTCGCCTCTGATATATATCTCCGCAGAACGTGGTACAAGACGCTTTTTAATGCTGCGCACAGGACTATAACAGCAGGCTTACCCGCTTTACTTGCTCATGAACTCGGCATCTATTCACTCTCCTTTATTGATTCCGCTGATCTTCTCCGCATTCTTTCTGTGCTGTCGCTTTATTTTATTCTGGCAACAACAATCATGGGAGTGCTGATTGCGGTTGCGACTGGGGAGAAAATTCTTAGAGGATGGCGTGATGCCGTAACGGTTTTTAGTTCCTACGACCTGTCGCTACTTCCCTACGGTCTAATGCTGGCATGGATGTGGCAGGCCAATCCTTGGCTTTTCTTTGTAGGTCTGCTGCCGCTCGTCGCCATTCAACACTCATTCGCCGTACATGCCGGTCTTATCAACGAGCAAGAAGCTTCCCGACGTCTTACCCAGCAGCAACGGCAAATTCATGAAGCGACGACGTCGCTGCTCTCATCCGTGGATATCCACAGTCAGATCGACACCATGATGAAATACATCATGGAAGTCTTTCCCGTCACGCATTCAAGTGTCTTGCTGTGGGGCGAGGGCAATGAGCAGGATCAGGTTGTTTCAAGAGGGACGTGTACTCCCGAGCTGCCAATCCGCGATTGGAGCCTTAATCTTCGGCGTGTTTGTGAAGCACGGAGGCTTGTCCACCTAGACCATGAATTTGTGCGCAAGGTCATGACCGGGCAGCCTGTCATGCTGGTGCCACTTGTAACACCGGACGATGTCGTCGGCTGCATGGTGCTTGTGACCGACAGCACGTTTACGCTGGACGAGCAAGGCGAGCGGCTTATCGAGACCTTCGCGGCTCAAGCCGCGCTTGCTATTTACCAGGCACGCCTCATCACCAAGCTTAAATCATCGCAAGTTCGGGTCGTGCAGTCGGAGCGGCTGGCAGCTATCGGTACGCTGGCTGCGGGCGTCGCGCACGAGTTCAATAACCTCCTCGCCGGCATAAGTGGTATCTCACAGCTCGCCCTGCTCGAGGACGAGCCCGGCGGTTATCGATCAGCTCTTGATACCGTGGCAAAGTCGGCTCAGCATGGCGGTAGCATCACACGTGGCCTGCTCACCTTCGCGCGGCACTTGGAGCCAAAACGGGAGCCCGCCGATCTACGGAGCGCGATCGACCCCGTCTTATCGATGCTTCAGGCAGAGTTTCGCCGCGGAAATATCCGAGTCGAGCAGCGTATCACGCCGGTACGCCCGGTGCTCTGCGATATTGGCACGCTAGCTCAAGTGATGCTCAACCTGGTCACCAACGCAATCGACGCTATGACGCCCACGGGCGGCGTGCTCACCATCGAGCTAGCTGAGGAAGCGGAACATATTCGACTTGCAGTCGGTGACACCGGCTGTGGTATTCCCAGTCACGTTCGGGATCGAATATTCGAACCCTTTGTGAGCACGAAGACCTCAAACGATGGCAAACTCCACGGCGGATCAGGGCTTGGGCTCGCCATCTCCTATGGCATTATCGCCGAACATGATGGAACGATTGATATCGAGAGCGAAGAAGGTCGTGGCACGACGATGACCATCAGGCTCCCCCTCAAGGCAGCACCAGCTGAAGTCGTGCTGGCACCGCAAGCGCAGCTTGAGCCCCTCCGCATGATCATTGTGGACGACGAGCCGTTGATTGCCAAATCATTACACGGCCTTTTAACGAAGGAGGGTCACGCGGCGGAGTGGTTCACCGAGCCGGTCAAGGCCCTCGAGGCGATCAGCCAGGCGCCGGTCGACGTTATCTTTGCAGATCTGATGATGCCTGAGATGGATGGTGTGACGCTTCTCCAGCGGGCAAAGCAGCGCGTACCCGAGGCGTTGCAGGTCGTGGTCACGGGCCATGCCGATGCACGACAGATCGAGCGAGTTCAGGCCTTGGGCGTAAGCGCGGTGATCGAGAAGCCATTTACGCTTGACGCGATTCGGACAGTTGTTAGCTCCCTACGCAGGGCACCGGTGCTGCCAGCCTCCCACTAGCGTTAAGCTACGCCTTGGTTTGCTTAAGGCCCGCGCAAGTCGATGTTTTGTGTCCGTGCGATTGCCGCGGCAATCGCAAGCGCGACCATCGCGCCACCCCCGACAAGCCCATACTCAATCATTCCTCGACGTGTCAGCGCCGCTTGCGCATTTCCACCCGGACCATCCGTTCCACCTGCTGTCTGCGCTAGACCGATAAGGACATACAACACTACGAGCAGCGCGACGCTGTTGAACCAGAAGGGCGCCGGCCAATAGTTGAGCGTCCAATATGCCTCGATTATAACGAGCGCAATCACGCCTGCTGTCGTCCAGAGTGCAGTCACGTGTCCCCGTAACAAATCTGCGACAAGCAACAACGTCGACGGAAAAATCAGGGCGATCGCGTACAGCGTACGATAGCGGTTGAAGGTCACCGCGCTGAAGAGCGCGAACGAGAGAGCGTACGCAATCACGGCTAGGGTGTTGCGAGCGATCTGCCGCGCGCGGGGATTACCTTCGATAAGGTAATGTTGGGCTACCAGAACGACTGATAGCAACAGACCAGTAGCCACAAGTACAAGCAAATAGGCATTGGTCACGAGTGCGCCGCGGAAGAGGCGGAAAAAGGCAAAGATTGCCACGGGCGTCAGCATCGGCAGGCCCCACAGCGGTAAGCCAAGCTCAAGGCGCCGCTGCCCGACGGTGAGCTCGGCGAGCCACCCAGAGGAATACAGATGCGGCTCTGCCCGCGCAATGAGCTCCACGCCAACGCCGGTAATCAATGCGAGGGCGGCGATCAGTGCCCAAGCGACCGAGAAGGAAGGCACATTTTCCCCAAGCTCGACAATAAGCAGGTTGGTATTTAGCTCAAGCAGGAAAACAACGCCAAGCCCCACGAGGACTAGCGTAACCAGTGGGACTATCCGGTCAAAACGTGGACCGCTCATATAACCTCGTTGTGTGGCAGAACCGTCAGCAGTACCTTGGACACCGCGCGGATTTTACGCGCGCGTTGGGGCGATGTCAATGAGCTTTAGGGCCAGAGAGCGGCTCGTAGAAGCTCCTCCTGCCCTCGTATCGCGGCATCGACAAGGCTACCCAAGACCTGCTCAACTCGATCGGCTCGCGCCGCTGGTGCAGCCCTTGCCAGATAGCTATTTGTGATTGTCCACTTGGTGCGCGATTAAATAGTGCGCGCGCGGCAGGCTGCCACGCGCATCTCGCCGGGTCATCAAAGTGGGACGACGATCCTAGCTTGGATTTATCGTGACGATCTCTTGCAGTGCCGCAAACAGATCGTCGAGCTCGGCGGCAGTGTTATAGTGCGCGCAGCCAATGCGCAACATCCCACCACCCTCGAGTCGTCCAAGCCGCTCGACCAAAGCAAGCGCATAGTAATGCCCAGCCCAGGTAGCAAACCCACGCTCGGCAAGCGCCGCTGATAACTGCTGAGGAGTCCAGGTTGGCACGGTAACGGCAAATGTTGGGACACGTTCGGCAACTCGTTGCGGATCGGCAATCCCATACAGGGTTAGCTCTGGCACGGTCTGCATGCCCGCAAGAAAATGGCGCGACAAGGTTTGCTCATAGTCTCGGATTGCCAACATTGCCGCTCGTAGCTCAGCACGGCGCCCGTCGAGGAGCTTGAGCTCATCTTGATAGTGCTCCATGTGGTCACGACCGACCGAGGCGAGGTAGTTGACTGCAGCGAGTGTTCCAGCCTGGCCTTCATGGCTTTGCGTGCCAGTCTCCCATTTGCTAGGAAGCTCGTTTGAAGCCGGCCGTACCTTGTATGCGGTCAGTCGCTCGAGATGCTCACGCTTGCCCCACACGATGCCTTGGTGGGGGCCGAAGAACTTGTAGGCCGAGCACGCTAAGAAGTCGCAGCCGAGCGCCTGGACGTCCACGGGGAAGTGCGGCACGGCCTGTACGGCATCGACGTACACCAGCGCGCCAACCTCGCGAGCCATCCGCACAACCTGCCGGACATCGTTAATCGTGCCCACAGCATTGCTGGCTAGGCCAACTGCGACAAGCTTTGTTCGCTCGTTGATCAGCCCATGGAGGTTGGCGTAGTCCAACGTGCAGTCGGCGGGATCGATATCGGCGCAGCGGACGACGACACCACGTTCCTGGAGTGCCAGCCACGGGGCGATATTAGCGTCATGGTCGAGCGTCGTCACGACGATTTCATCGCCGGCGCCCATCTCGCGCCCAAGCGAACGCGCGAACGCAAAGGTAAGCGAGGTCATGTTCTGACCGAACACGATCTCGTCAGGACCGGAGGCATTCAGCAAATCCGCCATCGCGGCGTGAGCTTCCTCCAGCACCACATCAGTGCGACGGGACGTCAGGAACGGACCATGCACGTTGGCGTTGGCAGTGAGCAGATAGCGCTGCATGGCCTCGGCAACCGCAAGGCTTACCTGTGTACCCCCAGGATTATCAAAAAACACAAGCGGACGATCGTCCTGCTTCATGGTTAGGGCAGGGAAATCGGCTCGATAGCGTGACAGGTCGGTTCTGGCGCGGCTGGTCATCGACGGCCTCCTCCATTGCGGCTAGCGTTGCCGAGATAGTGTACCCGCAATAAACGCAAGCGCAACTGCCCCACTGATCAAGATATAGCTCCCAATGCGGTCGAGCCGAGGCAACAAGAACAGCAGCAGCGGCACGATCACCAACAACATAAGTAACAGCCCTGGCGATAGCCAGCGCCGCAGCACGATCAGCAGCCGGACTACGATGTAGCCGACGTTCCAGAGCAGCATGAATGGCAGATTTAGCAGCCAGTGAAACATAGATCGTGTTGGATGGGACTGCTGCTCTACATGATACATACGCTAGACAGCGACATTGGGACGGTACTCGCCCCATTCTTCACGGAGCGCACCGCAGATTTCGCCGAGCGTCGCATGATGGCGTAGCGCCTCCCGCATCGGTAGCAACAAATTACTGCTGCCAGCCGCCGCACGTCGTACATCCGCCAGCGAGGCCTCGACCCCGCCGGGATCACGCCGGGCACGAATTTCTGCCAGCGCAGCCGCTTGCTCGCTTGCAACCGCTGCATTGGGGTAGAAAACGGGCACCGGTTGAGCGTCGGCGTTGCCGAACTTATTAACGCCTACCACGATTTGGTCGCCCTGCTCGATCGCTTGCTGGGTTTCCCACGCCGCCTCCGCAATCTGCGCCTGAATCACGCCCTCCTCGATTGCCTGTACCGCGCCGCCAAGCTCGTCGATCTGCATGATCAGCTTGAGCGCTTCTGCTTCAATAGAGTCCGTTAAGGCCTCGATGAAATACGAACCTCCAAGTGGGTCGGCGACAGCAGGCACACCGCTCTCGAACGCAATGATTTGCTGGGTGCGCAGTGCAAGGGTGGCCGCTTCCGCGGTAGGTAGTGAGAGCGCTTCGTCATAGCCATTGGTATGCAGTGATTGCGTTCCGCCTAACACCGCTGCCAGCGCCTCGATTGTGGTGCGCACGACGTTGTTAAGCGGTTGCTGCGAGGTAAGCGTCGAACCGGCTGTCTGCGTATGGAAGCGCAACTGGAGCGAGCGCTCGTCCCGGGCTCCGAAGCGCTCACGCATAATCGTCGCCCACATACGGCGGGCCGCCCGGAATTTGGCGATCTCTTCGAAGAAGTTCGCGTGCGCGTTGAAGAAAAATGAGATTCGCGGCGCAAATTGATCGACCTTCAGCCCGGCATCTAGCGCCGCTTGAACATAGGCGATGCCATCAGCCAGCGTAAACCCAAGCTCTTGCGCGGCGGTAGCCCCTGCCTCACGAATGTGATAGCCCGAGATACTGATCGTATTCCACTTGGGGATGCGCTCCTGACAGTAGGCAAAGGTGTCGGTGATGAGCCGCATGGAAGGCCGCGGTGGAAAGATGTAAGTGCCTCGTGCCGCATATTCTTTCAAGATATCGTTCTGAATCGTTCCCGTCAACTGCGTGGACGCTACGCCCTGTCGCTCACCAACAAGCTCGTACATCAACAGGAGCAGTGATGCCGGCGCATTGATTGTCATCGACGTGGAGACCCGATCGAGCGGGATACCCTCCATCAGCCGCGCCATATCTTCGACGGTATCAATGGCCACACCAACCTTACCAACTTCACCTTCGGAGCGTGGGTCGTCAGAGTCCAGGCCGAGTTGAGTAGGAAGATCGAAGGCCGTCGAGAGGCCCATCACACCTTGCTGGAGCAAAAAGCGAAAACGCTCGTTCGTCTCTCGAGCAGACGAAAACCCAGCGTACTGGCGCATCGTCCAAAGCCGACCGCGGTACATCGTGGGATAGATGCCGCGAGTGTAAGGGTAGGTGCCGGGAGGCGGGGGCGGGCTCTGCACATCCTCCGGTTCGTACACTGCCTTGGGTTTCCCAGCCGTTGACGACTCACTGCTCTGTGCCATGCTGCCTTACTCCTTGGCCTCTTCATGATCAGGAAGCTGGACGAGCTCGGTGAGCACGCCTTGCGTCGCTTTCGGATGCAAAAAAGCGACGCATGTGTTGTGGATACCTGGACGACCATGAGCGTCGACCAGCCGCACCCCTTTGCCTGTTAGCGTCCGCAGTGCATCGTCTAATTCCTCGACTTCGTACGCAATGTGATGAATTCCTTCGCCACGCTCCTGTAAGAACTTCGCGAAGGCCGCTTGGTTCGAAGTCGGGGTGATAAACTCGAGCAGCGTGTCGCCAACCCGGCAAATGGCGACGTCCATGTGGCGCTCGACGAGGCTAAGACGCTCCCACTCGACCACGCCGAAGGTGTCACGGTAGAGCGCGATCGTCGCATCAAGATCGTGTACAGCAATTCCGATATGGTCTACCCGCTTTAACATAATATTACAACGTGTCGTAAAAAGCGACGAGACAAAATAGCCCTATCCAACATGGACCGCTTGGAGCAGGCGCATATTAGGCCAAATGGGTGATATCGAAGATGCGTTTGCTCACTTGTATTTTAGCACGGTCATCCCCTTGGGAGGCGCGCTGTATACGAATGAGCATGCTTAGTTCGTGTAAGGTTAAAACGTTGGTTGGCGGCTACGGTTAGGCGTACTTTTGCGGGCAAAAGAGCGAGTCTTGGTCCTAGAGGCTACCAGTACTATTGGTGCCTTGCGCTTATACATCAGAGTCGGTACACTTCCGCTATATGGTCACCGAGCAGTTCCGCTAAAAGGAGGTGAATCCAATGTTACGCAACTTCTTCGCACGTGAGGAAGGTCAAGGCCTCGTCGAGTATGCACTGATCCTCGTTTTGATTGCTATTGTTGTTATTGGCATTCTGTCAGTACTCGGCAACCGCGTCTCGACCGTCTTCTCGCAGATTAACTCTGGGCTTACTCAGCCTTAAGCTGAGCTGCTTCCAGATCAACGAGGCCGCGAAAGCGACCTCGTTGATCATTTAACGGAAACTGCGGTGTATGCAGGGCATGAGCATATCCACCACCAGACCATGCAAGCGCATCGCCTGGTGTTTTTCGTCAGCCTAAAGCCACTTCCAGCACTAGCTGTTCGCTGCAGCGGCGACAAAGGCACGGAAGAGACCTCGCCAGCGCTGATCGGCTTGCTGCCAAAGCTGCTCAGGGTGACACTGTATGCCGATCACAAAAGCATCACCTGCGCCTTCGACCGCTTCAATAATACCATCAGGCGCTCGTGCCACCACCTGTAGCCCCGGGGCCAGGTCCTTCAGCGCTTGGTGATGGAGCGAATTGACGTAGCACTCGCTCGTACCAAGGATTTCGGCTAGCTTGGATGTCGGCTCCATTCGGATAGAATGATCCCGGTTGGTCCAGGAACGTGCGGTGGATCCCGCATCGTGGTCGAAGCTTGTCTCATACTGGCTGTCTATATCTTGATACAGCGTGCCGCCAAGAGCTACATTGAGCACCTGTATTCCACGGCAAATAGCGAGCAGTGGCTTACCATCCGTGACAGCCCAGCGCGCAAGCGGGAGCTTGATGGCATCACGAAGAGGCTCGATCTGGCCAAGCTTTGGATGTGGAGCCTCGCCGTAGAGCACGGGATCGATATCCGCGCCGCCTGAAAGCACGATACCTCCAACCAATGAATAGATATGACGGAGCGCCTCGGCGTCAACATGCGGCGGGATGAGCACAGGGATACCACCGGCTGCGATAATGGCATTCACATAGCCCTCGCGTACCCCGACGACCGGGGGGCTCCAGGTGCTGTCGTTTGTAAGCTTGCTGGAAATTCCGATAAGCGGTCGCATAGCAATCCTCAAATTCATTCACGCAAGAACAGCGTCGTCTAGCTACTCGGCGACGCTGCCTGGCACAAAGGATCCTCCGCGGCTGCGGAGGTACGCTCGTATAATGTCGTCATCTCGTTGCCCCACAGCTTGCGCCAGCTCGTGTCGACGGCAAGAGCTTCGGCCAAGCCGGATTGTAACTGGTGGTCGACCAGCGCATGCGTAATACCGTAACGATCGAGCAGGGTATTGTACTCACAGCCGGCACTGATTTGGCGGTAGTCGAGCCAAACCTGCAGCGGCTGCGTCGTGTAGCGTGGGTCAACAAAGACAAGCCCATCGCGCCACGCCCAAATCAGGTAGCTTCCGGCGCCGGTCTCGTTGAAAAGGCGCGCATTGGCCGGCAGCGGATGTGCCGCGAGGTACGCCACTGCGTTGACCGGTGTCGAATTGATTATGAGGGGCTCGCCGCCAGGGTCCGCAATCAACATGTTTCGGTACGCGTCTGGAAGCAGGCGTCGGAACGGCGATGTCGGCTGCTGGCTCAGGGGCAGTGCAACTAGCACGAGCGCAATCGCGACATTGAATATCCCAATTTCAAGAGTAGGACGCCTGCGATAGCGCACCGGGAACGATCCGGCGAGAGCTGGCGCGACCAGCAGCGGCCACGCTAGACCGTACCAGATGATGAAGCGGCTAGCCGTCCAAGCCTGCCAAAGTAGTCCAGCAAAAACGAGCAGCTCCGGGAGCGTTGCTCGTCTGCGGCTGATTGCAAACGCAGCCGTGGTAAGAAGAATGGAGCCGTAAAACAGGTTGCGGAAGATGGACCCAGGATGAGGTGGTTGCCACTCGACCACAAACATCTGGATCGCTTGATCGGTAAGGAGCGAACGTACGGCGCTGCTGATACCAACTCCCCATGGATTGATCAGCATGGCAACACCCGTAGACAGCGCCGTGAGCCAGAGCAACCCGATTCGACGCGTAGCTTGTGGCAGTTCGCGGTGCACGCCTGCCTCCAATGTCGCTGCGCCCGCTACCAGCACTGCCACGAGTGGCGCGATGGTAAAGCCTCCATGCAGATGGGTCCACAGTGCAGTGGCAAGCGGCACGACGACGAGCCAGCGTCCACGTAGCCATCCATCGCTAAAGCCCAACAGGACATACAACAGCGCAGCAAACGGGAGGTAGCCAAAAATCTGAGGCCGGATGTGCCAGAACTCGATCGAGAACAGCCCGCTCCACAGCGTGGCAAGGGCCGCGATGGTCCAGCTCCCGCTCCGCTTGGCCGCTCCAATCAGCACGAGCGTGTATGCTGCGGTGATTACCACGTTGCGCGTTATGACGAGCAATGGCGCTCCGCCCACGCTCTCCAGCAGATACAGCAACGCTTGGCTGGCCCACCCAGAGTACACGAACGGGCGGCCCCACCCGGTGAACGAGTAGGTATCGTGGGTCGGAATGCGCCCGTGGCGTACGATCTCCTCACCACTACGCACGTGCCACCAGAGATCATTAGGATAGACCGGAATCAGCGTTATCAGCAGCGCGAGGAGCGCAAGAACGGAAACCGGCAGCAGGTGACGTCGATATACCATGGTCGGATATTAACATGAAAGTATGGGGAGCGGCTGGAAGCGGAAAGCGAGAGGACCGCAGGATCACTATCTCCTGCGGTCCTCACTGGACGCCAAGCTACGGGGATTAACCGACGGGAATTTCTGCGATCTCGAGACCAAGCTGTTCAAGAGCGAATTGCATCCCGACCTGTAAATTGCGCAGCGTCACTACGTCCCCGAGATTGATACCAAGCTGGATAATGGTCTGGGCAATCGTGCGGCTTATGCCGGTGAAGACCACTCGGGAGCCGAGTAGCGTGACCGCCTGGGCCGTCATGATGAGATGATTGGCGACCGACGTATCAACCACGGCCACACCCGTGATATCGATAATCACGATATCCGCCTGCTGCCGAACAATTTCTTCAAGCAGCCGCTCAGTAATTTCCTGGGAGCGAAGCGAGTCGATGGTGCCGACGAGCGGGAGAACCAATACACCCTGATAAATTGGAATGATCGGGGTCGAGAGCTCCTGGATGACTGCGCGAAGCTGATCTTCACGTTGCCGCGTCGCCTGTATGTCAGCAATCGTTGCCTGCTCCGCCGCCTGCTTTGTTTGGGCGATGTAGCCTTCAAGCAGGCTGCTCTGATACTCGGCGGCTGCATCGGTGCTGGTATCGATCTCGGACGACTGCTCGACGGCTAAAGCACGGCCAATTGCAACCAAAGCCCGTGAGCAAAATGCCTGAGCTGCCAGCTCACGGCCAACCGCACGTACTGCAACATCATCGACCTGTTCACTGAATGTCTGCCATGCTTCGGTGATGTTGCCGGCAAGCTGGCGTAGCTGAGCATCATCTGACCTAAGATGGCTGGGAGCCGTCGTCTGCAGCGCGTGCAGCACCCGTTTGTTCACTTGTTTAAGGGAATCATCAAAGAACATATCGTCTTCCACTCAAGGTTATCGAGCGCTAATCGAATGTACAACACGAAGTGTAGGCACGTGTGGTTTTGGAGCCACGCTTGCGAGTCTATGCAAGAACCCGACTACCGACGATAGCGCTGTGGTCCCAATCCAGGACACCGGATGGTTCGGGAGACTCGGTCGTCGGAAAAACAAAGGAAGCTGGGCCCACAGGATGCGAGAGCTCGTGACGCTGATGGAGGGCAGCCTCATCCGCGCGGCGATGCGGGAAAAGTTAAGGCGCAGCTTGAAAGCATGCGCCTATCACAGCAGACCTGGTGTAGGTGCAACGGAGAGGGTCCCGGGCCACCTTTCTCCGACTCAGGTACGCCCTGCAATCCCAGTCGAGACTAAGGCTTGGGCATACGCTGAAGCGCCGCGTAGGCGGGCCGCGGGCTCCAGTCTCCGTTCAATATGCCGTACGCTGCCATCTGGTGCAGTGGATCACCTGCGTCCTGCCAGGTTACGGCAAAATTAAGGTTCCACACAAACATCGCGGCGATCCAAGGGGAGTACTCACGGCGCCCCATAGTGAAAGCCTGCACCAGATAATCCGCCTGTTGCTGAAAGCTCACCTGATTACCGAACTCATGGCCTGGCGTAGTATTCGCCGTTGCCCAGCCAAATTCGGTAATCCAAATCCGCCGGTCGCCGTGGCCGCTTTCAACCATGGCCTGTCGCACATCTTCGACTCTGCGGAAATAGAACTCGCGGCTTGTCGTCCAGCCTAGCCCGGGACCTGGCTTAGCTGGCCAGAGGGTATCCGGCGGGTTGGCGCAGCCAAAAACGTGGACACCGACAGCGTCGACATGGGCCCAGAAGCGCTGATCGGCGAAGAGCGCACGGAAAAACTGAAGGTCGCTCACGGCAAGATCAGGGTTGGTCGAATCGCTGGGAGCGAGCGAGGTGGAAATTACCAACGCCTTTGGATCTGCGGCTTTGAGCGCATCGTACGCTTGGTCAAGCAGCTCGATGTAGTAATCAGGGCTAGGGAATGGTTGAACACCGTTTTCCGCTGAAAGATTAATTTCGTTCCAGACCTGATAGGCGTGGACGCGACCTTGATAGCGCTGCGCTAAGGCACCCAGAAACGCGGCGTAATCGTCGAAGTGATCACGATCGGGCAGGCCTGCCACCCCAGACACACCGGTCGCCCAATCAGGTGCCTGGAGCACCGATAAAAAGAGCTTGACCCGGCGTGCCTCGGCCGCAGCTACAATCGTATCAAGCTCACCCCAAGCAATCTGCCCATCCGCGCTCTGGTGCTCCTTCCAGTGGACCTGCTGTCGTACCCAGCTCAGACCAGCCTTCTGCACCAGCTCCAGAGCGCCGGCGTTGCATCGGCCGGCGGCGGCACCACTCTCAGAACGACGATGAGCGCAAGAATTGACAGGAGTAGGCTTCGGTGCAAGATCATAAACGTGTCGCTCCAGGTTAACAGAACACTCGTGGAGGGGATTAACGAGCGGCAGGCCCGAATGATAGAGCGAGCACCGCATAGGGTCAATAGGCAATCACACCTGCGATCAGCCTGCCCCTAGTACTTGGGCTGATACACCGTGGCACCTAGGAATTTGATCGGGCGTTTGGGTTCTGGTATAATCCATGCGCCTGCAGCGATCATCGCAAAGAAAACGCTTTACACATCGACCGCAGGAAAGCCGCGATGGCGGATCGTCCAATGGTAGGACTGCGGACTTTGGATCCGTCAATCTAGGTTCGAATCCTAGTCCGCCAGCCAGGCTTATTATTAAGACCGGAGACCCTAGCAGGTGCTGGGGACTCCGGTCTCTTTATATGCATGCGGCGGATGCCGGGACAGCTCATCGGTCCCGAAGAATTGCCTGCCCAGCCCACCCCCCAGTACTGGGTTTGTGCGTGACCAAGGATTGACTATACGGGCTCCGCGGTATTTGTTACAGTACAAGCATTGGTAGTTGCCATTATTCATCACTTAGGAGAACGTTCATGCTTCGCAACTTTTTCGCTCGTGAGGAAGGCCAGGGCCTGGTTGAGTACGCACTGATCCTGGTGCTCATCGCTATCGTCGTCATCGGCATCCTGTCGGTGCTCGGCAAGCGCGTCTCGACCGTCTTCTCGCAGATCAACTCCGGCCTCAGCAGGTAAAAATTCGACGTCCCCATCGCTATTACTCGGGAGCAGGGCGCGACGGTTGTCGCGCCCTGCTTCGTGTTCTGTTTCCTGAACGAATTACCGCAAGAGCGTTGCATCAGCTAGCACTACCACCCCGACTTCAGCTTGCCGTACCCTCCGTGTGGCGATACCTGGCCTTTCGTCAATTGGCCCCACCATAGCATCATCACACTGACGTCGGCTACGTCTAAAGACATTGTTGCCACACCCCAGCTTAACCTCATAAACGCTCCATTTTGCCGTTGCGGCTCGCTTACATTACGTGTCTTGATTGCCAAGTTTTAGCGGCGAGCTGGCTTGATTATTGCAGACAGCCCCTGGCTGAGCCGACTGCTTCTAACAATGGAGATAGGACGATGGAAAAGAAGAAAATTATCGGCATCGTCGGGGGCATGGGACCCTACGCAGGCTTAGACCTGACGCGAAAAATTTTTGACGAGACGCGAGCCAGCTCTGATAGCGAACATCTTCCGGTTGCCCTGCTGTCATACCCACAGCGCATCCCAGACCGAACCGGCTACATTGCAGGGCGAGCGAATGTCAACCCAGCGCAGGAAATTTTCGAAATCGTACGCGAGCTAATACGGCTTGACGTCTCGATCATCGGCATGCCTTGTAACACCGCGCATGCTCCGCAAATTTTTGATGAGCTTCGTAGGCTAGTTACGGATGCGGGCCTACAGGTGCAGGTACTGCACCTGATCGAAGAGGTAGCACGCTATTTAATTGAACAGGGACAAGATCACCGAAATTTGGGGCTGCTTGCTACCCGCGGGACGTATGCTGCGCGCAGCTATCAGGCGGTCCTTGAGCCTCTCGGCTTCCAAGTTATCACCCCCGACGATGCGGGGCAGGAACGCGTCCACGCGGCGATCTATGATCCCGACTATGGTATCAAAACTCATTCAAATCCAGTCCGGGAGAAGGCGCAACATGAACTTCGAGCCATCGTAGGGGACCTTCGCCAAAGCGGCGCTGAGGCGATTATTGTCGGCTGCACGGAACTACCCCTGGCGTTAGGCGGTGACGAGGTTGAAGGACTGCCGCTCATCGATCCGACGGGCATCTTGGCGCGGGCCCTCATCCGTGAAGCGGCCCCCGACAAGCTCAGGTCGCATCCTACGACCGTTCACAGCTTCTAGACACAGGCTCGGCAGCTCTTTGGAATCTAGGTGGTAATGCAAGCGGATTATTCTGCGAGACGGCTGGCGTGGGGCGATTACGGCAGCCGCTCGCCAAGCAAGTTATCAAACGAAGCTTCACCTTGCCCTGTGCGCGAAGTCAGCACAAGACCAAATTGAGGCTCGAACTGGCCAGCTGGAACCGTGAAGTCCGTCAGCAGCTGATCATTTGCAAAAAAGCGGATGGTATCACCATGGCGTTCCAGCTGCAGACGATTGGTCGCGCCAGGCTTCTTCTGTAGGGCCGGGCTAGGGGTCCAATCGACAATTTTTGTCGCAACATTGTTGTCAAGCCGTTCGATCGCGTATGCACCATCAGGGCTGACAATGATATGGTAGCGCGTCGCGGGTTGACTAATCAAAAAGGCTAGCCCAGCACCACCCTGCGACACGGCAACATCGACGCCTAGTCGATAATTTTCGGCAGGGAGCGCGAGAGATGCCCCAATCAAGGTTTGCCCATTAAGCTTGAACTGGTAGCGCTGATCGACATAGCCGACGCTCCACCTGGTCGTTTCGCGACTGGGAAAGGCGGGAGCCGGCGCATCGAATGTTTCCTGGACAAATAGCTCTTCTCTGGGCGCGGTAGCGGTCGTTTCTGCGGCAACTGGTACAGGCGTGGCGGTTACGGATGGTGTTGGGGTTTCCATGGCGGAAACAGCCGGCTCCGTAGCGACTTCGCCGATCTCGGTGCTTGTTTCGGTAGTAGCGGGAGAAACAGTATTACTGTTGAACGTTGTGATTTGAACATCGGCGCCTGGAGCATTCCCCCCAGTTAGGCTCGCCGTCGCAATTCCCAGAACAAGCGCGCCAACAACAGTTAAACCAACCAAAGTAAGCTCTTTTCGTCTTGAACGCACGATATGCATAAAATCTCGCAGTCCTCTTGTACTATCTGCCGCTCCCGCTAACTGGAGCACGCCAACAATTTTCGAGCACCTATTTTCCTTTATTATAGGCCACTGGGTAAGTCACAGCTACTGCAACACTCTCCTGGCCCAGTTGCCCCGCTGTGCCCCTGAAACTCTCGCCTGTGGGCTACGGGCGACCAGGAAAATCACAACTACTCTCAAGACGATCGGGGTGAGGATAATGTTCTAGCCGAAAGCACACGCAAAAACCAGTGGCGCCGTCGCTTGATGCGACGGCGCATCCAGCTACCGGTTCTCGTCTCCGGGAATTGAGGCGCCTGCAAGGGAACTTTTTAGCGCAGCCCCGCGACGGCATTGTAGATGCGCCAGAACCTATCCCACTTGGGCTTGAGCAGCTCGCTCAAGGATAATATCGGCCAGCAACGGATCGTGGCCGAGATAGTCAGCCATCAGAAACTCTACATTGGGATATTGTGCCTGAGCCTGCTCCAACAAGGTTGGCAGGTCATCAGTTACGTGGTTGCCTGTGTGCAAAAAGTAGGGCACTGCGACCACTCGCTGGGCGCCCTGCTCGACACAGCGGACAATTGCCTCTGGAATCGAGGGCTCGTTGCACTCCATAAAGCCGACCTCGACGACCGGGTAGAGCCCGCGTTCGCGCACAACGTCTACCACCGAGTACATGTCGGTGTTGGCAATCGGGCGTGGCGACCCGTGCACCATCACAAGCATTGCCTTTTTCATACCACAACCTCCGCTGCACGAGTCGCCGGGCAGTCCTCGCTGCCATAGAGAGGGCAGCGTGCGCTCGCCCGACAGTAGCTCGCGGCCTGAGCTTTCGTATCACGCCATGCGCCTGGCTCGCGTGCCCGGTCGGCGCAGGCGAGCAGTGCATCGGCGAGCGTCGGATGAAAACAAATAGCATCTGCCATGCGGATCTCGACATCAGGATATTTTTCGCGCGCCGCAGCGACAAAAGAGGGCAAATCTTCTTTCACAAACTTGCCCGCGACCAGGAAGTAGGGCACCACCGCGATGCGCTTCGCGCCGCGCTCGACGCAGCGGCGGACCGTCTCTGGAAAACGCGGCTCCGTGTAGTTGAGATAACCTACATCAACAATTGCGGCATCACCGCGCGCCTCCATACGCGCTGCGAGCTCTGCCAAGTTCTGGCCGGCGCCGCACAGCACACTTCCGTGGCTAAAAAGAATAATTGCGTCACTCATAAAGATCATTATACCTACATTCATTGCGACCACTGGCCTATGCCGGGGCACACTCTCTGCTTAGACGTACGACCATGATGAGAGGGTTACATACCTTGCGCAACCTCAGCCTTGCAGCTCTGCTCACCGTCGGGATCCTCGCGCTACTCGGTTGGGCGATGTGGCGCCCCGGCCAGAGCAACGGGGTTAACCGACCATCTGAGAACGCAGGGCTGGTTGCAGCAGAGGCGCCTACAGCAACTCCACCGCCTCCATCTCCGACGTTCGTACCTACTGGGCAGCCGCTGGCGGCCTTAGCGCGAGCCGTTCCGCCGGCACTACCTGCTAACGAGCCGACCGTGACGTCTACCGCAGCGGTAACACCATCAATACGTCCAGAGTCAGCCATTGCTCCAGTACTCGGAGCCACGCCAACTCCACCCGCTCCGCCAACGGCTACCACGCTGCCGACTCTTCAACCAGAGTTAGAACATGGAGCACCCGGGCAGGCTCCACCCACGAGCGAGGAACCAGGTCAGCCTGAGGATAGCGGCGGCGAGCCGGAAGCTGACGAAGAGAACGAGGATAACCGCAAGAACGACGAGGGGCGAGGCAAGGGCAAAGGCAAGGGCAAAGGGAAGTCGGGAAAGAAGTGATGAGAGCTCTGCAGGAGCTATCGATGGGCGCTGAGGGCGCCCATCGATAGCTTCGCGCACTATGTCGTTTGGAGCCGGCGGATGATCGCATCGGCCATCTCCGCAGTACCCACGGCGGTTGGATCAGTGCGGTTGGGCTTCATGTCGTAGGTCACATCCTTGCCCTCGCTGATCACAGCTTCCACTGCCTGCTCGAGCCGATCCGCGGCGTCGCGCTCGCCGAGATAGCGCAGCATGAGCATTCCCGAAAGGATCAGCGCGGTGGGATTGACCTTGTTCTGCCCCTTATACTTCGGCGCAGAACCGTGGGTTGCCTCAAAGAGTGCCGTGTCCACGCCAATATTTGCGCCGGGTGCTACGCCAAGGCCGCCGACGAGCCCTGCGCACAGGTCCGAAAGAATGTCGCCGTACAGGTTTCCCATCACCAGCACATCGTAGTTCTCGGGCTTCTGCACAAGCTGCATACACATTGCGTCCACAAGCCACTCGTCGTACTCGACGCGACCCTCGTACTCCTGGGCCACCTCACGGGCCACGTCATAGAAGAGGCCGTCGGTAAACTTCATGATGTTGGCTTTGGCGACGGCGGTCACTTTGCGCCGGTTGTTTTCGATGGCGTAGTCAAAAGCCGCCTTGACGATACGACGTGTTCCGGTGCGCGAGATAGGCTTGATCGAGATGGCAGCGTCCTGCCGAATCTTGCCGGGGGCCATATCGATAATCTGCTTCGCCTCGGCACTATCCACTGGGAACTCCACACCCGCGTACAGATCCTCCGTGTTCTCGCGCACAATCACCACATCGACGTTGTCAAAACGTGACCGAACGCCTTGATACAGCTTACATGGCCGGATACAGGCGTAGAGGTCTAGCTCTTTGCGCAGCGCCACATTGACCGAGCGAAAGCCGGTGCCGATTGGCGTCGTAATCGGGCCTTTGAGCGCAACTTTGTTGTGCCGAATGCTTTCAAGGACGTTTGGTGGCAGGGGCGTACCGGCCGTCTCCATAATATCGACGCCGGCCTCGACCACGTCCCAGTTAAAAGCCACGCCTGTCGCCTCTAGCACCCGCCGGGTAGCCTCGACGAGCTCTGGTCCCGTACCATCGCCTCGGATCAACGTTACATCATATGCCATTCTGTCCTCCTCCGGCCAAATCCGCGGCCGCATTGCCTAGCGGCCATTCTACTCGGCGCATGGCTGCTCGCGCAAATCCCGCGGGGTCCAGCCGCTCCAGTGAGCCACTAGCGACAAACAGCCCGATCAATAAGCTGAAAAGGCCAGCGACAGGGGGTCCAAGCGTTGGGGAACATCGGTTGCTGCCGAATATATCGGGATAGCTTGAAGAGCCAGCTTTTTCCGTTACGGTGGTTCCATTCTTGCTTGGTGTCGGTCACAGCATAACGCTGGGCCTCCCTTCCAATACGCTATTGACAACTCGACATTTAAGCGGAATGCTGAACGAACGCTTCTGACGAGATATTCATGACCCCACTTTCCATGGATCGGGTTAGTTCTGTGAGTAAGGGTAGCGTCTATGGAACAAGCAGCCGTCATCCGTCGCCGCAATCCGCTTCGACGAATCATCAAGGCGATCCTGCACATCATCATCAAGTGGATTATTTTGGTACGGCGCGCCATTCGCCGCCATCCGATTGTTGCACTTATTCTGCTCATGATGCTACTTGGTGGCTATCTTGCAATCGAGACAGGCAGCGTGCCACTGGCCTGGCTCGGTATGCCGGTGCAAACGAGTGATGGCCGGCCGGACGCGATTGCCAAGTATCTCGACGGCCAAAAGAACGGCGACATCGAGCTGATGTGGGAAGCTTTGGACGACTCGTTGAAGCAGGATCAGGACGCGTTTGCGACCACCGAACGGAACATTACGTATGCCAAGTTGAACGGGATTACGTTCACGGACTCAACCTATGTCGGCGGTTCCACGCTCAACGACGGCAACAGCGTGCATCTCATGGTTGTGTCGATGTCGAACGGCACGCGCACCATGCAAGCGCCTTGGACATTCACGTTGAACTCCACCGGTAAGATAACCAACATTGAATAACGCCAAGTTCTCGCAAGTGCGCGGCATTCTGTCCAATACGGGGCGGCGGAGGGAAGCATGGCTATCAACACCAAGCGCAGCGAACTCGATGCGCAAATCGACGAAGCACTCGAAGGCTTTCTGGACACCATGGGGCAGCGCTGGCGCTTCCTCATCGCGCTTGGCCTATTAGCAGTGTCGTTCTATATCTTCTTGTGGCCGACCCGAGCGGTCTGGGGTCCGCCCGTGCTGGGCTTAATTGGACTACTCCTCCGCTTGCTCTTCGCGATGCTGTTCGCGATCATCCAATTCGTCGCGATCTTTTGGTTCTTGGCGCGTGGGCGCACCTACTGGGTCATGCCGGGCGAGACAGGCATTGGGTTCAAAGACTATAAGGGCAATCCCGAGGTGCTCGAAGCGGCACGGCAGATCGTCGTGCTGCTGCGTGGGGTCAAAGAGTTTCAAGCGATGGGTGGCGAGCACATTCGCGGCTTGCTGCTGGTGGGACCGCCCGGAACCGGCAAGAGCTATCTGGCGCAGGCGATCTCGACCGAGGCGGGCTTGCCGTTCGGCTACCTATCCGCACCCTCGATGACAAGCATGTTCCTTGGTGTCGGCAACCTCAAGGTGATGGCGCTCTATCGCAAGGCACGCAAGATGGCGCGGAGGTATGGCGCCTGTATCCTGTTCATCGACGAGATTGACGCGATTGGCATGGCCCGCAGCGGGCAGCAAGGACAGGGCCAGGGTGGCTTCTTTGGTGGATTTCTTGGCGGCATGGGCGGCGGTGTCGGGCTTCTGAACGAGCTGCTGATGCAGATGGATCCTCCGCCGGCTGACCAAAGCCGCTGGGCGCGCTTTCTGCGCTGGCTCGGTCTGCGCCGGGCCAAAGCGGATATGCCACCGGTGCTGACGATTGCCGCGACGAATCTTGCCGAATCGCTCGATCCCGCGCTGCTGCGACCGGGCCGCTTTGATCGCAAGATTCGCGTGGATGCTCCGGACGCGGCAGGCCGCCGTGAGGTCCTGCACTACTATCTGAACAAAGTGCTGCACGATCCCAACATCGACATCGAACGGATGGTCAACGATACCCAGGGCTACACGCCCGTCGCCATCAAGTATGTAATCAATGAGAGCGTGGTCCACGCGCACTTCAACGGACGACGCTCAATTACCTACGAAGATTTTACACGAGCCCGCGACACCCATGAATATGGCTTACGCCAGCCCGTCAAAGCGATGTCACTGCTCGACAAGCGGCGGATTGCCTATCACGAGGCCGGCCATACCATCGCGCAGCTGGAGTACGCGCCGATTACCCGCCATCGCTTTGCCAAGGTGACGCTGATGCGCTACGGCAACTTAGGATCGGGCGTTGGTGGCTTCTCCTCGACCAAGCCGACCGAGGAAACATTCGGTGGAGCGGCAACACGTGAGGAAGTACTGGCCAGCATTCGTATCTCGGTTGCCAGCCGAGCCGCCGAAGAGGTATTTCTTGGCACGCGCCTGAGCGGAGTCGGGGGTGACTTTGGCACGGCAACACAAGAAGCAGCCCGCTATTTATTCCAGTGGGGCATGGAGGGTAACATCCTGAACCCATTCGTCTTCTCACCACAAATGGAAGTCAGCCCCCAGATGCAGGTCAAGATCGAGGAGCTCCTCCAGCAGCAGTACGCCGAGGTCAAGGCGCTAATCGAACGACGGCGCGACGAGGTCGAGGCGATCGCGGAAGAGTTGATCAAGCGCGACGAGCTCAACAGCCAGGATGTCGAAGAAATCTTGCAACAATTGCAAGCACGCAAAGCAGGAGCGACGAACGGGGACGCAGAGCGGAGCGGCGATGATACGTTGCTGGGCAACTTGCTGCTCGCCGAAAACGACGAGTGGTCTGAGCGGATGTCCGTGCGCGAGGACCGTGCGGGCAATCCTCCCCCGCATAACCACTGAATGGAGAGACTGTAACTGCGGGAGAATTCCTGGACAGGAATTTTCGAGGGATAGGTGCGCTGTTGATACTGGTGATATTCGATTTTTTTGCCGCATATCGTATAGCTGAAAGGAAGTTCTTATGTTGCTCAGTGCAGAATTAAATAACGCCTTGAATGAGCAGGTTGGGCACGAGTTTGGAGCTTCGCTTCAATACGTGGCGATCGCGGCGTACTTCGATCGCGATAACTTGCCCGTGCTTGCCCGGCACTTCTACCAGCAGGCGACGGAAGAGCGTGATCATGCGATGCGCTTCGTCAAGTTTATCGTCGATGCAGATGGAAACCTCGCTATTCCAGCAATCCCCGCTCCTCGTAGCCAGTTTAGCTCGGCACAGGAAGCGGTGCAGCTTTCGTTGGATTGGGAGCGTACAGTTACCCAGCAGATTAACGCACTGATGGATCGCGCGATTAAGGAAAACAATCACATCGCGCGCAATGTCCTAGAATGGTTCATCAGCGAGCAGCTAGAGGAGATGGCGAGCATGGAGCTTCTGCTCGGTATGGTACGACGTGCCGGGGATGCGGGCCTCCTGCTTGTAGAGAGCCATCTCGCGCGCGAGGGACTTGGCGGGCCATCCGAGGGCGAAGCAGAGAACGGGTAGCTTCAGCTTCGCTAAGCGGAGGGGCAGTTGATTGAAGTTGCAATTATGCTTGAAGGCCAGATGGGCCTGACCTGGGAGCGCTGGCAACGTATTGCACATGCCGTGGAAGAGCTTGGCTTTGTTGGATTATATCGCTCGGACCATTTCACGAATGGCGAGCCGCCCGACCAAGCCTCCCTTGAGCTGTGGATTTCCCTTGCCTGGCTCGCCAGCCATACCAAGCGCATCGAGTTTGGCCCATTGGTTGCCCCCCTGTCATTCCGTCATCCGGCGATCATGGTGCGCCAAGCGGCAGCGGTCGACGACTTGTCAGGCGGGCGGCTGACACTTGGTCTGGGGGCAGGCTGGCAGGAGCGGGAGCATCATAACTTCGGATTCGATCTGCTAGATGTGCCGCGCCGTTTCGCCCGGTTCGAGGAAGGGCTGGAGGTTATCACCCGATTACTGCGCAGCGCTGAGCCTGCTTCCTTCCAGGGCAACTATTATCAACTCCGCGACGCGGCTCTACTGCCACGCCCAACACGCACTGCCGGTCCGCCGATTCTTATTGGCGGCAAGGGCAAGCGGCGCAGCTTACCATTAGCCGCGCGTTATGCCGACGAGTGGAATGCGGTCTCCGTTCCGCCGGCTGCCTTCGCCGAGCTAAATGCTCACCTGAACACCCTGCTCGCCGCATTCGGTCGCGAGCCCAGGATGGTCCGGCGCTCGTTGATGACCACGGTAATCTTCGGACGCGATGACGCCGAGGTGCGTCGTCGGCTGGCCGGGCGAAACGAGGCAGAGCTGCGGGCGAAAGGCTCGGTGATTGGCACGCCGACGGCCGTGGTCGAGCAGCTAGGTCAGTACGCTGCGGCGGGCGTTCAACGGATCATGCTGCGCTGGCTTGATCTAGACGATATTGACGGGCTGGAAGCGTTGGCTCAGCATGTATTGCGGCAGCTTTGAGAGGTAGCAGACCACCAGTCATGTGTCCGACAGGATATCCAACGAGAACGCGTCGGCGCAATAGATTAATTTCTTGATATTCAGCGCTCACGTCGCCACGACCCGAAACGGTGAAGGCATCCATAGCGGGTGCCAAGTTTGCTGTTTGCATCGCGCCTCACCGGAAGATCGAGACGAAATTCACTTGTGCAATACCTTATCATGGACCTGCTTGCCGGCGGTGACGCTAGCGGCGCACTTGTTACCGCACTGCTTTCCCCTATCGATACCCTGTGGTCTCATCGGAACCGGCCACGTCAGCCACTTCTAGCATGAGCTTCCCGAGGTACTGCCCACCTTCTGGCAGCGATAGGCTTCGCATGGAGAGAGGATGACCGCGATGGGATTCACGATCCGCCCATACCATCCGAGTGATCTCGTTGAGCTGTACCGTATCTGTTTACGTACTGGAGCAAGCGGCGAAGATGCGAGTGAGCTCTATCTTGATCCCGACATCCTAGGGCACTATTACGCGGCTCCGTACGCGGTCGGTGAACCCAGCCTTTGCTTTGTGCTGACGAACGATGGGAGGCCATGCGGCTACATTCTTGGAACACGAGACTCCAAGACCTTTGTAGACTGGTGCGAGCATCACTGGTTCCCTCCGCTGCGTGAGCGCTACCCACTCCCTCCCGTCGATGATGTCTCACCTGATGCGCGGATGATGCGCCTAATCCATGCGGGATATCACCCGCCCGAGGGACTAACGGAGTTTCCGGCGCACCTGCATATCGACATCCTGCCTGAGGGACAGGGGCAAGGCTGGGGTCGAGCTCTGGTACAGACATTTCTCAAACAGCTACGAGCACTCGATGTTCCAGCCGTACATCTTGGGGTTGGAACGCGAAATCATCGAGCTATTCAGTTTTATGAGCGAGTCGGATTCCACAAAGTCCAAGAGCATCAAGAATGGATCGCTTTTGGTATGCACCTCGCATAATAGCTTCCGCACCCGTACTCCGTTACCGCTTTGCGTAGATCTATTCTGATATCATATCGTCAATCATTCTTAGCATTCGCATCGACGACCGCTTGGGAGCTATCCCCCCAAGCCGAGGAGAGAAGCAGTTTATGGAGACGCTTGCACTACTGCCACGGCCGCGCTCCTGCACCCCCACGCCAGGACGCCATACCCTCACCTCACAGCAGCACATTCTGCTGCAGTCGGAGCCAGCCGCTGACTTGGTTGGCGCCGCTCAGCGCCTCCAGGCCGCTCTGCTCGATCATGCCGGTATCGTCTGGGACATTGCAGCTGCATCCGTTATGGGAGAGAACCCGGGTGGCGCTTGCTTGCGAATTACACACGACCGGATCAAGCACGATCAGGGCTACGAGCTCCGAATTGAGCCGCAACAAATCGTCATCGAGGCGAGCACGTCGACCGGCATGTTTTATGGAGTCTGCACGCTGATCCAAATCGTAGAGCAGGCGGGTATGCAGCTGCCGTGCCTGCATATTGTCGACTGGCCCGACTATCCAGTCCGCGGCGTCATGCTGGACGTCAGTCGTGACAAAGTACCGTCGATGACGACACTGCTGGAGCTGGTCGATATGCTCGCCAGCTGGAAGATCAACCAGCTTCAACTGTACACGGAGCATACATTTGCGTACCGCAATCATCCCGCCGTCTGGGCCAACTCGTCACCATTCACCGGCGAGGAAATCCGGCTGCTCGATCTTTATTGCCGCGAGCGACATATAGAGCTGGTCCCCAATCAAAACACATTCGGCCATATGACACGCTGGTTGATGCATCCGCCATACGCCGCGCTTGCCGAGACACACGACACATTTAATACGCCCTGGGGCATCACGATGCAGGGCCCATTCAGCCTGTGCCCGATTGACCCTGGGAGCCTTGCGCTCGTCGAAAGCGTATTCGACGATCTCCTTCCCTATTTTTCGAGTCGTCTGTTCAATGTCGGATGCGATGAGACAATTGATGTAGGGCAGGGCCGCAGCCGTACCGCGGTTGCAGAGCGTGGCGCAGGCCGAGTCTATCTCGACTACCTGCTGAAGGTCTATGAAGCGGTAAAACGACGCGATCGTGTCATGCAGTTCTGGGGCGATATTATCGTGCAGTATCCCGAGCTGCTGCCGGAGCTCCCTCGTGACATTCTTGCATTAGAGTGGGGTTATGAGGCCGATCATCCATTTGCGGCCACCTGCCCGCAGTACGCCGCGTCCGGTTTGCAATTCTATGTATGTCCCGGAACGTCCTCGTGGTGTAGCCTCGCCGGGCGAACTGATAATGCGGTTGAAAACCTTCGCTCAGCGGCGAGCTCCGGCCTCAGGAATGGTGCAGCCGGCTACTTAATCACCGACTGGGGTGACCGCGGCCACTGGCAAATGCTGCCAGTTAGCTACCTTGGCTTCGTGGCGGGCGCCGCCTACGCCTGGGCTTGGAACGAAAACAAGGAGCTGGACATCGCCCAAGCTGTAAGCATTCATGCCTTTCGTGATCCGACGGGTACGATGGGCCGTGTCGCCGTCGAGCTAGGAAACGTGTACCAGGTTCCAGGTCTGGCCGTCCACAACGGCTCCATGCTCTTCTGGGTGCTCCAGCTCACCTTTGATGAGCTACACGAGCGTTCGTGGCAAATCCCGACCGTGGAGAGCTTCTCGGCAGCGCTGGCGGCAATCGACGAAGCCGTACGCCCCCTGTCGAAGGCGCGGATGGAGCGGCGTGACGCGAGCTTGGTTCTCCGCGAATGGGAGTTTACGGCTCAGCTGATGCGCCATGCCTGTCGCCGGGGACTGTTGGCGATTGCGCCTTCACAACCCGGCAGCGCTGCGACGCGACGGGAGCTTGACCATGAGCTGCAGCAGATCATCCAGGAGTACCAAAAGCTGTGGCTCGCGCGCAATCGCCCCGGGGGATTGACTGAGAGCGTTGCGCGTTTCGAGCATGGTCGGATTGATTATCAGTTGTAGCTGCCTCGGATGATGTACCGGAAGCGTTGCTTCCAGCGCCATACTGCGCGAGCAGCGAACAGTGCCTGGCGTTGCCGAGCGATTCTGGCGCAGTGGCTGAACGTAGCAACACAACGTCGGGAAGCAGTGCCAACGACATTGCCCCAACGCATGTGAGCTACGTTCATGTCCTTGCGAGGAGACCGAGCGGGTATCCACCCGGCCTCAATCGCCCCATTCACAGCCGCGGGTCACGCTACCTGATTAAGCTGGCCAAATCTTGCGGCCACCGCCAACCGGAGTTATAGCTGCGATCTCGGCGAGCTCATGCTCAGTCAACGGCGGCAACGCTCCGGCGGCGACCGTCTCGCGGAGCTGCTCCGTGCTCTTCGCACCTGGGATTACCGTCGAGACGGCGGGGTGGGCGAGAACAAACTGGATCGCGAGCTGGGCAAGACTCCGTCCGTTCGCCAACGTGCGCAAGCGCTCAACTTTCTCCAGATCAGAGTGAAAGACCTCGTGCTGTTCAGGATCGTTTTGCCAGGCTTGCCGGAAGTCGCCTTCCGCAAACTGCGTCTCCGCGTTGAACTTACCCGTCAGAATCCCCATGGCGAGCGGCCCGCGGATGATCACGCCGATGTTGTGCTCTTGGCAGTAGGGAAAAATCTCTTCCTCAGGTGTACGGTTCAAGAGGCTGTAGTCAATCTGCAGGGTCGAGCAGTGTCCGTCGTGGTTGAAGTGCTGGAGATAGTCGAAGTCGCTGGTGCTAACCCCGTAGGCGCGAATCTTCCCTTGCGCCTGCAGCTTCTGGAAGCCTTCAAGGAAAATTTCCATCGTCGGCTCGCGATAGCCGATGTGGCTTTGCATTACGTCGATGTAGTCGGTTTGCAGCCGGCGTAGGTTGCTTTCCACTCCCGCAATGAGCTTCTCCACAGTGTCGTACGCCGTCTGGTTGCGATCCCGGTCAAAATTCTGCCAGCCGATCTTGCTGGCAACAATGAAGCGCTCTCGGCGACCTTGCATCGCCCGGCCCAGCAGCTCCTCGCTGTGGCCCGAGCCATAAACGTCCGCAGTGTCATAAAAATTGATACCGACCTCAAGCGCATATTCAATTGCCTCTAGCACCGCATGGTCGTCCGTCGGCCCCCAGGCGTCGCCGCCTGCCGCCCACAAGCCCATCCCAATTTCCGTCACGTCGATGCCGGTTTTTCCAAGCCGGCGGGTCTTTAAGTTTGTCATACAGCTATCCCTTCTCTTGCTAAGGTATTGGAGCACTCAAGGAACCTGCTGGTCGTACCTCGAATTGCCGCCTGTGGGCCCCTGCCAAACGTGGGATGGCTTCGCCCGCGGTCCGAAGTGTTATGCAGAGATCGCTCCATGGTAGACGATCGAATTTACCAGATGGCGGACCGATTACAGAATTACAGGGTTATACGTCACTCCATTCGAGTAAGCTTCGAGATAAGGTTCACGTCCTAGACTGCGTGCATCAGTGCCACTGGGTGCGAGGAGTCATGCACCGTCCTATTATTCTTGTCGTCAATGAGAATACTCCGCTCCACCAAGTCGTAATGCGGACACTTGACCACTGGTGCTCGGATGCGCTGCTGCTGGAAGCTCACTCCATGCGTGAAGCCTGGGCGCCACTCCACAGTTTCACGCTCACCGCGGTGATCGGCACCGACCAGATTCCGGATGGGACGGCCAGCGAGCTGCTACAATTCGCACGAGCTTGCAATCCGCTTCTGCCGGTCTATTTTCTTTCCTCGAGCCGGCGCAACACGGAAATCGGCGTCATAGGCGCGACCAATGTGTATCTCCTCCCTGAAGGTCTTGCCTATCTTGTGGCAGCACTCCAGAGCCTTTTATGAGCCGTACCTCCTGAGTTGGGCAATCGACCGGGAGCTCAATCTCCTCCACCCCGCCCATCCTAACCTATTGCCCTAACGTCAATAAACCGGATGGAGTACATGGCGCCTCTGGACTATTCAATCGTCGTTCTACGCTCCTGTCCCCATACCGGAATGTGGTCAATCAGCCCAATCCCGCCCTCAACCGGCGAAGCCGTTGCAAAGAGCGTTCCATGCGCAACAAGCCGATTGTTTTTCATCGAGCCTGACTGCTCGTTTGTGAGGCTCAAGATTCATACTTGACAATCTTGACTGCATAACTTATATTGACGCGCAACAACCTAAGGCAGCGCTCTTATCCAGAGGGGTGGAGGGACCGGCCCGATGAAACCCCGGCAACCACACAGGCAATGACTGGCTGTGACTGGTGCTAACTCCGGCAGAGCTTTCTGGAAGATGAGAGGCCGTCGCCCTTGCTCTGTGTGCCTGTCGTACAGCTTTGGTGATCGCCTCCATCCTTTCGGATGGGGGCGTTTGTTATTGGAGTTGAACTGCGAGCTTTATGCTTCACCGTCGCGAAGCAGGATTGAGGAGGCATCCATGAGCATTGCACCGTTGGAGGAGACCCAGGCACCAGGCCAGACGCAGCTGCCGCCGAGCAAAAACGAGCAGCTCAAGCAGGCCAGTACTGGTCTCGCGGGAACCATCCCGCTCGAGATCACCGATACCACGAGCGACCGCCTGTCGGAAGATGCGGCGCAGCTGATCAAGTTCCATGGCAGCTACCAGCAGGACGATCGAGATGAACGCAAGCAGCGAAAACAGCAGGGGCTCGACCGCGCCTGGCAGTTCATGGTCCGCACAAAATTTCCCGGCGGTCGCTTGACCAGCGAACAATATCTCCTCGCGGATGAGCTAGCCTCGACGCTTGCCAACAACACGCTGCGGATCACCACCCGGCAGGATTTTCAATTCCATGGCGTCGGCAAGGGTAACCTGAAGCAGTTGATCCGCGCGCTCAATGAGCGGTGGATGACGACCTACGGCGGCTGTGGTGATGTTGCGCGCAATGTGCTGACCTGCCCGGTTGCCGATCTGCTCCCAGGACATGCCCTCAACTATCAGCAGCTGGCCCAGGAGATTAGCGATCGCTTTCTGCCGGACTCGACGGCCTACTACGAGCTGTGGCTAGATGGCACAAAGTTTCTCGCCGACGGGACGCGCATCAAGGTCCAGCCCAAGCGCGACGAGTCGTTCTACGGCCCAACCTATATGCCGCGCAAGCACAAGATGGCGATCGGCCTGCCCCACGACAACTGCATCGACGTGTTTACCAATGACCTCGCCCTGGAAGCCGTGCTAGACGACACTGGGCAGCTACAGGGCTTCAATCTGATCGCGGGTGGTGGATTAGGCAGCACGCACGGCAAGGCCGAGACCTTTCCCCGCCTCGGCGACCGCATCGGTTTCTTGCCGACGGAGCAGGCTCTGCCCGTCCTTGAGGCAGCAACCGCGATTTACCGTGACTGGGGCGACCGCTCAAATCGGCGGCACGCCCGTCTCAAGTACGTACTTGAGGATCGAGGTGTCGCTTGGTTCCAGGAGGAGCTTGCAAGACGGTTGGGCTTCGCACTCGAGCCAGCTGCCGAGGTCGGCGCGTACGGTGTCGACGATCACCTCGGCTGGCACCAACAGGCGGATGGCTCGTGGTTGGTCGGCGTCTGGATCGAGAATGGCCGCATCAAGGATACGCCCGAACGACAGGCGAAGACCGGCTTGCGGTCGATCGTCGAGCGGTTCCAGCCGGGCTTGCGGCTGACGGCGCAGCAAAACATTATCCTCACGCACATCGCGCCGGAAGCTCGGCCGGAGGTCGAACGCTTGCTGGCGGAGTATGGCTTGTTAACCGCGGATGGTCCTCTGAGTACGCTCCGCCGATACGCGATGGCGTGCCCTGCCATGCCCACCTGTGGATTGGCCGTCGCCGAAAGCGAGCGCTACCTGCCAGATGTCGTTGCAGAGCTCGAACAGCGCGGTTACGGCAACGAGCGCGTCTGGATCCGGATGAGCGGCTGCCCAAATGCCTGCTCGCGACCGCCATCAGCCGAAGTCGGCATTGTCGGCCGAAGCCTGGGCCTATACAACGTCTATGTCGGGGGCAGTTTTGAAGGAACGCGGCTCGCGCGGCTCTACCGGCCAGATGTGCGCGCAAGTGCGCTGGTGGATACGTTGGCCGAGCTCCTCGATCAGTGGCGGTCGCAGCGGCGACCCGGTGAAGCGTTCGGTGACTGGGCGTCTACCAATCTCGTGGCGGAAGCTCCCGTCGTGTAACAGCTGTTGGATGCCGTTCATTCCCCTCGTGGGCGGCATCACCCATTTCACGATCCCTTGATGATGTCGCGACCGAAGAGTTGAGGTGAGCATGACCCATTCAGAATGTCAGGCGATCGCGGCGGAAGTTCCAAGCTGGAATGCACGCTTCCAGTCGGCACCTCCACAGAAGATACTTGCGTGGGCGACCGAGCAGTGGGGCAAGCATATGGCGCTCTCCTGTTCCTTCAGCGGCCCGGCTGGAATGGTACTGCTGGATATGGTAGCCACGATTGCACCGGCTACAGCCATCTTCTATATCGACACAGGCTTGCTCTTCCGCGAAACGTACGAGCTTGCGGCTCGGGTGCAGGAGCGCTACGGGCTGCGGATTCGGGTGGCTCGACCAGCGCAAAGCGTGGCCGAGCAGGCAAAGGCAGAGGAAGAGGCATTATGGTCGCGTGACCCCGAGCGCTGCTGCCGGCTCCGTAAAGTGCTGCCCCTCGCCGAGGCCCTCGCGCCCTACGATGCATGGGTAACGGGAGTACGGCGTGGCAGCGCCAGTACCCGGAGCGCGACGCAGGTAGTTGAGTGGAGCAAGAAGTACAACCTTGTCAAACTCAATCCACTCGCCTTCTGGAGCGAGCAAGATGTTTGGCGCTACATCCACGCACATAACGTGCCCTATAACCCGCTCCTTGACCTGGGCTATCACTCGATTGGGTGTCACACCTGTACGCAGCTCCCGACGACCGACGACCCCCGCTCCGGGCGCTGGGCAGGCTTCGGCAAAACTGAGTGCGGCTTACACGTGGAGCCAGCCTAGGGTCAGCTACTACACGGTCTGAAGACCGGTAGCTTGTCCTTCCAAGTTTCGTAGCACTCGTTGAAGCACGAGCCTGACGGAGAAACGCCAGCTTCGACTCATTGACACCACAGACGTATCACGACGGAGGACCATCGGCCTGCTGACAGTGGCCGAACTAGTACGGCCCGTCACAGTTTTACGCGGCAACGGATCGTACTTGCCGCAACCGGGAACTGTACGTTGAAAAGGTGCGAAACGGTTAGCTCGTGCGTACCTCACGAGTGCCTAACGCACCACCAGGATATCCGCCTGTTGTGTCAGGTACGGTCACAACCTGTGGGAAAGGGCGGCTTTCCTCCGCTGCCGTTAAAACGGCGCGGCTTCCAGCCGCATTATTTTGTGAAGCCGGTCGCGGGCATGCTCGAGCTTGGCGAGCGCAGCGCTGCGCTCGCCAGTAACGTGCCTAATCTTCTCGGACCACTTGTTCCACATCGGCTTCGGCAACGTCGCTGCAATGTCCGATTTCGGTGCTCTCGATAACGTCGTCATGAAGCTGAGCAAGGCGGATGCAGCTAGCAGAGCACGAGCTCTGGGTCGCTTATAAGAAAGCAAACAGCAACAATGAAAGCCAGTCTTCGATCTCACCTCACCCAGTTAGAAGCGGAAGCGATCTACATTATCCGAGAGGTGGCGGCACAATTTGAACGACCGGTCCTGCTTTTTTCAGGCGGCAAAGACTCGATACTGCTGGCACATTTGGCGCGCAAGGCGTTCTATCCGGCGAGTATCCCCTTTCCACTGCTGCATGTTGATACCGGGCACAATTTTCCTGAAACGATCACGTTTCGCGATCAATTTGTGCGAGAGCTCGAGGCCCGGCTTATCGTGCGGTATGTACAGGACTCGATTAATCAAGGGCGCGTCGTGGAAGAAACAGGGCCCTACGCCAGCCGCAATGGCCTCCAAACCGTGACGCTGCTGGATGCGCTTAAAGAATTCAAGTTCGAAGCCGCGTTGGGTGGTGCCCGCCGTGATGAGGAAAAAGCACGTGCCAAAGAGCGGGTCTTCTCACATCGCGATGCATTTGGCCAGTGGGATCCCAAAAATCAACGGCCCGAATTGTGGAATCTTTACAATGGCCAGAAAAAACACAACGAGAGCTTCCGTATTTTTCCGATCAGCAACTGGACTGAGCTTGATGTCTGGATGTATGCCCAGCAAGCAGAGATTGCGCTGCCCGGTCTATATTTCTCGCACGAACGGGCGGTTATCAAGCGCGATGGGGTCCTGTTGGCTGCCTCGGCTATCGTCTATCCGGTCGGGACTGAGCAGATCGAGCGGCGAAGCGTGCGCTTCCGCACAATTGGTGATATGACCTGCACCGGCGCGGTCGAGTCGTCAGCCGCGACAATCCAGGACATTATCGACGAAGTTGCTGGCGCACGTGTTACTGAGCGCGGCACGCGTGCCGACGACAAGCGCTCTGAAGCAGCTATGGAAGACCGTAAAAAACAGGGGTATTTCTAATGACCGTTGAACTTTTACGTTTCACAACTGCTGGGAGTGTTGACGATGGCAAGAGTACGCTGATCGGACGTCTCCTCTACGACACAAAATCACTCTTTGACGATCAAATTGCCCAGGTCGAGCAAGCTAGCTCCGCTCGGGGAGACGAATATGTCGACCTAGCTCTCTTCACCGATGGTTTGCGTGCCGAGCGTGAGCAAAAGATCACCATTGATGTCGCCTACCGCTACTTTGCCACCCCGCGCCGGAAATTTATCATTGCCGATACACCAGGACATATTCAATACACGCGGAACATGGTTACGGGAGCTTCGACGGCGGAGCTGGCCATCGTGCTGATCGATGCCCGCAAAGGAGTACAAATCCAATCAAAACGTCACGGCTTTATTGCCACGTTATTGCGCATTCCGCACATCGTCGTCGCCGTGAATAAGATGGATTTAGTGGATTATGACGCAGCGATTTACGACCGCATCGTAGAAGAATATGCGAGCTTTATCGCGAAGCTCAATCCGCAGGATGTCACCTTTATTCCGGTATCGGCGTTGGCTGGCGATAATGTCGTCGCTCGAAGCACCAATATGCCCTGGTATAAGGGCCCAACGCTGTTGCACCATTTAGAGCATGTCAACGTAGGGGCCAGCCAGAACTCCGTCGATTTCCGCTATCCGGTGCAGTATGTACTGCGGCCGAACCAGAATTTCCGTGGTTATGCGGGCCAAATCGTCTCTGGTCGTATTCGCCCAGGTGAGGAAATCGTCGTCTTCCCGTCGGGACAGGAAAGCAAGGTCAAGGAAATCGTTACGTTTGACGGTAAGCTTGAGGAGGCAAAAGCAGGTGATTCGGTTGCACTCACGCTGGAAGACGAGCTCGACATCAGCCGCGGCGACATGCTTGTGCGCAAGGGCAATCTGCCCCAGAAAAGCAACGACATCGACGCAACTGTATGCTGGATGAGTGAAGACCCGCTTGACCTCAGCAAAACGTACCAGCTGCAGCATACCACTCGGCATGTACGCGCAATAGTGAGCAAGCTCAACTACCGCATCGACGTTAATACGATGCACCGCGAAGCAGCCGCTACTCTAGGTTTGAATGACATCGGCCGGATTCAGCTCACCACAACACAGCCGCTCTTCTACGACCACTATGCCCTCAACCGAATGACCGGCAGCTTTATCCTGATCGATCCTGTCACCAATAACACCGTCGCGGCCGGGATGATTCGCGGCCAGTCGCGTGAAGTCGACGCACTGCTGGATGTGACGAGCGCTGAACAAGCGATACGCCGCCAGCGGTTGGAACATGTTGTCTGGGACGCGGGCGGATTGACGGTGGACCAGCGCGAAAGGCTAAACGGCCACAGCGGCGCGGTCCTCTGGTTTACTGGTCTTTCCGGCTCCGGAAAATCAACCATCGCCAAACACCTTGAGCACAGGCTGTATGAGCGTGGTGTCCACACCATGTTCCTCGAGGGCCACATTCTACGCCGCGGGTTGAGCGGTGATCTCGGTTTTGAGCCTGCCGATCGCGCGGAGAATATTCGACGCGCCGCGGAAGTGGCGGCGATTGGCTTCTCACATGCCAGCCTAGTCCTGTGCAGCTTTATCTCTCCCTACGAGCGCGATCGTGCCTATGCCCGAAGTATCGTACCGGCAGGGCGTTTCTTTGAAATCTATACTAAGTGTGATCTCGAGGTATTGAAACGGCGCGACCCGAAAGGGATTTACGCGAAGGCTCTGAGCGGCGAGATCAAGCATGTTACAGGGATTACTGCGCCGTATGAGGAGCCGCAGAACCCTGAAATCATTGTGGAAACTGACGTTGATAGCCCGGACGTGATTGTCGAAAAGCTGCTCAAGCTGCTGGAGGAAGCCAGGATTATTCCGGGCGCATAGCAGCTGCACCGCAGGGACAACGAGCAGCTGAGGTGGGCGAATGCGTCGCAAACGACTCCATTGAGATCGACTGCCGCCCCTTGGGAGACGCGGCACAGGTATCACAGTACGTCATTGAAAGGGAAGATGGATGGCTGAAGGATTCACGATTTGGCTTACTGGCCTCTCCGGTGCTGGCAAATCCACTATTGCCGCGCTTTTGGAGCGCGAGCTGCGGGAACGAGGGCGGCGGGTTGAGGTATTGGATGGCGATGTCGTGCGGACGCATCTCAGCAAAGGGCTCGGCTTCTCGCGTGAAGATCGCGATACGAATATTCTGCGGATTGGGTGGGTCTGCGAAGTCTTGTCTCGCAACGACGTCATCGCGATCTCCGCAGCAATCTCGCCGTACCGCGAGACGCGTGACCAGGTGCGTGCGCGCGTCGGCCGCTTCGTCGAAGTCTATGTTAATTGCTCGCTCGACACCTGCATCGACCGCGACGTCAAAGGTCTTTACAAGCGAGCCCTCACGGGTGAGCTTCCGAGTTTCACCGGAGTTTCCGACCCGTACGAGCCGCCGCTCGCGCCCGAAATCGAGGTGCGTACCGAGCTCGAACCGGTTGAGGCGAGCGCTGCCCGCATCGTGGCTTACCTTGAAGCGAACGGCTTCCTGCAAGCGCGCGAAGATACGATCCTTGCAACACGTTGATTGACCATGAGGAACAGCTCTTAGCAGCCGAACGGGAATATTGCCAGCTTTAGCTGCTAGAGTAAGCCAGATTGGAGCTTTCGCTGTTTCGAAAGCGGTGAGAATATCGTAGAATATGTG
>JADDQE010000052.1 GCA_016781525.1 bacterium | reverse complement strand
CCACTTCTTGTCCTGGCGCAGCTTGATGGTCCAAACGGTGTTGTCTTCGTTAGCCGTGGCACTCTCGGCTACCTTGGGAACCACGTTGAGCTCTGGATCGTAACCATAGAGGCCTTCAAAGATCGTCCCTTGAGACACCAAAAGCTGGGATGTCCAGTAGGCCGGGTCAAAGCTGGTAATGCCCTGCGCAAGGTACGGCAGGACGACTTCGACGTCGGCGACGGGTTGCGCCGGCTGAGCTTGTCCTGCGGTCGATCCAGCCGGCGAAGCCGCGGTTGAAGCGCCTCCCGCCGGCGAAGCCGCGGTTGAAGCGCCTCCCGCTGGCGACGCGGCAGTTGAAGTTTGTCCCGCCGGCGAAGCGGCAGTCGAGGCTTGGCCCGCTGCGGGCGACTGTGTCGTCGGGGTGGCACCCGAGCCACCACACGCCGCGATAAGCGGCAACAGGAGGAACAGGAGAGCGAAGATCGATAGCGGGCGTCGGTGATGCTTCACCATGAATTGGTACTCCTCTTTGAGATGATACGCCTAGGGCCCACCAGCGGCCCAGTGTTGGAACACACTGCATTCCTATGCATACGTTCCCAATTAACTCCACATCGGTGTGATTCCCATTTGCAGTGCTACTGCATCGCGAAGCCTTTGCATCTTGCTGTAAGCGTCTTTTGTGGTGACGCTGAGCTATGGAGGCACGGGGGGAGCGCCCAAGTGTAGCTCTCAAGACCTTATTCGTAGGCGGCTAGCCGAATGCGCGTCGCCAATCACCGATGCTCCTCGGCGTCATGCATTGCAAGCTAGCTTATGCTCCTTTCTACTATGCTCCGTTGCACGGAGTGCCCTTCCTGGACTATGAGCCGCCGCGCCTACGCGAGGCGGATTGAGCAAACCGACTGACGTTCAACCAGCGTTGGCCGTAACATGGTTGTTACACGGCTAGCTGCTGGAAAATCGGCGCGGTTAATCAGTAGCTGTACGGCCAGCCGACCCATGCTCACTTTGTCGACGTGCATGGTCGTTAATGCTGGTGTAACGTGCTCGGCAAGGTCGATATTATCGAAGCCGATGATTGACAGATCGTCGGGCAGCCGACGTCCAAGCGCCTGGGCTGCCTGCATCGCCGCAGTTGCCATCATGTCGTTGCAGCAGAACAGGGCTGTCACCTGCGGATATTGGCGCAGCAAATCCGCGACTGTCTCAGCTGCCTCGTTTGTGGCAATATGGCTGTCGGCGGAATACTGCCGGGTAATTCCGTGATCATGCAATGCTTGTATATAGCCACTACACCGATCGGCAATACTCGGGTAGGCGTTGGGCAAACTGCCTACAAGTCCAATGTGTCGATGGCCCCGCTCGATCAGGTAGGAGACTGCCATGTACGCCCCGCGGATGTTATCAGAAACCACGGAGTCATAACCATTACCCACAGCGTAGGCGTCGACCAACACTGTTGACTTGCTGCTGCGCTCCAGTAATCTGGTTATGGTTGAATCGACAAACGCACCGACGAGCAGCAGACCGTCCAAATTATCTTCCAAGAGCATGCGCGGCAAGTCTTGAGGGTGGTTGTCCTCGTCGACCGGCACAGTCGCGAATAGCAGATTGATTTGGTACCGCCGGCAGGTTGCTTCGATGCCCGCGATCACATGTGCGTAGAACGCATTGGTATGTGGCGCGTCACCTGCACGGGCTTTGATTAGCACGCCAACTTGTTGGAGCTTTTGCGTGGACAGACCGTCGCCTTGCGCCCGTATCCGGTAACCGAGCACACGCGCGACATCGCGTACCCGCCGGCGCGTTTCCGCGTTAATGCCGGGCTTGTCCCGCAGCACGAGCGAGACTGTCGCGAGTGATACATGACTCTCGCGAGCAATATCTTCCAGGGTCACACGTTGGCCCATATGCCGCTCCATCGCGCGATAGTACAACGGGTTTACTACTTCTTAACCAGATAAGTGTGGCGGATTTCCGTTATTTCACCCCTCACCGTGGTGTTTCCAGAAGAGAAGCACGGCCTCGACTCTATTCTGTACGCCGAGCTTGTGGTAAATGTGCTTAAGATGATTTTCGACTGTATGCTCGGCGATTCCCAGCGCTAGAGCGATCTCTTTGTTCTGCTGACCCTGTGCTAGGTGAGTAAGTACTTCACATTCACGCGGCGTTAAGAGCTTTAGATCGGGCATGCTTGCTTCGCCTCTCAATTTCCATTTTCTGGTTTCGTACAGCCCGATGTTAGTGTTGACGTTTACTAAAAATTTTGACCAGCTCTGCTTGTGAAGCGATGTGGTGGCGCTGACTCTGGCCGGCACCTCTGCTTTACGGAGCGCCAAGCTGGCGTCAAGTGAGCGATTAATGCCTAATACCTAGCCGAATATCGTTTTTTTGGAGAGCTTTTTTTGCGGGTTTTTTACTTGTTGGACCGTATAGTACACGCCAAAAGTCCTAAAGTCAAGCGGAACTTTAACTAAAATTTTTAAGGTTTCTACTTGGCCGAACCAGTAGTGGTCGGGCTACCTCCCGCAGGATGGATTGCTGTCAGGTTCCACAGCAGCCAGCGACGTAGACCTTTTACGGCTGCGCCGATGAGCTAATGCTTCGGTAATCGGTTAGTTTGCTGCGCGGGAGGTTGTCGGATACCATGATTTTCACGGTAAGGGGGTGTCATGGCCACAGAAAGCTCAGGTCTAGGCATCAATGAGCTGGAATACCTGGAGATGCCAGGACTCAACGTGATGCTGGCCCACGATTTCTACCCCGAAGGTCATCAGGGGGGTGTAGGGGTCATCCAGAACGGGCTCCGCGTCGCGACAAACGGCGACCTCCGGCTTGAGCCAACGCCGGGACAGTGGCAGCCGGTTCCAAAAGTTGGCCAACGGGTTGTCAACTTGGAAGCGCAGGAGATTAGTGTGCGGATGGAATATCCGGACCCCGAGAAGGACCGGAAAGGATTTAACCCCATTGTCTACCCCGATCTCCATGTGAGCTACACGCTGAGAGTACAGCCTGCCGGGGCATCGTTCAAAATCCTTGTCGACCTCGACGCGCCACTGCCCGAAGCCTGGGTTGGCAGAGTTGGGTTCAACCTCGAGCTGTTTCCGGGCATTCTTTTCGGCAAGGCGTACTACATGGACCAGCACTTCGGTATTTTCCCGAGGCAGGCCAATGGCCCTGGATACCTTGATGCGGATGGCGCATATCAGATCGCGCCCATGGCAGTGGGGAATAAGCTTACCGTCGCGCCGGAGTCGGAGCGGCAAAGCATGGTCATCGAAAACCTCAAAGGGGATGGCTTGCAGTTGCTGGATGGTCGCGCCAAGCATACAAACGGCTGGTTTGTTGTGCGGTCATTAGTGCCGAAGGCGGCGACAGCGAATGCGATCGAGTGGCTCGTATCGCCACATGCAATCGCCGGCTGGACCCATCAGCCTGTCGTGCAGGTTTCACAGGTAGGATATCATCCGAGGCAACAAAAGATTGCGGTCATCGAGACAGACCTCGCCGATGACCAGAAACTACAGGTTTCCCTGCTGCGAGTCTCCGAGAACGGAGGCCTTGAAGCGGTCCTGGAAACAACGCCGAGCGATTGGGGCAGGTTCCTACGCTATCATTATCGCCAGCTTGACTTTAGCCATATTCAGCGACCCGGTATGTACGTCATCAAGTACGGCGCGTACCAGACGGAGCCGTTTCAAATCAGCCCTGAGGTGTACAAACGCAACGTCTGGCAGCCCACGTTGGAGTACTTCCTGCCGGTGCAGATGTGCCATATGCGGGTGAACGACCGCTATCGCGTGTGGCATGGCGCGTGTCATTTAGACGATGCGCGGATGGCCCCAGTCGATTACAACCATTTCGACGGCTATGTTCAGGGTTCGACCACGCTGACCGCATACCAGAGCGGGGACCACGTTCCTGGGCTGAACCTCGGCGGGTGGCACGACGCCGGTGATTTCGACTTGCGCGTCGAGTCCCAGTCGGACACCGTCCACGGACTTGCCTTGGCATACGAGGCATTTAACGTCACGTACGACAACACCACCGTCAACCAGCAGGATAAGGTGGTAGAAATCCATCAGCCGGACGGCAAGCCGGACATCCTGCAGCAGCTTGAGCATGGTGTCTTAAGCATCGTGGGTGGGTACAAAGCGCTGGGAAGGTTGTACCGGGGCATCATCGAGCCGACGCTTCGGCAGTATGTCCACTTGGGCGATACCTCGACCAACACCGACAACCAACGTTTCGATCCGGGAAACGTAACGGGAACGACTCCCGAGGTCGGCTTGCCCGGATCGCCGGATGATCGATGGGTGTTCACCGAGGAGCATCCGGCCAGGGAGCTACAGGTCGCAGCAGTGCTGGCGGCGGCATCCCGCGCGTTACGGGAATACAATTCTGCGCTGGCGGGGGAATGTGTGCAGATCGCACTGGAGCTGTGGCAGCGCACTCGAGAAGAAAATCCCCTTCAGCGTGTCGCGGCCGCCGTCGAGCTCTTTTTGACCACGGGGGACCGGCAGTATGCCGACTTTCTACGGGGGATAACGAGCGAAATCGTCGACAACATCGAGCGTGTTGGTTGGATTGTCGGTCGCGTGCTGACGCAAGTAAATGATGAGCCATTTACTCAGTTAATCAGACAGGCGGTGAGGACCTACCGCGCGAAGATCGACGAGCAGGGCAGCAAGACACCATACGGTGTTCCATACGAGCCGAATATCTGGGGCGCCGGCTGGGGTATTCAGCGGTTTGGCGTCGAGCAATACTTCTTACACACGGCGTTTCGGGACATTTTTCCTGCCGATTACATGCTCCATGCCGTAAACTTCGTACTGGGCTGCCATCCCGGTGAGAACACCTCCTCGTTCGCATCCGGCGTCGGCGCGCGCTCGCTCACGGTAGCCTACGGTATCAATCGGGCCGACTGGTCCTACATTCCCGGCGGCGTCGGCTCTGGAACCGCCTTGATCCGGCCGGACTTCCCCGAGCTGTTGGAATGGCCGTTTCTGTGGCAGCAGACCGAGTATGTGTTGGGCGGCGGAACTGTCGATTACCTGTTTCTGATTCTAGCCGCGGACCATCTGCTGGACGGGCGGCTCTAGTCTATACACGTCGATAGGAACAATTGCTTGAAGTGATGCGTGGGCTCGGCTGGCAGTGGTCGTCGTGCAGTACGGGGTTCAACAGCGCTCGGTCTACTGCTACGCGCTCCCGCCGCCTCACGTGCTCGAACGAAAGGGGAAAGTATGGGTACCATTACTCAAACGGTCTCGTGGTGGTGTTTTGTTCCCAACCTGATGACCCCAGAGCAGTTTGTACGGACCGCCGCGGCGGCGGGCTTCACGGCGATCGATCTCGTCCCACCCCCCTATTGGGAGCTGGTGACAGCTCACGGTCTGGCGATTGCCTCCACCCAGGCCCATCTTCCGCTAGAGGTCGGCCTTAATCGCGCCGATCTGCACGAGCGCCTCGCCGACGAGATTCTTGCCAACATCGCCCACGCCACGCGCTGGAAGATTGCCAATCTCGTCTGCTTCAGCGGCAACCGCAATGGGCTCGACGATGCAACCGGAGCCGCGGCGACCGTCGCAGGCCTCAAGCGGGTAGCGCCCGCGGCGGAGGCAGCCGGTGTAACATTGGTGCTCGAGCTGTTGAACAGCAAGGTCGATCATCCGGATTATCAGGCGGATCGGACGGACTGGGGCGTCGAGGTGTGCCAGGTGGTGGGCTCGCCGCGCGTTAAGCTGCTCTACGACATTTACCACATGCAGATTATGGAAGGGGATATTATTCGAACAATTCAAGCCGCCCATCCCTGGATCGGGCACTATCACACGGCAGGGAACCCAGGGCGCAACGATTTAGACGACGAGCAAGAGCTCTATTACCCCGCGATCCTACGGGCGATCCGCGCCACGGGCTACACCGGCTACGTGGGGCACGAGTTTATCCCCAAGGGCGACCCGACGGCAGCACTGCATACCACCTTCGAGCGCTACGCTCAATGCTTAACATGACGCTGCCTTCAATGCAAGCGATAACTGAATGACGGTGCGGCGGCGCTTCTACCCTTTTTTGATTGACTCGCCGCACTCGATCCACTAAGCTAGCGTAACCGGCCACACTCCGCCCGATCCTTTTCGTCCTGCTCCATGTGAGCCCAATCACCTGGGGGGATATCCTGCCGCTCGCGACAGCCTGGAGCGGCAGCGGCTCAGCCCCGTATCGATTATTTTGCGGGAAGCTCACAGGGGTTCGCGGTCCAGACTCCATACGCACAGCGCGCTACGTTCCGGATTCGCTCATGCCGCACTCGCGCGTCAGCCTTGCATGACCGGGGCAGTGACGGTGCCGGGTCGCTCAACGGTAACCATGCGTGCTAGCGTCTGGTTAAGTGTTGCACACGATCGAAAGGGTTGATGACCCGTCGCCGCAGGGAGGCTGAGATGGATCGCCGCGATTGGCAAGTGTTCCATCAGTTGGGCCGTGATGTGCGCCTCTACCTCATCAGCATCGTATTGATCGCCTTTAGCTTCGTGGGCGTCTTCGGCGTTCTGTTGAACGTATATCTGCTCCGCCTCGGCTATAGCCCGCCCTTTATCGGCTTCGCCAATGCGGCTGCTCAGGTTGTGTCGGCGGTCACGGCGCTGCCGGCGGTACCTTTGCCCTCGGCCTGGCACTGCTCCCGCTTGGCCTCATTCCACACTGGGCTGCGGCCGGCGCGGGTTACATCAGCACGACGATGTGCGCGGCGATCGTGGGGCCGACGATCGGTGTGCTGACAATGGAGATTGTGCCAGCCCGCTGGCGTCCGCTGATGGCCGCGGTGATTCAGCTGGCAACAGCGCTCACAGCCGTGTTGATCGGGATCGGCGGCGGCTGGTTAATCACGCTCCACGGCTACCAGGTTGTCTTTCTTGCCGGTGCATGTGTGACCGCCGCGGGCGGCCTCCTGTTCCTTGGCGCACGTCGGACACTTCAACGCCTGGCAAGCGAGCACCAGCTCGATCCGTCGGCCGAAGAGCAGCCCTATGGCCCGGTCGCCTCGAGCGCCTCGACACCGTAGTGAAAGCGGCGCTGTTTGGAGGTGCATGGCGGCGAGGTGGCTCATTGAGCCGCCTCGCCGCCGTATGTTTGCCGGTGTTGTCGATCCTTGGCCGGGTTTTCGCCGATTACGGATTAATGATCGAGCGGCTGGGCCAGCTCCACTCCAGCCTGCTCCTCGAACGAGTGCCGGTAGTGGAACAATCACACACCCATAACTATGACATCCACAAACCTGTCTGCACGTACCCGTTCATAAGAGATTGAGAGGAGGCACGCGGCGCAGGAGCGCCTGCGGGCTAGGGCATGATCGCGAAGACGACCTTGCCGGTCTCCTTCAGAGCGTGCGCAGCATCTGGTCCAGTGGTTCGGAAGACCCACCGGAGATCGTTGGCTGCTTGAGGCACTTGATAGCCGATGGTTGCGGTCGCCGATTCCCCGGCTGCCATAGCTCCATTTACCGACAAAAATCCAGTGCCGGCGCTAACATCTAACGGATATTGCGTGCCTGATCCATCCTCGACCACCATGCGCAGCGGGGAACACTTCTTGCGAGCGCTTGGAATGCGAACCAGGCAGCGCGCGTAGCGCGCAGGAGTGAGACGATGCGTTTTCTTAAGCGATTATTTGGCGGTGGGGACGAGCAGCGGCGCGAGCGCGAGTACACCGGCGAGACGGTACGCCTGTCGCCCGAGGAACGGCAGCGCGGCACCGACGAGCAGGCAATCGCGCGCTACCGCTATCTGATACGTACTGCCCCACCTGAAGCGATCGAGCAGGCGCACGCCGAGGCGTTCGCGCAGCTGGCGCCCGAGCAGCGGCGCACGGTGCTGGAAGAGCTGTCGAAGGAGCTGCCGCCGCACGAACGTGTCGCGCGGGATGATCCGCAGTCGCTGGCGCGCATGGCAACGCGTGCTGAGATGCGCCAGCCGGGCGTGGTGGAGCGCATCTTCGTGCCGACGCCGATGATGGGTGGCTACGGGATGATGGGCGGCGGGCTCTTCGGCGGCGGTTTTATGAGCAGCCTCGCGGGTGCGTTTGTCGGTAGTATGCTCGCCCAAGGTCTCTACGACAGCTTCAACGACATTCCTGCACTCGGCGACAACGCCGTAGACGCTGGTGCAGATGGCTTCGGCGGAACTGAGGCCGCATATGACCAGCCGGTGGACGGCCAGGGCGACTACGCCGGCGACATGGGCGGGGACTACGGCGCTTATGGCGACGCGGGCGGCGATTTCGGGGCCGATCTCGGCGGGGACGTTGGCGACTTCGGCGGGGATTTCGGGGGCGTCGATTTCTAGGTGCACGAAGCCGGCACCTGGCAGCCCGACCTCTCCGCATAACGGGCGAAGCGTCGGCCGGGTTCGCGTCGGTTTCGAGCTCTTGAAACGCGGCCTCGAGCCAACCCCGATAGGTGCCCCATCATGAGCGCATCTTCGAAGCGTCCACTCGGCTCAAGCCCAGTGGACGCTTCGTCTGGCAGAATCGTAAACCTCGTGCGACTAAACGTGCCGGTGCTCGGAGTTCCAGCCGCCGTGGACAATGTGGAAAATCGTCTTCAGGATGCCACTTCCACCAGGCCTCCGGGACGACCACAGTAGTTGTGCGCGGGAGCAAGCCGTACGACGACGTCCAGTGCGGAATAATGCCCTCAGTTATTCATGGCCCTAGCACGTGCCGCAGCAGCCTCTAAGGCACAAGAGATCTCGACGCACGCTTACTCGAGTTGCCGCCTCGTGTACCATTCACTCACGGAAAGGGGGACTGCCGGGCGGATCATTGTGGTGCACTTGTTTGGGTATCATGATCCACCGGCGAACTGCTATGGAGTATGTCAATTTCGGCCGGGCAGGCGTCAAAGTTAGCCGGTTGGCGCTAGGGATGGGCTTACGGGGCCAGGCAGATGAAAAGCTGGCCCAGCGGATGGTCGAGCACGCAGTCGACCAGGGCATTAACCTGCTCGACTGCGCAAACATCTACGGCCCGATGGATGACCGCGCAAATATTGGACAGTCGGAGACAATCTTGGGGCGGGCGATTAAGGGCAAACGCGACCATGTTGTCATCACGTCCAAGGTCGCAAGCCGCGTCGGCTCTGGCCCAAACGACTCGGGCCTTTCGCGGTACCATATCCTTCGTGAGATCGAGGCTTCGCTCCGTCGGCTCCAGACGGACCACGTGGATGTGTACCTGGTTCATTCCTTCGATCCGACGACTCCGCTCGAAGAGACGGTGCGCGCACTGGATGATGTGGTGCGCAGTGGTAAAGCCCGCTACGTAGGCTGTTGCAACTACGCCGCGTGGCAGGTCTGTCGGGCGCTGTGGGTTGCGGACACGCTCAATGCCAATGGGTATATGTGCGTGCAGAACCAATACAATTTGCTAAACCGTCAGTTGGAAGTGGAGATGTTCGGCTTGGTGCGCGATCAGGGCCTTGGATTAATGGCCTACAGCCCGCTCGCCGTCGGCCTGCTCAGCGGCACCTACCGCCCCGGTCAACCGGCTCCGGACGGGTCTTTGTGGGCGACACGCCTCGCTGCTAATTTTGATGGTGCAATGCAAGGCACTGCAACGAGCGTTGTTAATACCGTGCAACAAGTAGCCGCGGAGCTCGGCAAGTCCGAGGCACAAGTTGCCGTTGCATGGCTCCTGTCGCATCCCGAGGTAACTTGTGCTATCAGCGGCCCAGATACCATCGAGCAGCTCGACGACGTGCTAGGGGCGGTCGGATGGGAGCTTCCGGCAGACGTGCGTCAACAGCTCGACGACGTGTCGCTGCCGATCACGGCTAGATAAGCTGAAATTTGTGGCGCCGAGACGTGCCAGGGCTCCTGTAAAACATGCACCCGGTAGACCCGGTTGCTCGACACGCGTGGGGGTTATGACCGCGCTACCGGTGACGGGCCTGTTGAGCGCTCTGCAGGACGCTCGACCGCTTGCCGTTTGGTCCTGACAACTGCTCGGTTACCGCTAGCTCACGCCTAGTGCGTATGCGACAGCACCGGTGTACGACGTGTTGCGCCCTTCCTCGAGCGCATGCGCGAGGACATCTGCGCTCAGCATCCCGCGGATTTTTTCCAGTGTTGCCTTGACCCGGGCCTGTCCGTATGACGGAATCGGCGCGCCAACCGCCAAGCGCATCGTATCGGCAGCGCCGAGTAGCAGTGCCGCACGCTGCCCCTCGTGCTTGGTGGCGGCTACCTCCGCCAAGGCTTCGAGGATCTCGGCACTGTTGCGTTGATCCGAGAGCGCAGCAAAGTGTTCGAGGCTCTGCTTTAAGACCTTCTCCGCGAGCTGGTACTCCTCCTCCTCGAGCGCGACCAGTCCCAGGTTTTGGAGCGCGAATGCCTCGCCCTGGGTATCTTTAATTTCGCGTGCAATCTCCAGGCTCTGGCTGAGCGTCACGCGCGCGCCGGATATGTCGCTAAGCAGCAACTGGGTGAAGCCGAGGTTGTTAAGCAGTGTTTGTTCGCGCTCCCGATCGCCGAGCTCACGATAGAGCGCGAGGCTTTCCTCGAACAACCGCCGGGCTAACCCGTGATCCCCGGTGCGATTAGCGGCGACGCCTAGTGCGTTTAGAGCCAGCCCAGTGCCGTATTGATCGGCTGCCGCTCGATACTGCGATAACGCCTGAATTAAGACCTCGGCGGCGCCGCCGGGATCACCCTGGCTCAGGGCCAAAATTCCGCACCAGTAGAGCGCTTTGCCGCGCAGTGGGTTGGCTGCGGCGCTCTGTACACTAGGCCGTTGGAGCGCTTGTTCCAACCACCGCTGGCCCTCGCCCAGGTAGCCACGTAGCCACCAGAACCGCGCCAGCGAGGACGCGAGCGTGAGGGCAATCTCCGCGCCTGCCTGCCCCAGGGCCCAGGTGAGCGCCGCACGGAAATTGTCGTGATCGCGCTCCAAGCGTTGCAGCCAAGCTGCCTGGTCTGGGCCGACGAGGTGTGGCTCAGCCTCCTTGGCAAGGGCGCTGAAATATTCGACGTGACGAGCTTGCGCTGCCGCCGCGCGTCCGCTCTCCTGTAGTCGCTCCCACGCGTACTCGTGAATCGTCTGCAGCATCGCGAAGCGCGGCTCGGCCTCTTGCACGGACTCCTGCAACAGCAGGCTATGCTCCACCAGCGTGCGTAGATGTTGGAGAATGGGCATCCGCCGTGCCCCTTGGTCGCCCTCAATCGCTTCGACGGCTGCTAAGCTTGCTCCGTTGGCAAACACGCCGAACTGCATAAACAGCTCTTGGGCCGGCTCGTCCAGCAGTCCGAAGCTCCAATCAAGGGTGTTACGCAGTGTGTGATGGCGCTCGGGGACTGTGCGTGCATGGTTCGTCAATAGGTCAAAGCGGTTCCGCAAGCGCGAGCGCAAGGCCGGTGGCGGCATTAGCCGGGTGCAGGCCGCCGCGAGCTCAATTGCCAGTGGTAAACCATCAAGCTGATAACAGATATCGACAATCGCCTCGACATCCGCGCTCTTCAGCTGATACCCTCCGTTGGCGGCCCGCATCCGCTTTAGAAATAGGTCAACCGCCGGGCTTTCCGGCAGGTGAGCGGCGGCGACGTTCGTGCTCCGTTCCGGCAGGCGCAGCGGTGCTACCGGTACCGTGTACTCCCCATACACACCGAGCACAATCTGGCTCGTGGCAAGGACGCGTAGCTGCGCGCTGCCTCCAATTAGGTCCGCGATCACGTCAACGCCGGCAACGAGGTGCTCGAGGTTATCCAGCACGAGCAGCAGGTGTTTGTCACGAGTGTAGCTCACCAAATGCTGCGGGGCGGCGGAGCCCTCTCCATGGATGCCGAGAGCTTGTGCGATGGTATCGGCGAGCAGGCCAGGCTCTCGGAGGCTCGCCAGCGTGACAAACACGGCGCCATCCCCAAACTCGTTTTCGAGAGCGCGAGCTACCTCAATTGCCAAGCGTGTTTTTCCAACCCCGCCAGGTCCAGTCAGGGTTACGAGCCTAACATCCTGGTCACGCAGGAGGCCCACGATGTTTGCGATCTCTTCCGCTCGCCCAATAGTTAGTGTTGGCGGTAGAGGAAGATGGGCTGAGATCGCTTGACTGCTCGCGCGCATCGATTCTGCAGCCAGTGTGGTTGACTGCTGCTCAGGCTGGGACCGCGCAGCCTGTACGAATGTGCCACGTTGCTCCGCTGGTATCTGTAGCGCGTCAGCTAACAGCTCAGCAAGTTGGCGTGAAGGACGCAGTGCACCCTGTTCAATCTTCCGAATGGTGATGAGCGATGCCCCAACCTGCTGTGCTAAGGCCGCTTGGGTTAGATCCACTGCTCTGCGTCGCAGTTGCAGCCATGCACCGAATGTGTCTGGAACTTGTGGCTGTGGCACATGGCTCCCATCTATAGTATGGCTAAGCGGCCCACACTATGCTTGCCGGTTCACTCAATTGGCGAGCGTCGGCGTCAACGCGCACCAGTCGTGCAGCTGTCGACTACGTATCAGTTTTTATATCACAATTTGTATCACCTGAGGTAGCTGTTATTGCTTGCGGCACCGGCTTCGGCTTGGTCTAATACCAAGTGTCAATTGCCTGTAGCTGTCGAACTCATGTGAGCGTTTTTGTTTAGCTCGGCTGGCTCAGGTATCCTGGCAGGGCCGCTAGGAGCCCTTACATTATTTTGACTCTGAACATCTGACAGGCTGGCTGCAATGGTTATTGATAAAGTCATGAATCATTCCGACCAACAATACGCTTTCGCGAAGGTTAACCTCATCCCGAAGCGCTTTCCCACGATGTCGCGTCACTCGGAACGTTTCGACATGTATACACAGACGCGCACGCAAGCTACCATTCTGGTCGTGGACGACGAGGACGAGGTTCGGCAGATGGTCACCGATATTTTAGAGGATGAAGGCTACCCCGTGGTGTCGGCCCGGAACGGCCAGGAAGCCTTGAATTATTTGCAGACCGCCGCAGAGCTGCCGAGCCTGATTCTGCTTGACCTGATGATGCCGGTCATGGACGGACCAGCCTTCCGCAAAGAACAGCAGCGCGACGCCCGACTGAAAAATATTCCTGTAGTTGTGTTCTCGGCCGGTAGAAATCGACAGCAAGCGTCGGCGCTTGACGCGGCCGCGTTCATCGACAAGCCGTTTGACTACGATCTGCTCTGCAACACGATTGCCGTCCACGTTGGGGTACACTAAGCACCTGCATCCGCCCCGCACGGTGCGGTGAGCTGGCAGCTCACCAAAGGTCCGCCTGTCCCCGGGCTCGACCCGTTCTCGTACCCACCCCAACCGCGAACCGCTTGGCTGTATTGTGCCGAGCGGTTCGCTATTTCGTTGCATTGCAGTCCTCGGCAATCCGCTCACATAGGCACTCGTAGTGTAGTTATAATGGACTAGTTGCTGGCGAGGATGCCGCGTGCTACACTCGTCGCACCACGCGAGCTATGTGGTAGCCGACCGCTCTGAGCTGTCGTCGACCAATCTCTTGCGAGTATAGTTGTACACCGAAAGTTATGACGCGGATGCTACCTCACCCAAAGCTCTGTTTGTTGGCACGAGAGGCTCGCTCGACCAGCATGTTGTCTTCCTGCCGCTTATCAATGGAGAAAGCGATGTTCCGTACTCACTGCTTGCCCGCTCGTTCCCACCGCATCTGGCTGTTCACTCTCTTGGTCGGCTTGACGTTGCTGGCCCCCATGAGCGCTACGGCTAACCAGTCATCGCCCGTTCGAGGTGCAGCTTCGGCCAAGACTACTGCGCCGGTCCGCATGAAGATTCCGGCGATCGATCTCGATATGCGCACCATCTCGGTTGGCCTCGACAAACGCCGCTACCCGATTGTTCCCAATCATGATATCGGCTGGTACAACCTGAGTGCCAAGCCCGGGCAGGGCGATAACATCGTCTTCTGGGGCCATGTGCTACGCTTCAAGTCGACCCCAAAAATTCCTGCGCCCTTCGCGCGTCTCCGTGAGCTAAAACCGGGTGCCCTGGTCGTTCTGACGGACGCAGCAGGCGTGCGGCGCCAGTATAAGGTCACCCGCTCGGTGCAGGTCACGCCGGACCAGATCAAGTACGTGCTTCCGACGGGTAAGGAGCAGGTTACGCTCGTCTCCTGTATTGGCGACAATGTGATTGTCCGAGGAAGTCTCTCTAAGAAATACCGCCTCGTCACGATAGCCGAGCCCGTCAAGTAGGCAGCGGGTCTCTTCGCGCGCTCGAGACCAGGTTCTAAGCCCTACTGCGCTGATGGCAGTAACCTGTCATACGCATTTCTCGTGCAAGTCCACGCAGGTGAATGTTGAGGTGCCGATGAGTGCACTCCTTAAGAGAAGCTTAACGTAGGTCGATGGCAGAGATACGTATATTGCTTGTGGATGATCACGAAGTGGTGCGGCGGGGCATCGGGCTCTTGCTCGAGCTTGAAGATGACTTGAAAGTGGTTGGGGAGGCCGCCACAGCCTTGCAAGCGATCGAGCAGGCTCAGGCGCTCAAGCCGGATCTGGTGCTGCTTGACGTGCGCATGCCGGGCATGCGCGGATTTCAGGCAGCGCGCTCGATTAAGCAGGTGTCGCCGCAAACGCGTGTGCTGATCGTGAGCGGGGTGGATAACGCCGAGGAGATCGTCACTGCGCTTGAGAGCAATGTCGATGGCTACATCCTCAAGGACGCGCCCACAACCGAGCTGGTTCATGCCATTCGCGTTATTGCCGGCGGGGAAGCGTACCTTCAACCTGCCGTTACCAAACGCCTGCTCCGCCGCCTATCGTCGACTGCCGAGCCTAGCGCCGCTATCATGCCGCCACAGCTTACTCCTCGTGAGCTTGAGATTTTGCGCCTCGTCGCCGCCAATCGTTCTAATAAAGAGATCGCCTCGTCGCCGCCAATCGGCGAAGAAACGGTGCGCAGCCATATCAAGCGCATTCTGCAGAAGCTCGACCAGCCGAATCGGGTGCAGGCTGCGCTGACGGCAGTCCGGCTCGGCCTGATTGAGCTAGACTAGGGTCGTGCGCGCGGCTGCTGCTCCTGTCCCTCGCGTCCGGGCACGGCGTACGCTGCTTCCGTCTTGCCACACCCGTCCGCGTCAGGAAGCCGCACCGTAAAAGTTGTTCCGGCACCTTCGCGGCTTGTGACGTGGATCGTCCCACGGTGCTGTTCAACGATCTGCTGGACGCTGGCGAGGCCTAGGCCCATGCCCCGTAAGCTTGACGGGACATTGCTCGCGCGAAAAAAGGGCTCAAAAATGTGGGGCAGGTCGCCTTCCGGAATGCCACACCCTTGATCGCTCACCTCGACGGTTATCCATCGGGTCTCGTCGTGCTGTTCGTGCCCGACGACCACGTTGATCTCGCCGCCATCTGGACTATATTTGAGCGCATTCGCGAGTAGATTCACCAGCAGCCGCTCGATCCGCTCGCGATCCAGCACCGCGACAACCTCGGAAGCACTTGATGCGACCCGTATCTCGTGCCGTTTTATCTGCGCCTGGTGTTGGGCAACCACCTCGCCAACCAGGCCGACAAGCTCCACCGGGCTGCAACGTAGCCTATGGCTCTGACCCGCCTGCTGCATCGCGACGTCCGACAATTCGGCGAGCAGCCGCGACATTTTGGCGCCTGCTCGACCAATCTGTGCTACCGCTTCCTCGATCACTGCCTTGCCGAAGTCGTGCCGTTGCGCATAGTGCTGTAGGACGGTGGCGTAAATCTGCATTGTTTGCATTGGGTTCCGCAGGTCGTGTGTGACAACCGCCAGCACATCGTCACGCGTACGTAGCGCCTGTACCGCCTCGCGGTAGAGCTTCGCATTCGTAACCGCTGTTGCGATGCACTTCCCGATTTCTTCCACCAGCGCCACATCATCAGCATCGCAAGGCTGCTCTTGCCTGCTGACGCTGCAGAGCAAGAGCCCGTGCACCGTTTCTCCTCCGGCAATCGGCGCGACAATAAGCGCCGCGGGCGGCGGCGTCGGGTAGGCCGCGTCCGTGTTGCCGTCGTCGGTGAGCTCCGTCAATCCCGCGTTGGCCACGTGCTCCAGCAAGCGGGATTTGCGCGTTCGCAGCACTCGTACGACATCATGGTTTTCCCAACGTGGTCCGAGCGAGTCGGCACATAGACCGGATGGGAGCAACGGCCGGGAGCGAGGGTGGCTACTGGCGCTTAGCTGGAGCTGGAGCGACGGCGTGTACAGGTAGAGCTCGCAGCGATCGGCAAGCGAGCAGCTGAGCAGATCCGCGAGCTCCGGTAGGGATACGTCGGGGTCCAATGATGCCGCAAGGAGGCTACTGACATCGGCCAGCAGCGCGAAGCGCGCCTGCGCACGCTCGGCTGCTTCGCGCGCAGTGCGCTCACGCTCAAGCAGCTGGTCGCGCTCGCGCATCATTCGTCGCCGCTCGGCGATTTCACCACGGAGCTCGATCTCGGTGATGACCATACCCGTAAGATCGCGCAGCGTCTCGATCTCGTCCGCTGTCCACGAACGGGGTACCCGATCGATCACGCACACCGTGCCGATGACAAAACCATCCGAGGTCACGAGCGGTATGCCGGCATATGCCACAACGTCCAAGGCTTCGATCGCCAAATTCGTGTCGACGAGTGGATGTTCGCGTGCGTTCTCGACAATAAACGGCTCGCCTGTAGCAACTGCGTACTGGCAGAATGAGTGTGACAGCGGCGTTTGCCGCTCTGCCGCCCATGGCTCGGAGAGGCCAACGCAGCTCTTGAAGAACTGCCGGTCCTCGTCGACGAGCGAAACCAGCGCGGTCGGTACCCCTAACACCTTGGTCGCCAGACGCGTCAGTCGGTCAAAGGCGGGGTCGATTGCGCTATCAAGGAGCGCGAGCGCGCGGAGGGCGGCGAGCCGCCCGGGATCGCGAAGGACAGTTTCGACATTAAGTGACATCCGTACGTTCCTCTGTCTGGCCGAATGTACCTTCATTGTAGCCCAGAGCATGAAACGGCTCACTCGTCCGTTGATCGGCGATCATTAAGTGGTACTCGACGATACACAACCTTGCGCAAGGGTGCCCGTAGGTGATGCGTGCCTCCGGAGCTCCTTCAAGTGCTAAGCGCCGTGGTGGGCTGGCGGGTCCTCCCGCCGGCTAACATTCTTGCGGCAAGCTCGTAGATGCGTAATCGAGGCTCACCGCGGGAGGCCTTTATGAAACAGAACCGCGGGAAGGGTGTTTCACCCGCAGGCAATCTTAGGTGGAAAACACTGCTTTGGGCTGGATTGAGGCGGTAATTGGCGTATAATGCCAGAGGACAGCATCCAGTCACCCCGCATGACTAGTTGCTGTCCTTTGTTGATCTGAGTATAGTCGCCAGCCGGTCGCGGCGCTATCCCCTTTAGCAGGGGAACTTTATCCCCCTGAGGGGGGACATTCGTCACTAACTACCTGTACCTCCACTGCTCGCTAACGCGGGAGGTCGCGCCTCCCACCTGCCACTGGCAGCCGTGCGCTTGTCCTTTGACGATATTAGCCGTATCCTGCAACCGTGCAAACTGATTAGGTGTTAAGGAGCATACGATGGCCGAGGGGCTGATTATTCGGCGTATGGAGCCGCAAGACTTTGAAGCGGTGACGGCGCTGCTGGCAGAGCTCGGACGGCCACGTTTGACCGAGGGGACCCGGCAGGCGGTGCAGACGGTGTTTCTGCAGCATGTCGCCGATGCCAACGTCGGCAGCCTCCTGGCGGAGCGAGATGGCGTGCCGATCGGAGTGCTATCCCTCCACTTTCGCCCACGGCTGAATGAGCCGACGCTGGAGGGATATGTCCCGGACCTGATCGTTACCGAAGGTGAGCACGGTAGTGGGGCCGCGACCGCCCTTTTTCGACGCGCCGTCGAGTTGGCACGTGAGCGCGGCTGCCACAGGCTGACGCTGGAGTCGGGCTACCAGCGCCAGCGGGCCCACCGCTTTTACATCCGCGAGGGAATGACTGATGCTGGAAAATATTTCGTCCTACCACTACGCTAAAGGGAGACCGTGATGCCATTTTTACCCCAGACGGCGGCACTCGTGCTGATCGACGTTCAACAGGGCTTTGATCAGCCAATCTGGGGCCGACGAAATAATCCAAATGCCGAGCTGCGCATGGCCGAGCTTCTGCGCGAATGGCGGCGAACACAGCGACCGATCGTGCATGTCCAGCATATGTCACAGAGCCCGGAGTCGCCGCTGCGACCCGATCAGCCTGGCAATCTGATCAAGGCCGTGGTGCGGCCGGAACGTGACGAGCCCGTCGTGCGCAAGCAGGTCAACAGCGCCTTCATCGGGACGGACCTTGAGCAGCATCTGCGCAGTGCTGGCATCGATACGCTTGTCATCGTTGGGCTGACCACCGATCACTGTGTCTCGACGACCACGCGGATGGCGGGTAACCTCGGCTTCACCGCGCTTGTGGTCTCGGATGCTACCGCCACCTTTGACCGGACGGGTCCGGATGGCGCACGCTATCGCGCGGAAGATATTCATGCCGTCTCGCTTGCTAGTCTCCATGAAGAGTTTGCGACCGTGCTCGACAGCGCGGCCGTTCTCGACCGGTTGCGGTAAGCGATGACCTCCATCGCTTTTGCTACCTACCGCCAGCTGCTTGATCTCACAGCCGATGGCCGTGGCGTCGACGGAATCTTTCGTCTCATGGAGCTGGAGCTGATCGAGCCGTTTCTGTTTGTCGCCGATGCGCCGGCTGCGGCCCAGCGTTTCGCGGCGGCGATCTGCCGAACTGTACTGTAGCGCACGCCAGGCTGTCGCGGTCGGAAACGAGATCGTCTCGCCTGTGACCGCGAGCGGAAATGGCTGGAATGATGTCGCGCCGGCGATGGCCTCCGTGGTCGGCGCGAGCTCAATTGGGCAATCTTGGTATGCAACGTTTTAAAATTCCGCTATCCGCGGGTACGCTGTTGGCGCTGCTGGCAATTTATCTCATTTGGGGCTCGACCTACCTCGCCATTCGGGTTGCGCTGGAAGGGTTTCCGCCCTTGCTCATGGCGGGTGTCCGTTTTACCCTTGCGGGCATTGGGCTCTACACGGTGCTGCGCGCACGCGGGGCGGCGACGCCCACTCGTCGGCAGTGGGCAGCTTCAGCGCTCATCGGGGGGCTCCTGCTGATTGGGGGGAACGGCGGAGTGGTGATTGCGGAGCAGTGGGTGGCCTCAGGGCTTGCCGCCCTGGGCATCGCCACCGTGCCGATTTGGACCGCGTTGTTTGCGGGGCTATGGGGTAGCTGGCCGCGCCGGTCCGACTGGCTTGCCCTCGGTCTTGGCTTTGTCGGAGTCGTGCTGCTTAATCTCGAGGGGGACCTGCGCGCCAGCCCGGTGGGTGCGGTGGCACTCCTTGCCGCTGCCATGAGCTGGGCGTTTGGCTCGGTGTTGAGTCCGCGGCTCTCGCTCCCGTCGGGGCTGATGGCGAGCGCCGCCCAGATGCTTTGCGCCGGCGGTCTTTTCTTAGTGCTGAGCGTCGGCTTAGGCGAGCGGCTTGCGACGCTGCCTGGTCCACGGCCCGTGCTCGCGCTGCTGTACCTGGTTGTCTTTGGCGCGCTGGTCGCCTTCAGCGCGTACACCTATCTGCTGCCGCGGGTTCGTCCAGCGGTAGCGGCCAGCTACGCCTATGTTAATCCGATTGTCGCGGTGGCACTAGGTGTTGGCATCGCCGGCGAGCGTGTAACGGGCTTTGCCCTGGTCGCCATGTGTATCATTTTGGCGAGTGTCGCGCTGCTGGCCTTCGGTAAAGAGCGGGCGCCGCAGCAGGCTCCAGCCCCTATATCGGCAGGCAAGCCGCTATCCTGAGGAGACTGAGCCATGTTAACTGTCGAACAACGGACCGAGCTGATTGGGGCAATGCGTGAGCTTCCGGCACTACTGGGCGCGGCGGTGGCCGACCTGGATGAGACACAGCTCGACGCGCGCTCGGACGTCGACGCGTGGACCATACGCCAGCTCGTCCACCATGTGGCGGATTCGCACTTGAACTCATTTCTGCGGGTGAAACTGCTCCTTACGGAGGAACAGCCAGCGCTCAAGCCTTACGACCAGGACGCTTGGGCAGAGCTCCCCGATACTAGGGATACGCCAATCGAGATGTCACTGGCGCTGCTACGCGCGCTCCATGCCCGCTGGACCCTCTTGTTTGAGCGAGTGCCCGAGGCGAGCTGGCGGCGAACGGCATACCATCCCGAGCGCGGTATTATCAGCCTTGAAGATATTTTGAAGAGCTATGCCCACCATGGCGCGGACCATGTCGACCAAATCAAGCGCATCCGATCCGCCGAAGGCTGGTAGCGCCGGTTAGTCGGAGGTGCCAGAAATTCGCCGGGATCCTCGTCCGCGTGAGCGTGTACTCAGACCACCGCCGGCAATCTGTGTCGGTGGTCTCCACAATAAGGGCTCAGTTGAAGGCGCTCGTTACGACAGGAGCTGGAGCTGGTGGCGCCGGTGGCTCCGAACATAAGGGCACGCGAACGGTAAAGGTGCTCCCCTGACCTTCGCGGCTCTGGACCTCGATCGTTCCTCCATGACGAGCGACCAGCTCCTTGACGACATACAATCCCACTCCCAGCCCCGCAATCTGCCATTGCTCGACGTTGTTTGACCGGTAGAACCGCTCGAATAGGTATGGCTGGGCATCTTCCGGAATACCGATGCCCTGATCCGTGACTGCAATGCAGGCGTCAGCGCCTTGCTGTCGCACGTCGACGGCAATCAGCCCGCCGGATGGGCTGTACTTAATTGCATTTTGCAGCAGATTATGCAGCACCTGCTCGAGTCGGAGCACGTCGCCATTGATCATCAGGACCGTCTCGCAGCCGGTCACGTGGAGCATGTGACGTTCCAGCGTCGGCTCGATCTCGGCTACGAGACGGCGTACAAGCACGCATACGTCCATCGGGTGCGGATCAATTGCCAGCTGTCCGCGCTCGATACGCGACACGTCGAGTAATGTGGCAATCTGCTTATTCAAGCGGAGCGCCTGCTGATGAATGATGCCAAGCGCCCGAAGGTTGCGCTCGCTGAATGTCGCCTCCCGCCCGGCGCGACGGTATAGGACCTCGGTATGCCCGAGCAGTGCCGTCAGCGGCGTTTTTAGCTCGTGGGAGGCGATCGAAAGAAAGAGATCGCGGGCCCGAACACTATCTTCCGCGCGGCTCCGTGCGGCCTGCTCGCGGATCAGCGCAATCTGGGCTTCCTCCGCGCGTTTGCGCTCTGTCATGTCACGCCAGAGCATGAGGCTGCCGACCGAGCGCCCTCGTTGATGGAGCGGCGACAGGCGCAGATCGAAGCAGCGCTCTTCCTCGCCTACGACCCACATGACCTGGGCCCAGCTTGTACCCGCATGTTCAGCCTGCTCGATCACTGCGATCAGCTCTTCCGGAAGCTCAGCTACCCGCCGTCCAATCAGCGACTGTTCCGACAGCCCGAGAATTCCTGCGGCTGCGTGGTTCAGGTCGACCACACGCTTGTGAGCGTCGAAGACCAGCACTCCATCGGTCATGCTTTCAAGGATCGCGTCGCGCGCTATCGGCACAATATCGAAGAGCCGGAAGCGAACGAGCGCCCACGTGAAAATGATGCCGGTAATCGTAAACGCAAATGGTGTCAGATCAAGATGTGGGACGGGGGTTGCACGCGAAAGATAGAGGAGGTTGGCGATCCACGGGGCAAGCGCGCCGAAGAGTACGGCAAAGGTTTGCCGGCGATACAAGTGTTGTGCGCGGGCAAGGGCTTGCAGCAAGACAACCGTCGTGACCAGGAGGATGAGATAGGCATAGGCAGCGTGCAGCCAGAAACCGACGCCGTAGGTTATCTCGAGAAACGCGAACGGCTCGCGCGGGGCGAGCTGTATCTCCTGCCAGATCAAGCCGTGCCAGTCATTGGTCCAGACGAGTACCAGCACCAGAAGTGGCTCCAGCGCGAGCAGCACGAGCGTGCGATAGCTGAGCCATCGGTCGCGCCCGGTGTATTGGAGCGCAAAGACCAGCCAGAGCAGTGGTACCGTCGCTATGCCGAGGTACTCAAACTTGGCCCAGAAGAGCTTTGTCTCTAAGCTCGAGCTCGCCAGCTCCCCGGCGTAGCCGAACGACCACTGTCCGACTGCGGCCATCAACAACACGAAGCTGATGGCGCCCGGCGCGGACCGGCGACGCCACACAAAGAGGGCAAGTCCAAGCGTTATCAGGCCGGCGAGGACGACCGGAATGATGTGCCACATAGCGAACTCCTTGCGGCAGCGACATTGTTCAAGACAATGACGGCAACGAGCTGTGGTTGCGTCGTGCTCGTTCCAAGAACGTTAGATCCGCTAGCTCAACAGCATCCAACCATACATAATCGCTAAGGGAATGGACGTGCTATCAGAGTGTGCCTATGATGGACAGTATTGGTCGAACAAGCTGTGAGCCTCTTCGATGCCGCCGTGAGAGGTTGACGAAGGCGCTACTATCTACAGTATAGCGCACAGTTGCACATGGCATAGCCCGCCGCAAAGGGGGGAGCGAGCAAGAGTTGTCAGCAATAGATGGTCTTCTCCGTTGTTCGTGTACGATTGGGCGTACCACCACCGAATCCACCACGACGACAGGAGAAGACCATGCCGGATCGTACCACACGCCCATGCTCTCCGGGCGCTATTGTGCAGGACATGACAGACCGCATGCGTGCCCTGGTCCTCCGCCTTCATGCTTCGATCTGCCAAGAAACCCCAGACCTGCAACGGCTCGAGGAACAGGTCATTGCCTCGCTCACGGACCTCGGGTCCGCCCTCCTTGTCAGTCTCTGTCAGCTGGTCGTGCCGTGCGGTCCGCCAGCAACATCCCCCTGTGCCTGTGGGCGGCCGGCCCCCTTCCAGCGGCTCCGCCCGGCGAGCTGTCGCACCTTGCTCGGACCGATCACCTTCCAGCGCCCCTACTACCATTGCCCCACCTGTCACCACGGCTTCGCACCCCTGGCTCAGCAGCTCGGCTTCTGTGCTGGCAGTCGCAGTGCCGCGTTCGACGAAGTGCTTGCGCTCCTCGGCGCGACCCAAGACTCCTTTGCCGACGCCGCGGTCGTGTTGGAACGCTTAACCTTGCTGCAGGTGGCCCCCAATACCATGCGCGCCGCGACCGAGCAGCTGGGTGCCGTGTTGGCGGAGGTCGAACAGGCGCACCTCACGGCCCTCCAGGCTGACCAGTTCCCCGCCGTTGCGCCGCCCGCACCCGCGGGGCCGCTCTGCGTTTCCCTTGACGGCGTGCAAGCGCACCTCACGCCCGAGGGCTGGAAAGAACTCTGTGTTGGGGCCGTCTATCAGGTTCGTGCCTGCCGTCCGAGGCTCGCCCACTGGGCGGACGTGGTGCAGGCCGAGGCAATCAGCTATGTCGCGGAACTGGGGAGCCAGCGCGAAGCGTTTGGCTGGCAGCTGTACGCCGAAGCCCTGCGGCGGGGGGCGGCCACCGCCGAGCTGGTGGTTGTCGGGGATGGGGCGCACTGGCTGTGGGAGCTCGCGGCGCTGCACTTCCCGCAGGCGACGCAGATTTTGGACTGGTTTCATGCCACGGAATATGTCTGGAAGGCGGCGACGACGATCTGGGGCGAGACGCACCCAGACCGAAGCCGCTGGGCCGAGCAGCAACTGCAGGCGCTGTGGGATGGACGCGTCACGGAGGTTCTGGCCGAGTTGCAGCACCACCAACGTACTGGGGATGCCGTCAGAGCCGCCTGGACCTCCTTCACGAATCAGCAGGCCCGGATGAACTACCCGGCCTACCGGGCACGCGGGTTCCCGATTGGGAGTGGCACGATTGAGAGCGGCTGCAAGCAACTGGTGCGTGCCCGGCTGAAGCAGGCAGGGATGATCTGGCAGGCAGACGGAGCCCGGCAGGTGGTCAAGGTGCGGGCGTGGCTGAAGCGTGGACGGTGGGCGGAGGCGATGGCCCACCGTCCACGGAGGCAGCGTGCGTATCAGCGGCGAGTACCGGGACGGGAGGCACCGATGGTGGGGCAGGCGGAAACGGCACAGCCCGAACGGGTGCCGGTGTCGCCCGAGGTGCTGGCCGCCGTTCGGACGGAACTTGCTGCCGGGCGAACGACGCATCCCTGGAAACGAGCATGGAGTAAGCGCCAGCAGCGGCAGGAAGCCGAGACAAGAACTGCCACCTCAGGGGTCATGTCCTCCGCCTGACAACTCTTGCCTGCACCCTTCAGTACTACTTGGCAGCAGGACTAATGCATGCTATATTAGCTCTACTCCGTTTTACCTTTTCTTTTCTCGAACTTGAACCGCCTTCAAGAAAGCTTGGGTTACCGTGCACTGCTGGTGCGCAAGGAGGTGCCGCGTTCTATACTCTCTGAGGGGCGTGGCCATCGTGGTTCGTTGATATCGCCGCTAGTAACTCTCTTTGTATTGATCATGGCTATGGAGTTGTAAGCCTCGCCTTTGTCCGCCTATGCCGTGTATCGTCTCCCTCAGACGATACCAGTCACAGCAATTTTATGATGGAGAAAGCCGCATGAACCGTCGGTTCTTCTTTGCAGTGTTAGCCATGGTGCTCGCCCTCCTCGGCGCGCCAGTGTTCGCCATTACCGGTCCTGGGTCTAACGAACGCATCATTGGTGATGACAATATCGACTCGCCGATTGAGGAGCATGCTCATCATGATGAGCAGCATGGCACACCCGGCGGGCACCTGCCTCCATCTAGGCGCAACATGGATCTGGTCGGCAAGGTAGCGGTAAGCGGCGCGATCGGCGCCGACAAGCCTGGTCATATTGCCGACGTCGCGGCTTACGGGAAGTACGCGTACCTTGCAGCGCGGCGGCTGAATACGCAGCCCTGTGGTGCTGGGGGCTTTTACACCGTTAATATTTCAAACCCAGCTGCGCCTCGCGAGGTTAGCTTCACCACGTTCCCGCCGAACAGCTATCCCGGCGAGGGCATGCATGTGATCGAGCTAAAAAATGCAGCTTTCACCGGTGACGTGCTCCTGACGAACAACGAGAACTGCGGATCGGATCCAGCCCGCGTCGGAGGCATGTCGCTCTACGACGTGACGAATCCCAAGGCGATCGTTCCGCTAGCGATTGGTAAGGGCGATACGAATAACGGCACGTTAGCTCGCGCCCGTCAGATTCACAGCGTCTTTGGCTGGCAGGCTGGTGATCGTGCATTCGCCATCATGGTGGACAACGAAGAGGTTACGGACGTTGACATCATGGAGATCACCGACCCACGCAACCCGGTGCTCCTCAAAGAGACGTCAATCCTTGACTGGCCCGCCGCGCACAAGAATTTTGCGAACGGCGAGTCTGTTTTTCTCCACGACATGGTGGTAAAGAACATCAACGGCCAATGGCGTGCATTGCTGTCGTACTGGGATGTTGGCTGGGTTATGCTCGATGTTAATGACCCGGCGAACCCACAGTTCATCAACGACTCTGACTATCCGTCACCAGAACCGCTGCTAGACTTTGCGCCTCCGGAAGGCAACGCGCATCAAGCTGAGTGGAATCGCACCGGTCAATACATCATTGGCACCGACGAGGACTTCTCACCGGGCCGGACTCGCTTCCAGATCACCTCTGGATCGAATGCCGGGTTCTATGGTGCCGGGGAGTTTGGTTGGACCGTGAAGATCGATGCGACGCACCCGTTTGTTGGCACAACGGTCTGGGGTGGGAGCGGCTGCGAGGAGGATACAAACGGCAACGGCACCAGTGACCGGGCTGAGGTTCCAAATAAAGCCACCACTGGAGCCGATATCGTCGTATTTACTCGCGGCACGTGCTTCTTCTCAAAGAAGATCGAGTCGGGCCAGCTGGCTGGCTACGATAAGGTCATTGTCATGCAAAGCCACGGTGGTACGCGTAATGGCTTAACGCCGAATGGCTACACCTGCGGCTCTCTAGGACACCAGTTCACCGTTACTGCATCGGCAATCTGTGTTGGTCACCGCGCTGGTCACCTACTGTTCGACGACGCACCTGAATACACCGGCTTACCTGAAGGCGGCGACATGCCTGCGATTGGTACGCTTGGGGCCTCGGTCACTGCCGACTCGACCTTTGACGGCTGGGGAACTATCCACCTGTTGAATGGTAACACCCTCCAGGAGATCGACAACTACTCCGTTCCGTCGGCGATTGATCCTGCGTGTGCCTCCGATTGCGGAACCATGTCGGTACATGAGGTGGCCATGGACAAGACGAAGGACCTGGCGTATCTGTCTTGGTATGATGCGGGGATGCGGGTCGTCAAGTTTGGACCAGGTGGGATAGAAGAGGTCGGTCATTATATTGATAAGGACGGCAACGACTTCTGGGGTGTCGAAGCACACCAACTGCCGGGCGACAAGACCAAGACTACGTACATCCTTGGTAGTGATCGGGATAGTGGCCTCTGGATCTTCCGCTACACCGGTAACTAACCTTTCAACTTGGTCATGAATCTGCAACACCGGCTCTATTGTGGAGCCGGTGTTTGTTTTTTCGCTGGCAAGAATCAACTGTAGGCAAATCTTTGCCGTCTCCCTGGGCTCTGCACCAATCCACGTGAGACGTTGGTCGCTTACCTTGTTAACCACCATATACAACACGCTTAACGTCCTGACAACTCTTGCGCGCTCCCGCAAAGGGAACCTTTGTACCAGGGGGCACCGCCACCGCCTATATCGCTGCACGCCAGAACCGTGTGAGCTGAGCACATGATGGCACTTCCAATGGGAGCGCCGGCTGCGGTAACGTCCCGTTCGAGCCGGAAGCGGGGGGCAGCCTGAACGCCATGAGAACCGATGAGTGGAGGGTAGCTACAGCGACGGCGCTAAGCACCTGCCGCCGTAGCGCACGTACAACTAAGCTTGATCGGGTGCTGGGCAACATCGACTGCCCGTGCCTGAAAGCAGCCATGAGGAAGGTCGCTGCCTGTGAACCACCCCAAGGCGCTCGGCCAGGGCAACGAACTGTCCACTCAGGAGACGAAACCTCTCCACGAAAACACCAGCGACGTCGTTGGCCAGCGCGTGCGCTAATCCATACTGAATTGTCCAAACTATTACGGGGCTACCCTCCGTCGAGCTGCAGCTCCCGGCCTCGACATCTGTCGAGCGTCCTTGTTGACAGTAAACATGACCGGAATAGGCAATGTTGAGAAGGTGGAGCTTGTCCAGGACTATACTCGCGGTGACGAACCCTTGCTATCCCAGAACTATCCAGGGGAGACCTTCGATGACAGTTTCCAACTTGCACGACAAGGTGGCGATCGTGACGGGCGCCAACCGCGAGATCGGTGCTGCTATGGCCGAGGCGCTTGCGGGCGCGGGCGCAGCTGTATTGGTGGCCCACTATGGCGAAGCGGAGCGCGCGGTAGCGGTGGTGGACCGAATTCGTGCGCGAGGAGGACGGGCTGAAGCGTTTGAAGCCGATCTGCGAGGCGTGGCGGCGAACCAACAGATGGTTGTGCGGGCCGTCGAGCTGTGGGGCCGACTTGATATTCTAGCCGCGAACGCGGGCGTGACGCTGAACGTGCCCTTCTTGGAAACCGACGAGGCAACCTGGAACACCCTGGTTGATTTGAATCTGAAAGGCTCGTTCTTCGCGGCTCAAGCTGCTGCTCGCCAGATGATTGCACAAGGCAGCGGCGGACGCATTGTCTTCTCGTCCTCGGTCACGGGCGTGCAGGCGATTGCAGGTTTCGCCGCCTATGGTATTACAAAGGCGGGCCTACAACATATGGCGCGGACGTTGGGCCTCGAACTGGGACGCTCGGGCATTACAGTAAATGCCCTTGGGATCGGCGCAACGCTCAACGAGCGGAATCTGAGCGACAATCCCAACTATGCCGCCGACTGGGCTGGGGTTGTGCCGACCGGGCGTGTAGGGCTATCCGAGGACGTCGCCGCTGCACTGTTGTTTCTCTGCTCGCCTGCGGCGGCGATGGTTAACGGCCACACGTTGTTGATCGACGGCGGCTGGTCGGCGACAAGTAACCTGCCGGCGAGCGGGCATGACAATTAGCATGTGGAGCCGGTCCCAATCCGGCGCCTACCACGGGCGCCGTCCCAAATGTATGCGTGATAGTCGTGCCCGCGCTGTCGGACGTCTCTAATGCCGCATTGGGCTTCCCATTCCTCGGCGGCAGTTTGTGCTACGCTTGCGCTTCTGAGCGCGACCAGATCGGGCGTTTTTGTAATGTTTAGCTGCTCTGGGATCGCATCGCGGCCTCCGGCTACAGCTTTCAGCTGGTCGTGGAGAATATCGCGATGGGGCAACTCTCGGCTACTTCGGTAATCGGCGATTGGATGGCGAGCTCTATCCATCGTGCCAATCTCCTCAACTGCGCCTTTCGCGAAATTGGCGTCGGCTACGCCCGCCATCCCAACAGCGCCAACCGCCCGTTCTGGACACAGGACTTCGCGACGCCAAGGTAGGAGGCGGGTGCCGTCAGCAGTTAGTCCTACATTGGGGGTCACATGGCTGCTCGTTGAAGTTGTCTCGCGAGCCGTGGAGCCCAGGCCCAGCCCATCTTGTCATAACGCTTAAGGGCGAGTGCTTTGGCGCGCTTCGAGTGGGTACGCTGCGGCGTCGAAGCTGTTTGCTAGTCGGTCACCGCGTACCTAATTTCGCAGTTTTTCTCCCGCAACATGTCGTTCAGGGCTTGTAGACGGACTGGATCTTTGCTGAGATGTTGGGGCGAGACTGCCAGCACGACTGGAACGTCGCCAGCTCCCACCATGTCAAGTACTCCTCGTAGGCCAAGGCGATAGGCGGGCGTGGGACTCTGGAAGTCCACCACTGCGGTGACCACTATCAAATTTTCGGCAGCCGCAAGCTGGTGACAGAGCGCCAGCTGCTCGTCCAAGCTAGACCCGCGCATCTCGCGGGCATACACTATTGCGGTTTTCATGCGGCACCTCGCTAGAGATGGTTTGACCGCCTGCGTGTGTCCCCGATGATAGCACACCCCGTCGCGCCGGCGCTTGCGCCGCGAGCGAGGATTCGGCGCCCCTCGACTGCGGACCAGCGTAGCATTATTCCGCCGCCCTCATGGTGTGATGGGCGCGACAGCGCCACGCTGCTTACATGGCCAGGATACTGATACCCGCTACGCGACTCACGCGGACAATCTCGCTACAACGACTTCCAGCCGATGATGACCGCCACGAGGCGGAGCGCGCTACTGGCGACGAAGAACCCGATATAGGGATGAATTTGACTGCCCATCAGCGCAAGCGGCTCCGTTCCCAGAACGCTCATCACGGCGCCAGCTCCTAGGGACGCAAGCATAAAGGGTACACCGGTCGCGACCGAAAACGCCGCGAAATAGGAGCACTGGCCATCGCTCGGCGTCTGTTCCATCAGCCGGCTCATCTGCGTGACCAGTACACCCGACCATGCGATCCCACCCAGCAGCGAGCCGATGATGAGCGGCCAGGTATTCGTAGGCGTTGAGGCGATCCACATCCACGGCAGCGGCACGACCAGCAACATCGACAGCCGCAGCACACGACTGTGTCCGATCCGATCCGCTACCTTGCCCCATTGTGGCTGTGTCAGCACGGCGGTAAGCGCTGTAAGTGTTTCGGTCAGGGCCAGCATGTGCAGCGGCAGCTGCAGAGCCGTCCGTCCGTATGCCATGAAAAAGGGCGAGCCTACGCCAAGTGCAACCTGCCAGACGATAAACACGGCGGCAAAGCGGCGGAAGCGCGGGTTCTGTAGGGGCATGCGCACGAGCGCTGAAAGACAGATTGAGGTGTTGGCCTGCATCGCGGGCTCCGGCTGCCGGGCAAGCAATATCGAGCCAACGCCACCACATGCGGCCGCCAGGATCAAGAGCGCGGCATAGGCTGGTGCCGCCGCCCCAACAGCTTCGCTGCGATCGATGAACCAGGCACCCGCATATCCGACGGTCATGCCTGTAGCGCTCATGAGCGCTCCTCGAATACCGAAATAGCGGCCGCGGACCGTAGCGGGTACCAAATCGGCCATCCAGCTTTGCCATGCGTTCTGAGCGAGCGCGAGCAGCATCTGGCCGAACGCAATCGCGAATAAGAAGCATACAAGCTTAACCGAAGATGGGATTGGGGCGAAGAGCAGCACCGCAGGGATGAGCCAGAACTGACGGCCCAACGAGCCGATTACGGCGAGACGCCTACGATTGCCATGTCGCTCGATCCACCACGCCGCGGGAACTTGCGCAAGTGCACCCATAACCGGCAAGGCTGCGAGGAGCCCCAGCGCCAATTCATTGGCTCCAAGCATCAGTGCCAGCCCAGTCCCGAGGCTCCCCGACGCCACCGACAATGACACCTGCGCGAGCGGGCCTTCAAATAGCCCGAGAGACATACCCGTGCGAACATCGCGCGGAGGAAGTGCCGTCTGTTCATGCTCGACGGATGGCAGCTTGACTGGCATGAAGTTGCGCACCCGACGAGTAATGAGACTCAATGATATAGCCACTGATCAACCCTTTTTCGGCCACCCGGCCTAAGTAACGCGATTGCCAAGTATCAGCGAGCAGCTCCGACTGGTATAGGTTCGCTCGCCCACGCCGGCGCGGACATTAGCACGCTGGGTGCCACGGGCAGCTTCGGCATTCCAATCTGCCGAGAAATTGATCTGCTCTAGGAGCTTCACATAACGAGGAGGCCTCAAACGGAGGGCGTGTTGAGTATCGAGATGCTCTATGGACGGAGGAGTGGGCGACGATTGCCACGAGGCTTGCGCCAGCGGCAACCGTTCCAGCCGAACGGTTGGCGCTCCTAGCCGAAATCGAGGTGAGCATCGGGCACAGGCCCAAAAAATGTCGGGCCCGCTCATCGGCCAACGTGGATGTGCACGCACTCCCCTGGTATGCGCAGCCACTATGCGGAAATCACGACTGACAAGATATGCAACTGCCCTGGCAATTGTTGCCAGGGCAGCTATTGATGTAGGCTGGTCAGGTGCTAATTGACCGT
>JADDQE010000114.1 GCA_016781525.1 bacterium | reverse complement strand
TAGTCGTGGGACGCGTGTGGGTATAATCACGGTGAGATGACGGCCGTCTAGATACAGCTCGAACGAGAGCAGGAGCGGACGATGGTGTGACCAGACATTGATCTACGGCGGCTATGGAGCGCAGCTCGCGGGGTGTTGACTTACGGGGTAGCCCTGCTAATCCTTGTGGCGATTGCTTACTGGGGTGGTGCAGCGCGCATCAACCTGTTGTTTTTCGTCGGCGTTGCCGTGCTCTCGGGTTTGATCCTCGGATTCGCGTTTCTTACGTGGTGGCTGTATCTAAGCCCCGATGTGCGCAGCTCCACACTGCCAGTTAATGCTCGCGCGCTTGCCGTACGCCAGGGAATTGGTGTGCTCGCCGTCGTCAGCGGAATGCTGTTTGTTACCGGAGCAGCCTGGGATGAAGCCTGGCATCGACTGTACGGGGTTGGTACGGCTGTGGACGACTTCTTGTGGGCGCCGCACAAACTGATCTACGGCAGCCTGTTTCTCACGGCGCTGTTCGCCCTCGGCGGGTTGCTGCTCCTGCTACGGGGAGCGGGTGGATTGCGTCAGCGTTTCCGGTCCGAGCCGCTTGTCGGCATGCTTGCGCTCGCGTCTGCCTATCTTGCGCTGTCTGCACCGTCCGACTTATCTCTGGCATGTGATCTATGGCTTAGACATTACTGGTTGGAGCCTGCCGCACATCTTCATCACCTCGGGGGCGGCGCTGGTTATGCTGACGACCGGAGCAATCCTGCTTTCACAGCTGCCTAGGCACGGCTGGCAGAAACTTGGCGAGCTCCGTGTTCAACACGTGCTGGCTGCGCTGATAATGGCGGCAAGCACGCTAACTTTGACGCAGGCAGCTAGTGCCGAGTGGGACGCCATCACCGTGGTCAACGATCCTCAGTTTCCGGCCACGTTTTGGGCGCGGCCGGAATGGCTTTACCCAGTGGTCATCTTGTCGGTCGCCATATTCTTCAGCAACTTTGTGCTCCATCTGACACGCCGTGCGGGATTTGCCAGCGTGGTCATGTTGATGGCGCTCGGCTTACGGGCCGGGCTGCTCTCACTTGCTGGCATTTGAAGCATCGGTGAGAGGCTCGGCGTCACTGCCCACCTGCTGATGGTGCTGCCGGCCCTCTCTTTGGATATCTGGTACGCCTCGAGGCTCCAGCGGGCTGATGCGAGCTCAACCTTGGTCGGCGGTAACCTTGTCGCAGCAGGTAGCTTCATGGTTCTGGGGCTCTACGCGATCTCAGCGTTAATGGTTTACCCGCGCATCAGCACAAGCACCATACCACCAATCATGATCGTGGGTGGGCTGATGGCGCTGTGGTTTGGTTGGGTCGGCGCCCGCTTTGGGGCATGGATAGGGACACTAGGCGCCGCTTCTGCCATAGTTGAAGCGGTGGATCGACGGGTCATGTGGGTCGGGGCTGGCTCCTTAGCGATGTTTGCAGCCCTTACGCTGCTCTATATATTGACGGCGGCACCACCAAGCACCTAGTGATACCAGCCACCAAGCCAGCCCTAGGGCGAGCTTTAACGAACGACCTGCACGGGAATGTAGGGCACAAATGATGAGGCATGGAGCCTATCGACGGTTCGCATAGAAGCTGTATGTAAATCTTCGCGCTCGTTACTCGGTATCGAGGGCGGCTAGGCGTAGCGCGTTATTGACAATCCGAACACCCTTGACTTGTCGTGCGATCAGCGCGGCGGTAGCGCGCTGCTTCAACGACGTTACGACGCCATGCAGTCGGGCCATGCCCAGGCTGAGGTCGACCCGCAGATCGGCTACGTCAAGCTGCGGCGATTGTTGAAACGCCGCCTCGATTTGCAGCCGGAGCGTATCATCTGCAATCAGCTCGTTCCGGACAGCGTGAACGCCGCGAACGCGGCGCGCAAGTGCCGTCGCTTGGAGCTTGCGCCGTTCGTCGTGAACGTTGCCGCGTAGCACCACTATGCCGTCTCGCACACTGATTTGAATCGTAAGGTAATCCTCGCCTGTGGTATACGTGCGCGCGTCGTAGAGCGCCTGCCGAATATCAGCCTCGATCACTTCGTCGGGGCGATACTCCGGAAAGTTGTCGAGCTCGGACCGATCAATGTTCAGCCGAATGTGCTCGGGTTCGATGCTCGCGATAAGTTCCACGGGTATCAGCAGGTCGCGCCAGGAGGGCCAGCCTCTGCGTACGACTACTTGCTGCACTGCATGTGTGGGCTCGTCAAGCAGCATGAAGGCAACTCGCCCGGCGTCTCCGTCGCGACAGGTAACTGCGACAAAACGCTGCAGCATGACCGCCACAATCTGAGGTGTGGTGCTTCCATCAGCGCCGATTGGTAGTTCCCACGAAGACAGCGCGACGTTCCATAAGTCAGCGAAGCTCGCCGTGGCCAAGTGGCTGGCATGGTCACTCGATGCGGCGGCAAACTCAGTCATGCGATCCTCCTTCCTGACAGCGGCACAGGTTAATCCTGTATCTTTTGCGTGCAGTATGCTTGGGGTTGGCCAAACCCTGCGATTCCTCAGGCTGCTGACCCCAAGGCAGCATTCAAAGTGCTCTGGACGAGCATAAGCACCGGAGCTTGCGTCAGCCTCACGGCTAGGCGGTTGTAGCGATTTGTACACTCGTCCGACCGCCCGCGAGGTTCGGCCGACACAGGCGAGGCACGTACCGACGCCGGTGAGTAGACCTTAACTACACCACCCGCCGCGCTATTCGGAACCGCCTTTTGGTCTATCTCCACTAGTAGACTTTGCTGGAGATCATCGTATGGAAATGGCTCCGCACCCCTGCGCTTACCCTGCTGAAACTCGCGCCGGTCGCACGATAGGGATACGGTAAGAACAAAAGTTCTGGTTGTGACGGTAGGTGTCACGTTGTGGTGGTATCGTGTGCAAACGGAATGTATTGTTATGTACCACCTGGTTGGAAGGAAACACGATGCCGCGCATCACACCGAAAGAAACACCCGATAAGCGTCCAGTCGCGAGCTGGTCAAGTGGTAAAGAGGTCATCGGTACCGATCGTCTCTTCAAGGGCTGGTTTATCGACGTGGGGCTGGACGAGCGGCTGGACGGGGCCTGTCGCGCTGCCGGCTGGGAGATCGGTGCTCTCGCACACTTGGACGGCGAGGTACGCTCGCATTGGCTGCTGCCTTCGCCCTGTCCACTCTTTGTGCTGATCCAGGGGGTACCGTTCACGACGATGCCGGCCCTGGTTAAGAGCGACGTCGCCTATACTGGTCTCAAAGCCGCGTGGCCAAAGGACGGCCGCAGCACGCTCGGCTTTCAAGCGCTCCATCCCGACCTGCTTGCGGCCAACTATGTCGATCCGATCCCGTTTAGTGTAAAGTCGACTTCAACCGACGACCTACTTGGCGCTCTATTGGCGCATAACGCCGTGTTGGATGCGTGCGAGGCAGCCGCGGCGACTAAAGGTACTCCCCGCACATTTGAGTTTTGGGAGGTTGCCCTGCCGCTTGGCGCCGGTGGCAAGGTCCCGCGCGGAAAGGATCTCCAATCGCCGATCAGCCCGATCGTCTGCGTCCATCCGGCTCAACCCGATCTGCAGTATCTGCGGGCCCTGCTCGCCCCGAAGATTGTTGCGGACATCGTGGAGCAGCGCTGGCCAGCAATCACCAGCTGGGCTGCGGATCGTGGCGGGCGCGCAGTCGAGGAGGCGCCAGCGGAGCTACCTCGGACGAATGGTCGTTCCGCCGCCTGAGTAACAGCACTGAAAAAATGTCGGCATAAAGCGGTGGCCAGCGCAGAAGTGCGCCGGCCACTAGTCGTGTCACTTGTCGACGGCGTTCCTACGCTGCGCGCCGGGTTACCCGGGGTGTCGACTGGGGAAAAGGTAGTGGCATGCGCGCCACGGCAATGACCTCGGGGTGCTGCTGCAGCTGCTGCTCAACGATGTCAGCACATTCCAGTGGTACCTGCACCGTACCGCGATTCCGCATTACTGCCGCACTTGAAAAGACGATCGGCCGGCAATCTCTGGGCCAATCACGGGGATGGTCCCAAAAATCGGGTGTTACAGTTAGCTCAAAGGTAATTAACATGCGCGCCCTGCTCCTCCCTCCTCGCTCTCCATCACTCCGTGTACGATAATTGCTCGTATTGTAGCACAAAAGTTCGTAAGGTGACGGGTAACACCACGGGATGTTGACGATAAAAAGTCCTTAGCAGATACTCAGACCGACTTTCTACCGAAGAAGAAGTGCCAGCGCTCTTGCGCGCCGGCTGGTTCGAGACGGGCGAGGAACATGTGCTGGAGTGCGGCGAGCTAAGTTCTTTCCATGGGGAGCTTGACGACGAAGCGACTACCCTCGTCTGGCGTGCTACTCACCGATATGCTGCCGCCGTGCCGCTCGACGATCTCCTTAACGACATACAGCCCCAACCCCAGCCCTTCGATATTTCGGGTGGAAGTGGTGCGGACGCGTGAGAAACGGTCAAACAGGGTTGGAATTGCCTCGGCTGGAACGCCGACGCCGCGGTCTTGAACCGCAAGCTGGGCATGTCGGTGCTCCGCATCCAGCTCAATCATTACCGGGCCGCCGTCCGGGCTATACTTGATCGCATTCTGGATTAAGTTGCGCACCACCTGCTCGAGGCGCACCTCGTCACCATACACGACAAGCGGCTGCGACGGCGCATGGTACAGGACATCATGCTTCGTCACCGTTACGGCAATTTGGTCCACTATGCGCGCCACAAGCTCGTTCAGATCGATGGAGCTGCGGTGAAGCTGGATCTGGCCGCTCTCGATTGCCGCCGCATCCAGCAGCACGTCGACCATCTGCTTAAGCCGAACGCCCTGCGTAACCATAGTACATACGGCCTGCCGGTCGGGTTCGCTCATCGTCGCGCCGCGTTCGGCCCGCCGCTCGAGCAGCTGTCCATAGCCAAGCAGCGTGGTCAGCGGATTTTTCAGCTCGTGTGCCGCTATCGACACGAGCGCCTCGCGCTCACGGATCGCCGCTTGGGCCGCCTGGGTCGCCTGCCGCAGTTGAATTTCGGTCATGACCGAAGCCGCAAGCTCCTGCAAAATGTCGATCTCGTCCGCCGTCCACGCTCGCGGCTTTGTATCTATGACACAGAACGAGCCCAGCGCCTCACCTTCTGCTGTGACGAGCGGAATGCCGGCATACGCGATAACGTTGATATCGCGTATGGCCAGATTGTCCTGCACCAACGGATGACTGCGCGCATCGTCGATGACGAGCGGCTGACGTGATGCGATTGTATGCTGGCAGAACGAGTGCGAGAGCGGAGTTTCGCGCAGCGTCGCCCACGGCTCGGGGAGGCCAACGCAGCTTTTGAAGTACTGGCGGTCCTGGTCGATCAGCGACACCAGCGCGATCGGCGCGTGAAGGATCTTGGTCGCGAGGCGCGTTAGGCGGTCGAAGGCGACCTCCGGCGGACTATCAAGCAGCCCGCTGGCAGCGAGAGCGGTGAGGCGCGCGGGGTCGTGAATAAGATCGAGCGTTGTATCAGACATAGATGCCCTAATCATGCGTGCGTTCGCACGTCTTTCTGTCGAGATCGATACCTTCGGAACGCGGTGGCGCTACAGCAAACGTGCGGATAGCCTCGGGAAGGTATGACCGAAATGCATCGACATATATCTATCCTTTATTCTAACAGACTCCTCGCCGTGCTGCCGAGTTTTGGACGATCGCAGACAATCACTTCAGAACATCGTCGGCAGTAGTGAGGTGCCGTGTTCGCCTACGCACGTCTCGCGGTTCACACGACGAACAAGCACGCCGGTCGTTCGCCGACGCGCGACCGACGTGCCTGTGAGCACGCGGCCGGCACCAGCCCTATCCCGGCGGAGTCGGCGCGCCCATTGTTGACTGATGTTCCGGCTGCCTGTATCCTAACCAGGTAGGCCACCTATGACACGCCAGCCCCAATCATCTCCGTCCAATCCTGGATTAGGATTTGGACAGGCGCTCCTGCCAAGCCAACACAGGCAGTATGGCCTGGCGTTGCTGCTACGAACGAAGCAGTCGCGCACAGACTAACCCGGCGACGATGCACGAGATGCGCGGGAAACGATTTCCGGTTAACATGGTGCGGTAACCCTAGCCTGTGCTCCACGATGCCAGGAACAAGGAGAACGCAATGACGATGAATCAACCATCGCTAACCGAACGACCAGCGTGGCAGGCGCTGGCAACGCATTTCGAGCAGATTGAGCCGCTGCATCTCCGGCAGCTCTTTGCCGACGATTCGCAGCGCGCCGAACGTCTAAGCGTCGAGGCTGAGGGCATTTATTTCGACTACTCGAAGCACCGCATTACCACGGAGACGATCGATCTGCTGCTTCAGCTCGCCGAGGAGTGCGGCCTGCGCGAGCGCATCGACGCCCTGTTCCGTGGCGAAAAGATCAACATTACCGAAAACCGCGCGGTGCTGCATGTTGCGCTACGAGCGCCGCGAGAGCAGGCGATCGACGTCGACGGCGCCGATGTTGTTCCAGCGGTTCACGGCGTTCTCGACAAAATGGCCGGGTTCGCCAACCGCGTCCGTGAGGGCGAATGGACCGGCTACACCGGCCGGCGTATCCGCAATGTCGTCAACATCGGCATTGGCGGCTCCGACCTCGGGCCGGTCTTAGCCTACGAGGCTCTCCGACACTACAGCCGTCGCGACATGACATTTCGCTTTGTTTCCAACGTGGACGGCACCGACTTCGCAGAGGCGACGCAGGACCTCGATCCGGCGGAAACGCTGTTCATCGTCGCGTCCAAGACCTTTACCACCCAGGAGACGATGACGAATGCCCGCTCCGCCCGTGAGTGGACGCTGCGTACGCTAGGCGACGAGGCGGCAGTCGCAAAGCACTTCGTGGCCGTGTCGACCAACGCGCCCGAGGTGACCAGATTCGGCATCGACCCGGCCAATATGTTTATTTTCTGGGATTGGGTTGGCGGCCGGTACTCGATGAGCTCGGCGATTGGCTTGTCGACGATGATCGCCATCGGGCCAGATAACTTCCGCGCGATGCTGGCCGGCTTCCACGCGATGGATGAACACTTTCGCACCGCGCCCTTCGAGCGCAATCTGCCGGTGCTGATGGGGTTGCTCACGGTCTGGTACGCGGACTTTTTCGGCGCGGAAACCGTTGCGGTGCTGCCCTACGACCAGTATCTGAAGCGCTTCCCGGCGTACCTCCAGCAGCTGACGATGGAGAGCAACGGTAAGTCCGTCACGCTCGACGGACGCCGGGTTTCGTACGAGACGAGCCCAATTTATTGGGGCGAGCCCGGCACCAACGGCCAACACTCGTTCTATCAGCTGATTCACCAGGGCACCAAGCTGATTCCATGTGACTTCCTGGGCTTTTCCCAGTCGCTCAACCCGCTCGGGGAGCACCACACGTTGCTGATGGCGAACCTTTTTGCGCAAAGTGAGGCGCTCGCCTTCGGCAAGCCGGCCGCCGAGGTACGCGCCGAAGGGACCGCCGACTGGCTCGTGCCGCATCGTACCTTTGAGGGTAACCGGCCCAGCACCACCCTGCTGGCGGACCAGCTTACGCCCGAGATGCTGGGTAAGCTGGTGGCGCTCTACGAGCACAGCGTTTATACCCAAGGCGTGATTTGGAACGTCAATCCGTTCGACCAATGGGGCGTCGAGCTGGGTAAGGTGCTGGCGAGCCGGATCATTCCGGAGCTGCAAAGTAGCGACGAGCCCGAGCTGCGGCACGACGGCTCAACCAACGCGCTGATTCGGCGCTACCGTGAACGTCGCGGCGCGGCCATGTAGGTGATCAGTCCCTGTTTGTCCGACCCGTCGTTGATTGGCGCCGGTACGCCGCGCGCAGTCCCTGCGCCTTTTAATCGTGACCATTCGTTGGCTGCTGGCTTTTCGCGCCGTTCGCACACATTACCGGAAGGCCAGTAGCCAGGCGTCCACGGGCGGATACCTTGCGAAGCCCGGTTGCTATCGGATACGTGCCCGATAACCCGTGATAGTGGAATGGCTAGACGCCGTATCCAAGGAGCTGTCGATGTCTTCTCGTCCGCTTGTCTTTGTCGCTAGGCCGATCCCGTCTGCGGGTCTGGCGCTGATCGAGGCCGAGTGCGAAACACGTATTTGGCCGGGTCCACTCCCACCGCAGGCGACCGTGATGCGGGAGCAGGCCCAGGGCTGCAGCGGCATTCTTTCGCTGCTTACCGATCGCGTCGACGGCGCGCTTCTCGACGCGGCGGGTTCACAGCTGCGTGTCATCAGTAACTTTGCGGTGGGGGTCGACAACGTCGACGTGGCGGAAGCAACTCGTCGCGGCATTCCGGTGGGGAACACTCCTGGTGTGCTGACCGAGACAACGGCTGATTTGGCTTGGGCACTGCTGATGGCAGCTGCCCGCCGGGTGGTGGAGGGCGACCGCTACGTGCGGGATGGAAAGTGGCACACCTGGGAGCCGCAGCTACTGCTCGGCCCCGACGTCTATGGAGCGACGCTGGGAATCGTTGGCTTAGGCCGGATCGGGCAGGCGGTTGCGCGGCGGGCACAAGGCTTTGGTATGCGCGTGTTGTACACCAACCGCAGTCCCGTCGACGATGAGCACGGTGCGACGCGGGTCGACCTGCCGACGCTGCTCGCCGAGAGCGACTTCGTCAGCCTGCACACCCCGCTCACGCCCGAGACACGCCATCTCATCAACGGTGAGACGTTGGGGCTGATGAAGCGCGGCGCAGTGCTCGTCAACACGGCCCGCGGTGCTGTCGTCGAGCCCCGAGCGCTGGCGGACGCGCTGCGCTCGGGGCAGCTCGCGTCG
>JADDQE010000219.1 GCA_016781525.1 bacterium | reverse complement strand
TCTGTTTAATCGCCGTTGGTCTGGCCTACATCGTAAAACCCGGTATCTTTCGCGGGGGTTTCTCGCCCAAGACCGACATCGCGCAACGTAATTTGTCGCCTGCTCACTACACTCAATATTTGCGTGGCTTAGGCTTTCTTTTTGTTGTACTTGGAGCCGCGCTGTTGTTGGCGACTTGGTAGCCGTCGGTGCGACCCTTACTCGGTCCGATCGCGCCGCAGCTTGGCTGTGGAATGAGCGGCGGCCGCGGTGGTACAATAATAAATGGAGCATCGGCTATCGAAGCTACGCAAGCTACGCCACGCCCCGGTGCGCGAAGGGCATGGCCTCTCGTTGTTATGCGCGACATGCTTCGTGCTACACTGTAGCTGCGAGAGCGCGTAGACCGCCTGGCTGACACAGATGAGAGTGTCACGCGCCAACGAGTTTTTGTGAAGGAGCAACGCTGTGGCGGCAGAAAACCATATCAAAAGGGCTGCGCGTCGCAGACCTCGTTTGGCAGGCAAAGTAGCTGCTTGGCCGTTTTCTCGTCCGTCGGTGCTGATGCAACGTGAGATTGAGGAAGCGTTGCAAACGATTCAGCAGAACGTTGAAGCGATGCGCCGGGACCAAGCAGAAATCGATCGGCTGCAGCAGGAAACCCGCAAGATGTTGAAGCAGCTTGGTGTTCGGTAAATATGTGGCAACAGGTTGCCCACACGCTGCGAGCGCTGGTAACGCTGAGTGAGCAACTTCGGGAAAACAAGGAAGAGATCAAGGCTTTGCGGCAGGAGTTGCAGCAGCTCACAACCGCCGTGTACCAGCTGCGCGTGGACATTGATCGGATCCAAGAGCGCGAGTCGAGCGAGCGGATTCATTTGGCCAAGGACCTCGAACAGCGACACGAGCTTCTCAAGCGTCAGATTGAGAACATATTGCTGCGTTTCGAGCGTCGGTTGCCAGGCCAGAAAGACGAACATCTGTAGCCATCCGCTCCTGAAGGCGGCTAGCTTCTTCTCCTCCTCCGGTGTTGATTGCTGGCATCCTGATAGTAACATTGCATGAGCGGCCGCTAGCTGCAGGTCGTCACCGCGGTTTGTCGGCCTCTCCCATTGCCCGTGAGGACTCACCAGCCGGCCCTGCCTTCTTATAATGTAGGAGTGTTGAGAGGCTAGGGCTTGCCGTCCGTGCGTCGCCCCGTATTAAACTCAACTTGTACCGCTCGGTCGTCCCACAGCTCGATCATGCCGTAGTCTTTGACGTTGGTTACCTCAAGCGGGTGTCCAAGATGTTGCTCACACCAGCCCGTAATTGCCGCGATGGCACGCGTAGCAGATCAGACTTGCATGATACATAGTTGCGGACGCCGAGCAACCACTTGGATATCCAAATATGGGATCGTGATGCCGTACCGCAAAAATACACGCCAGTTGCCTGCCGCGTCGTTCGTTGAGCAGCTTGATAAGGACCAGTTACACCAGCGGGCAGACCGGCTGCTCGTCGACGACCATGAGGCGCTCGAGCAGTGCGTTGTCTTTCTTGAGTCGGACTCGCGGGGCTTGTGGCACAATCGTGCTCGTGCACTTATGGCACGGCGATTAAAGCATTGCACGGTTAGCACGCAGCAGAAGTCGCGGCTGTGTACAGCCATCCTTCAGCAGCTATGCGCCGGCAACTTCACGGAGCAATTTAAGGATCAGCTCCGCCTGGTCCTCTAGATCGACCCCGCGCGTGCATTTGAGGCGGCGCGCGGGTGCCAATGGGACGCCAGAAGCTTTGTTCGGCGCTACGCGGCCTGGGTGCTGGAGCATCAGCGGAACCAGCCAAGCCGAGTCTAGGCGACTGCAAGTCGGGTTCTATGTGTCGTTTGTGGCGAGCAATGCTAGATGCTCCACGCCTCATCCACCCAGTGGCTGCCGCACGAGCTCACTTGCCGCGAGGTCTGCTTTGAAACTGCGGATTATTCCGAACGATTGCCCGCCGTATCGTCCTCAGGCGCAGTTGAGCTAACTGCCGGTCCTATCGCACTCGGTGCGCCCCCGACAACACCTGAGCTTAATCCCCCACCAGCTTGGCCCAGCAGCCCCGCTCCTGCGGCCGGTATTCCTACGTCATCCGTCGTATTTGCAGCATCGTGTCGGTGGTCGTCTAGGTCGGCGGCGTTTTGGGCGGCGCTGTCGGCGGGCAGTTGCTGAGGTGCGTATGCTGCCTCTTGCTCGTCGGCGTTCTGGAAGAGCGGCTGATCACTCATGGTCATAGCTCCTTCACTAAGTCTCACCTACGGGCGCAGCAAACTGTATGCCGCGCTAGCCAGCATGGATCGCCGAGAGGCCGCTCATAGGGAATGCAGTCGCTCAAAGCTGTACAGCGAGCCTTCGCCGAGCCTACATACGGGGGGATGCACTGGCCTGTGTTAGGACAAATGTTTGTTATGCGTATTCTTCAGGGCACTGGCAATCCGGGCTTGAAGCTGGTATAATTGACATATTGTTGAAACGGTTAGGTTCTTTACATTGCCCCGGATTGATCGCGTACTCGGTCTTGGTCCTGCGCTTGTTGACTCCAGCCTATAGACAATTCAATCCCTCTTAGTTTTGGAGTAGCAAGCAATGAGCTTTGCAGACAAGACCTTGACCTGCCGCGATTGCGGCATGGCGTTCACGTTCACCCAGGGCGAGCAGGAGTTCTACGCCCAAAAGGGCTTCGACAATGAGCCCACCCGCTGCTCTAGCTGCCGTCAGGCACGCAAGCAGAGCCGCAACGGCGGCAGCAACGACAGCTACGGCAGCCGTGACAGCTACAGCAGCCGTGACAGCTACGGCAGCCGTGACAGCTACGGTGGCGGCTATGGCGACGATCGACGGCAGCGCGAGATGCATGCCACGACTTGCTCGTCGTGTGGGAAGGAGGCACAGGTTCCCTTCGTGCCGCGCGGCGACAAGCCTGTGTATTGCTCGGATTGTTTCCAGGGTCAGCGCTCCACTGGGAGCAGCGCACGCTGGTAAACGGCTAGAAGAATTTGTCAGCTAAGGGGCTTGCCATTTGTGGCAAGCCCCTTCTCACGTCTTCTACCGGCCCATCTGAAGTCCTGTCGAAGCGGCCGCGCTAGCCTTTGTTCGCGGCGGTAGCCTCCCCATCGTCGTCGGCTGGTCGCCATGGAACGCGCTGCTGGAGCAGCACCAACGAGCGACCCTCGAGCGGGTATTGCTGCCCCGAGCGGTACATTTGGCCCGCCGTCTGGTCCGCTACCGCAGTATCAAGCACCATCTCCCATTCGGGGTCGGCCTCGGTTCCCGGCACGGTAAAAGGCACCGGCTCGTGGTAGGCGTTGAGCAGCAGCAGGAAAATGTCGTCATGCAGATGCTGCCCGCGCTCGTCCCACTCGTCCATAATCACGCCGTTCAGCAGCATGCCGAGACAGCGCATGTGGCCGCTGTTCCACTCCTCGTCATTCATTTCCTGACCGTCGGCGCGATACCACTCGATATCGCTGACCTGCAGACCATGGATGCTCCGCCCCTGAAAGAAGCTGCGGCGGCGGAACACCGGATGTTCTTTACGCAACTGGATGACCTTGCGGGTAAAGTCGAGGAGCTTCTGGCCCTCGGGCTCAAGCCGCCATTCGACCCAGCTGATCCGGTTGTCCTGACAGTAGGCATTGTTGTTCCCGCGCTGGGTACGACCGAACTCGTCGCCCGCTAGCAGCATCGGCACCCCTTGCGATAGCAGCAGGGTCGCCAGGAAATTACGCTGCTGCCGGGCCCGCAGGGCGTTTATGCCTGAATCATCCGTCGGTCCCTCGGCGCCGCAGTTCCAGCTGTTGTTGTGGCTGTCGCCGTCCTGATTGTTCTCGCCGTTGGCCTCGTTGTGCTTGTCGTTGTAGCTTACGAGATCGCGCAAGGTAAAGCCATCGTGGGCGGTGATGAAGTTGATGCTTGCCGTCGGCTTGCGTCCGGTCGACTCGTACAAGTCGCTCGAGCCGGCCAGCCGATAGGCCATATCCGCTACCTGCGCCTCGTCGCCCTTCCAGAAGCGCCGCACCGTGTCGCGATACTTGCCGTTCCACTCGGCCCACAATACCGGAAACTTGCCGACCTGGTAGCCGCCTGGTCCCACATCCCACGGCTCGGCGATCAGCTTCACCTGCGATAGCACTGGGTCCTGATGGATGATATCGAAGAAGGCCGACAAGCGATCCTGCTCGTGGAGGCCTCGGGCCAGCGTCGAGGCCAGGTCGAAGCGAAAGCCGTCGACATGCATCTCCTGGACCCAGTAGCGCAGACTATCCATGACAAGCTGCAATGTGTGTGTATGGAGCATGTTCAGGGTATTGCCTGTACCGGTGTAGTCCATGTAATAGCGCAGGTTATCCGGAACCAAACGGTAGTACGCTGGGTTGTCGATGCCTTTCATCGAGAGCGTCGGACCGAGGTGATTGCCCTCGGCGGTGTGGTTGTAAACGACGTCGAGAATAACTTCGATGCCCGCCGCGTGCAGCGCTTTCACCATCGACTTGAACTCAGTCACTTGGTGACCGGTCCAGCTGCCGCTGCTGTAGCGTCCGTTTGGCGCGAAGTAGCCGAGGGTGTTGTAGCCCCAGTAGTTACGCAGGCCGCGCTCGACGAGGTGCCGGTCGTCGACGTGATGATGCACCGGCAGCAGTTCGACGGCGGTGACGCCCAGCGATTGGAGATAGCTAATCACGCTCGGGTGGGCGAGCCCGGCGTAGGAGCCGCGTAGCTGCCGCGGAACCTCGGGATGCAGCTGGGTAAAGCCCTTGACGTGCAACTCGTAAATAATCGAGTTGTGCAGCGGCGTCCGCGGCCGTCGGTCGTCACCCCAATCGAAGGTCGGGTCGATGACGACGCTGCGCGGCATGAAGGGCGCGCTGTCGCGCTCGTCGAAGCTGAGATCCTCTGCCGAGTCGCCGATCGTATAGGCGTAGACGCTATCGTGCCAGTCAATGCGCCGGCTGATCGCCTTGGCGTACGGATCGACCAGCAGCTTGGCCGGGTTGTAGCGCAGCCCTTGGTCCGGGTTGTACGGGCCGTAGACGCGGTAGCCGTACAGCTGCCCCGGCTTGATGCCCGGCAGGTAAGCATGCCAGATCTGGTCGGTCTGCTCTGGCAGCCGGATCCGCTCGGACTCGGTCGGGGCGTCCGGTCCGTCGAAGAGGCAGAGCTCAACGGCGGTCGCGTGTTCGGCGAAGATCGCGAAGTTAACACCCTCGCCGTCCCAAGTAGCGCCCAATGGATAGGGATCGCCGGGCCGCAGCTCACGTACACTCACCGGGACGCCCTGGCTCACCGCCACCAAGGGCGGGCTTTGGGTCGGATGTTCGAGCAGAAAGCGTAGCGCTGAGTGGAGCCGCCCGGACCACGCGGCCTCGCCATGCTCAGCCATCGGCTCTTCCACACACAGCACGTCGGTGCCAGGTCGGTAGCCCTTGTCGACCAGTAGCGCACACATGCGCCGGACGTCCATTAGCTCTTCCACGCCCTCGGCGCGTCCGATATCGAGGTAGATCGTCCCTGGCGTGAACGGCGCCTGCTGCACAAAGGGAAAGATCGCCTGGTCGGCGAACCAGAGCGACGGGCTCATAACGCCGGCAAAGCCAAAAATATTGCCATGGCGGAAGAGTGCGTACAAACTAATGAGGCCGCCGAGGGACGAGCCCATGATCCCGGTATGCAGCCGGCCCGGCAGCGTTCGAAACTCCTCGTCGATGCGTGGCTTAATCGTCTCGATGAGAAAGGCGAGGTACTGATCACCTTTACCGCCACCATGCTTGGGATCTTCAAATGGGCTGTACTCATGGATACGCTCCTCACCGCGATTAGAAATGCCGACGACGATGGCGGGATAGCCGGTGCGGCTCAGCTCCTCCATCGTCTCGTCGACCAGCCACTCGCCGGTATGGCTTGTCACCTCATCGAAGAGGTTCTGGCCATCATGCATATAGAGTACTGGGTAGCGCTGCTCGCCCGTCTCGTAGTCGGGCGGTAGGTACACCAGGATATCTCGGGAATTATCAAGCTGCGGACTATAGACGGACGGCAGTGTTTTTACCGTCCCGACGATTGTATGGTCAGTCACTGTATCTCTCCTGCTTTCCGCGACTGCCGCGTAGCAGGAAATGTTCCAACCTCCCTAGCTACACACTTAAAGGATCGTGAGTCAGCTACGGCAATGGACTGGGATGCGATACTCTGCGCTGTTGAGCGATCTGTTCTTGCGCGACACGCATAGAAGGTGAAGGCGCTTTAACGAGTGCACCCAGGGCGACGTGGGGTTTCGTCAGCCCTGGGTGCTCGTCACCCTGCCGTAAGCAGTGCTGGTGGAGCCTAGCGTTGCACTAATGGCAGATACATCTTCTTAGTCAGGCGCGGGTCAACTGGTGCGTTGCTCCCGTTTGAGCCGAGCTTGGCCAAGAATACGTCCTCATTCAATGATTTTTGAGGCTGATACGCTCCCGTTGTAATGGGGAAGTCGTGCGACGATGTCAAGCCCGCGAGCCACACACTGCCGTCAGCAGCGGCCGCGATACTGTATGGATATTCTTTGTTCTTGCCGCCCAAGTAGGTGCTGTAGACCAGTGCCCCATTTGGAGCAAATGCTGTGATTACCGCATCCTCACAAAGCCGCTCACTTCCACAGATGCCTGTGGTCAAATTCGGCTGTACCGCGTCCTTGACCGGATACCGCATGCTGTTCGTCGAGCCCAACAGGTGAATCACGCCGGCCCGATCAACTGCAACGTCCTTCACCACGTCGGCACTCCAATCGGTGGATGAAAAGTAGGTGCTGAAGACAATTTGCTTACCGTCGGGCGTAAACTTCGTCACAAACGACTCCCACGACTTGCAGTGGCGTGGATTGTCGGAGGCAACTCCGTCGGGACACGCGGCCTGCACAGCGTTCTTCACCGGGAAGTCAGATGACATTGTGGTGCCGACGACCGCGATGTTGCCCTGCTGATCGAGCGCAATCCCGTAACCATCTTCGAAGTAGCTGCCGCCAATAAAGCTGCTGTACACCATCTCAAGGTTTTCGTCGAGGATCATGAGGAACGCTTCGCGGCTGCACGAGGCGTCAGGAGCGGCGCTCTCGTACTTGCACACCCGCTGCAGCGCATCCTCGGTAACTGGAAAGTTATTGCGATACGCATCCGTTTTGCCGGTCAGATAGACCTGGCCGTCGGCGTGTACCGTTAGCGCGGTAGCCGTATCCTGCCCGCGTCCGCCGTAGGTCGCCTCGACCAATACTTGTTGTCCATCGGAGCTCAGCTTGCGGACGACGAAGTCGTCGCAGGGGAGGTCGGCCGCTAGATAGATGTTGCCAGCCTGATCGACGCCGACGTTGCGGTGGGCGTCATACATCGTCGTGTCCAGGTAGGTGCTGAATGCGAGATCGCCGGCCGCGTCGAGCTTAAGCAGGCCGCTGTAACTTCCGCTATCGTGCAGTGCGTTCTTGAGCGGAAAATCGTCAGAAAAGGTTGTCACCGTGACGACTGCCTCGCCCTCTGCGTTCACAGCTATGGCGACTCCATCGTCCGCGTTCCGCCCACCACTCGCGAGCTGTACAGCAGTTGCTTACCCGTCGGGTCGAACTTGGTGACAAAGAGATCCCGGTTCGATCCCGGCGCCTCAGCCGTCACCGGAAAATCTTCCGAGTAGGTGCTGCCCGTCAGGTAGATGTTGCCCTGAGTGTCGAGCGTAATGCCGTACGCCTGGTCCGCCCATAGGCCGCCGAGGAAGGTGCTGTAAGCCAGCGTCGGGTCGATTGTGAGTGGCTGGGCGGGATCATAGGTGCCGAGTGCAAAACCGATGGTCCCGTCGGTCAAAGTGTAGCGTACGTCCACGGGCACACGTCGGTTCCCAACATCTTGCCACGCAACCGGGGCGCGTTCGGTCAGCATGCGATCGTTGGGTACACGCATCTGGAGATCGCCGGTCGCGGGGTCGATCTGCAGCCCCTGGACACCTTGGTAGCGCCAGCGTATCACCGCCGGATCGACGTGTGGCTGAACCAGATACGTTCCTTTTAGGGCCCCGATTGTGCCGTCGTAACGCAGGTCGATCCCAGGGTAGAGCGCTTGATACGTGAGACTGGCGTAGGTTGGGATGTTGGTTTGCCATTGCGCCGGGTCGTTCCCGCGGATGTCGTTGATCACTCCTGCAAGCTTCTCGCCGCCGATGATCTCGGCGCTGGCGTTCGCGCCGACGAACTGGATATGCAGCGGCTCAGTGTCGGGGAGCGCAAGTCTGATTTCCTGCGGCAGAAACGAGACGGTACCGCCAAGGGCTTGCGCCTCCATCCGGGCCCGGTCCTCCTTCGGCCTCGTTTGAGGTACGAATTGCAGGGGCAGGGTGTCAAAAGATACTGCTGGAGCAACGCGTTCGGTCGTCAGGGATAGGGTGTCCCGCAGTAGGGGAAGTAGGGTCCCGAGGAGCAGCACTGCGAGGAGCAGAGGTCGTCGTACTGGGTCTGCCGCCGGGGCCGGGAATGGAATAAGGTTATGCATCCGTTCTATCTCCTTCACTTTAGGCAGTTGAGCTAGGCGTGGGCTGTGGCTCTCGGGTGCTGATGCATGGGTGGAGAGAGCGTGGAACAGGCTGCGTTCGAGCGAGTGCTGGCGGGCCATCGCCTGCTCCATAATCGCTAGCTCGGAAAACAGCAAGGGATGGCGTTTATCAACGAGCGAGGGGAGCCATGACGGCTCCCCCATACGCATCAAGCTAAGAGA
>JADDQE010000074.1 GCA_016781525.1 bacterium | reverse complement strand
TAGCCCCAGTCCCGAGAATGCCCCAACGAGTCCGCTTCCCCATATACGGCTCCTACAACATGCCCAACGTAAGCCGCTCAATGAGCCTCTTGGAATCGCAGCGGTCCACGGCATTTCCCATCGGTCCACGGCATTTCCCATCGGTTTTAGCTCACGAGGCCTCAACCAACCAAATCGACTTGGAGAGAAGGCTTGCACCCCCACCATCTCGGTCGCGCATATCATATATTATGCCTTGACAACAGGCAATCCGATTTTGTCGTATATAATACGCGAACTCGACTGGGTCAAGCGCTCTTGGGACTTAGCATAGCAGAACATGGGCATTTGTATCGGCGATAAGCGTCCCCGAGGGAGAACACGCCGGAACCCCGGAGGAGTCGTCGGCAACGACCAAAAGGCCTTCCTTAGGAATAACGCCGTGACTATCGTCGTTAGCCATGAGGAGAAAGGCAGGGCAGCGTGCTCACCAAGGAGGTCCTATGATTGATACGCGTACCACGGAGATGCAGGAGCTGATCTCGCCCAAGTTACCGCACATCTTCTACGGCGGTGACTATAATCCTGAGCAGTGGCCGAAGGCGACATGGCAGGAAGACGTTCGCTTGATGCAAGAAGCCGGCGTCAATGTGGTATCGCTTGGCATCTTCGCATGGGCATGGTTGGAGCCGAGACCGGGCGAGTACCACTTTGAATGGCTTGATGAGATCATGGATTTGCTCCATGCGCACGGCATCATGGTGGACCTTGCGACCGCTACTGCCTCACCACCGCCCTGGCTGGCCAAGCTCCATCCGGAGAGCCTACCGGTCACGGCTGATGGCGTGCGGCTCTCGCCCGGCTCCCGGCAGCAGTATTGCCCCAGCAACCACGCCTATCGTGAAGCTGCGCAAGCGCTGGTCAAACAGCTCGCCGAGCGCTATCGCGATCACCCCGCGCTGATCCTCTGGCATATCGGGAATGAGTATGGTTGCCACATCCCGGACTGCTACTGTGACCAGTCGGCTGCAGCTTTTCGCGAGTGGCTGCAGCAGCGCTATGGAACGATCGAGGCTTTGAACGACGCATGGGGCACCGCGTTCTGGAGCCAGCGCTACGGAACCTGGGACGAGATCAACCCACCCCGGGCTGCGCCTACCTTTATCAATCCAACTCAGCAGCTAGACTGGCGGCGTTTCTCATCGGATGCTCTGCTGGAATGCTACGAGCAAGAGCGGAGCATTCTGAAAGAAATAACGCCCGACGTACCCGTGACAACCAATTTCATGGGCTTTTTCAAGCCGTTGGATTATTGGAAATGGGCGCGCCGCGAGGACGTGGTTTCCAACGACTCCTACCCCGATCCATCTGATCCACACTCGCATGTCGCGCAGGCGATGAGCTACGATTTGATGCGCTCGTTGGGCGGCGGAAAACCATGGCTGCTGATGGAGCAGGTAACCAGCCAGGTACAGTGGCGACCGCACAACCCGCTCAAGCGTCCGGGGCAAATGCGGCTGCTCAGTTATCAGGCGCTGGCACGCGGTGCGAATGGTATCATGTTTTTTCAATGGCGGGCCTCACAGGCGGGCGCCGAGAAGTTCCATGGGGGGATGGTGCCCCATGTCGGGACCGCCAACTCACGCGTCTGGGATGAGGTGCGGAAATTGGGCGCGGAGCTACCCCGACTTGATCCGCTGCTGGCCGCCCGCGTTCCAGCCGACATCGCGATCTTACTCGATTGGGAAAGCTGGTGGGCGGTGGAACAGGACGCCAAGCCATCGCAGGACGTGCGCGTGCTGAGTCAGATACTGAGCTACTATGCTCCGCTGTTTATGCGCAATATTACCGTTGATTTCGTGCCTCCAAACGCAGACCTGCATGGCTATAAGGTCGTTTTGGCCCCAAACTTGTACATGGTCCGTGACGACATTGCGCAGACGCTTGAGCAGTTCGTGTCCAACGGCGGGACGCTCGTCATGTCCTTTTTCAGCGGCATCGTCGACGAACGGGACCACATCCTGCTCGGCGGCTACCCAGCCCCCTTCCGACGTGTCCTGGGGTTGCGGGTCGAAGAGTTCGATCCATACGTGCCGGGGCAGACGAACCATATTCGTATGAGCGACGGCAGCACGTACACGTGCGATCTATGGAGCGATGTGATCGACCTCGAAGGGGCCGAAGCGCTAGCGTACTGGACGGATGATTTCTATGCTGGAAGACCCGCGATCACCCGTCACGCCTTTGGGCAGGGCATCAGCTATTATCTCGGCACGCGGCCGGAACAGGTGTGCATGGAGCAGATACTTGAACAGGTTTGCAATGAGGCTGATGTCCGCCCTGTCCTAGCTGTTCCGCCGGGCGTCGAAGTAGTACGTCGTGAGAACGCGGACCGGTCGTTTTTATTTGTGCTCAACCATACGACGTCGGCAGTCGAGATCGGGTTGAACCAGACGGCCCACAATCTATTGACCGGCGAGGAGCACAGCGAGCGGGTGACGCTCCAATCACGTGCGGTTGCTGTTTTGGAGAGCGGGCGGTAGCCGCTCATCCAGGCGAGATACCTGGTATCGCCAGGCGGCGAAAGACAGCGGCCGCTGGCCCTCTGCCACGAGTTCATCAAGCCAGGGGCTGAGCGCGGGACCTGGAGCGTCGTACGCGGAGTTACCATCCCAGAGGCTGAAGCTGGCGCGGGCCTATCCGGCAGCGCTTTTCCCGGTACTGTCCGCGCCAGCCGCTTGGCTCTCAGCAAGCAACACGCTTGGACTGATCAATGATCTGGCCATCCTGGAGGCGATAAACAACATCTGCAAATTGGTCCACCGTCGGATCGTGCGTGGCCATGATCAACGTGACGCCCGCCTCATCGACGATTCGCCGCAAGAGCTCCATGATCGTCACGCTGGTTTTGCTATCCAATTCGCCCGTCGGCTCATCGCCAATCAGTAGCCGGGGCCGCGTCACAAGTCCACGTGCGATCGCTACCCGCTGCTGCTGACCCCCTGACATCTCATAGGGCCGGTGATCGGCCCAGCGTGATAGGCCGACGAGGGCAAGCGACTCGGTCACACGCTCCTTGCGCTCCCGTGCTCCCACATCGCCGGCAATTCGTAGCGGCAGCTCGACATTCTCAGCAGCCGAGAGAATTGGCAGCAGTGCGAAGGACTGGAAGACGAAGCCAAATTCTCGACGCCGGAGCTCAGTAAGCTGGTTTTCCGATAGATTACTCAGCGGGTGCTCATTGATATAGACCTCGCCGTTGGTCGGCCGGTCGAGGGCGCCAATCATATTCAGGAGCGTGGTCTTCCCCGACCCCGAGCGACCCATCAGGGCAACAAACGAGCCGGCGGGTATGAGCAAGTCGATACCCTTCAGTGCATGCACTTGCTGGCTCCCGACAGTGAAGGAACGCGTCGCTTGTTCAACCCGCACCGCTGGAGGACGTGTGACGGCATGCTCCGTGGCCGGTGTGGCGAATAAAGCTCGATCGGGAGTGTCTGAGGCGGGCTGCGGAAGATTCATGCTCATGATTCACTACCTCGCTGCCTGCGAAGCATCTTACTCAACCGCCCCGCCCAGCTGGGCCGCGGCGGAGGTGGCTCGTCACTTTCAACGAGCGCCTTGACGGCACGCCGCTCACCAGGGATCGGCCGGATCACGATACCATCCGGCAACGCCTCAAGCGTAACGCGCCGCCCGATGCCATACCGCTCGCGGTATTCCTCAGGCACTTGTAACCGCCCAGCCGGATCCAGAACCGTGTACTCGACGAAATGATGTTCAGCTTCCCTGGTTACAGTTGTCTCCACCGCTTGCCGTACGGTTTCACTGCTGGTCTTGCCGTCACGGATCGCCACCACCCGTGCCACATGTTTGCCGATCTGCGGGTCGTGTGACACGATGACGACCGTTAGGCCGTACTTGTCGTTGAGCCAGTGAAAGATGTCGAAAACTGCCTGCGCCGTCACCGAGTCAAGCTCGCCAGTCGGTTCGTCTGCGAGCAGCAATTCCGGACGATTCGCCAAAGCCACCGCAATCGCAACCCGTTGCTGCTCGCCACCCGACATCTGGTCGAGGCGGTGATCGCGACGGTGTGCGATGCCGACCGCATCGAGCAGCTCGGACGCCCATTCCCGCCGCTGCGCGGGCCGGGTTCCCGCCATCAGCATCGGCAGCTCCACGTTCTGCCCCGCGTTTAAGTAGGGAATAAGGTTACGCGCCGCTTGCTGCCACACGAAGCCTACCTCATGACGGCGGTAGGTATTGAGCGCGGGCTCACTCAGCTTCAGCAGCTCCCGGCCGCCGACCACGACGCGGCCCGCAGTTGGGCGATCGAGCCCGCCGAGAATATTCATCAGTGTCGACTTTCCTGAGCCTGACGACCCGATGAGTGCCATAACTTCCCCGCGCTCGACAGTCAGATCAAGTCCCTGGAGGGCAAGCAACTCGATCTGCGCCATCTTGTAGATCTTGACGAGGTTTTCGCAGATGATCAGCGGCTCGCTCATAGTTCCTCCAATACACGTACACGAACGGTCCTAATCATGCCGCCTCCCCCAGCTTGACAGCCTGGAAAATCTTCATCCGCAACAGGAGCCATGCAACGATCGCGAGCGCAAGCCCCAGCAGAATGGCGAAGATGAGATAGATCAACTGAGCTTGCTGCCAGGCGATCAAGACGAGAAACGGCGGCGTCTGGGAATGTTCCCCCGCTCGTACCTGTAGGAACGGGATAAACATTTGGCTGACCCCGATCCCGAACGCTGTGCCCGCCACCATACCCGTCCCGATGATCAGCGACTGCTCCCAGAGCAGTAGTGCGGCCATCTGCCGCACGGAAAGGCCAATCGCGCGAAGCATGCCAAGCTCGATAAATCTACGCTGGAACGACACGATCGAGTAGAAGAGGAAGCCGAGCCCGGTCAACAGCGCCGACGCGAAGAAGCCGAGCGAGAGCAAGCCGTACAATCCTTGACGCTCTGGTTTTTCCTGAGCCGCGAGGATCAGTCGAGGCGCTTCACGACTCACCAAGCTCCGCAACCCAAGCTGGTGCATACTCACGTCGACCTGGCCCTTGGTCGTTCCAGGCGTGACATTGAGCCAGACTTCGTAGGGGAACTCGCCGCCCTGCTGTTCAAATATATAATCCAGGTTCGCAACAAAGAAGGGCCCGTCCTCGGGATACAGCGTCGGGAAGTAATCCAGCGCGCCGACGACGACGAACGGCACCGGCCGCGTCTCTCCGACATCATGTAGCTCAAGGTTGACCTTTGATCCTATCCCGAGCCCCTGCTCCTGTAGGTAGCGCCGGCTGACCAGGAGGCCGTTCGGGTTCGCGCCAAGCGCATTCATCAGCCCGCCAAGCGATTCGGAGGCATAATCGCTGCGCCAATGAGCGACACCGGGAAAATCAACGCGATCGAGGCCGAGGAGCGTTCCAGATTCGCGGTTATTCACAACGGCCGCTACGGTATTACTGCGCGAGACTCGGGTCGCGCCGAGAACGCCCGGAATGCGCAGATAGTCCGTGACCGGCAGGAACAGCCATTTGGGCTCGTCGCTCGGTTCTTGTGCCGGCGAAGCGCTTCCTTGCCCAGAGGTAGGAGTGCCGCCGTCCTGCGCGGCTGCGGGCGCTAAACTCTCGCCGAGGTCCGAGACGCGCATGTCTGAGCCCACATCATACAGGATCTGATCGTAGAGATGCCCGTCAAGCGTCCGAGCCATCGAGGCGGTGAAGATCGCGAGGCTCAGTGTCAAGATCAGCAGCAGCACCGGCCCGGTATAGCCTCGCGGTGAGCGCGTCAGGTACTGGAGCGCAAGCAGACTCGACACTCCCCGCAGACGGCTGACGAGATGACCGAAGAAGCCCATGATGAGCGGGAAGATGCGTGCACTGAGCAGTGCGAGCACGAGCAGCCAAAGTGCGGGTGTCAGAATCAGCAGCGGGTTGGAGAACGGATCGCCACCCGGCAGGTCCGTCCCAAGGATCGAAATTGTTCCGCGCTGCCTGAGCTGCTGATAGCCGTAGACCGCCGGGATCAAGAGCAATACATCCAGGTATAAGCGCTGCCAGAGCGGCCGGCGGATTGAGCGGGCGCGCTCCTGTTTGTACGAAATAATGGTATGACCGGCAGCTCCCAAAGCGGGCAGCAGGCTGGTCACCAGCGTAAGCCCTACCACCCATAGCCCGCTGCGGATGCTCTCGGGCGAAAGTTCGACGGGAACATCACTCCGCGGCTCGAAGGCGAGGAATGAGCGAGTCCAGCCCATGAGCATAGCGCCGTAGCGGCCTACGAAGATGCCGACCACAAGTGCGACCACGCCCAGCCCCACACCCTCCAGGAGATAGAGACCAAGCACTTCGCTACGTGATACGCCGCGACCCCGCAAAACGGCGATCTCGTTCTGTTGGCGCTGTACGACCATCCCCGAGACCATGATGATGAAGTAGGCGATCAACCCCAAGATGGGAATGCTAAAGGTGATCAAGCTCACGGTCAGCAGGCGGGCCTGAGTGTACTGCCGTTCGAGCGCATATTGCGGCGAAATGCTGAGCTGAGTATCCGGCAGCAATTCGGCGGCATGAAGTAACGTCGCCCCCATCCTGCCGAGCAGGGCCGGCACATGACGGCTGCGCACCTCGCTACCGTCAAGCACAAGGTACCACAAGGTCTGATAGAGCCCGGCCGAACCCTGCGTAAGTACCCGCGTCTTGTAGGTCTGCTCCGGCAGCATGAATACGTCCTGGAGCGAATCGGGATGAATGAACCAGTAGGCATGATTGGGGTCGCGCGCGCGCCAGACTCCGGCAATCCGTACCGGCAGCCGGAGCTGGTTGCCTGATTCGCTCTCTTCGAGGGTCAGATATTCTTCGCCGATCTGAACGCCGAGTGTCTCCGCAAGGCCCTGGCTGATCATGACCTCAACCGGGCCACCATCATCATCCGCTGGCCGCGGGAAGGTTCCCTCCGTGATCTCGACGTTCTGCTCGATGTCGCTCGCGAAGGCCAGGTTCACCCACATCAATTGCTCGGCTGCAGCGGCACCGTCATTATCTGGAGGAAGCAGCTGAAGCTTATTACTTACCGCATATCGGACTGTCACATCAGGCGGCAAGCCAAGATCACGGACTGCGGCGCTGCTGAAGTACGCATCGGCTTGCTGGTATGCATCCACCGGAATCGGGGCGATCGACGTAGCCCTACGCACAAACATATAGCTGAAGGGGGGCCGCGTTGTGCCATCCTCATCCATCCGTAGCTCCGAGCGTAGGATCCGGTAGGCAACGGCGTCGGCATACAACGGGATACTGACGACGAGTGCGACAGCGACAATAAATCCCGCCAGCAGCGCGAGTACGAGCCCAAAGTAGCTGCGCTGGCGCTGCATCGCGACCTTGACCAAGCCCAATATGTTCAATAGCCAGTACATATGTCGATCCTTCGCGGGGTTGCGTCGTGCTGCACGGCTATTGCCCGATCACAACCTGGCCCTCCTGTAGGCCCTCGATAATCTCCACGCGGTCCGAACCGGTGATGCCAAGCTTCACATCGACCCGACGCTGCTTATCACCATCCTGGATGACGACAAAGCGCCGTCCCTGGAAGCTGCGGATTGCCTGGGGCGGGAGCCACAGCACCTGCTCTTTGTGCTGCAGCGTAACTACCACTGTTGCCAGCTCGCCGATATCCAGCTCCAAGTCGCCCGGGTCAAAGTCAATATGAATTGGCTCATCCGTCACGGCAGCCGAATTGCTCGCAGCCGGCAATCGCTCGATCACACCCTGCACCGGCGTGTCTGCGTAGCGGTTGAAACGGATGGTGACTGGCTGTTGGGGGCTGAGGCGACTAATATCGCCGCTCACTACATTGTCGACGCGGATCTCCCGTTGGATTGGGTCCATAACTGTCATGACCGGCGCAAAGGCCTCGACGGAGCTTCCCGGCTGCACGGCGATTGCCGCCACTTCGCCATCGAAGGGCGCGTACAATCGGGCGGCATCGATCTGCTCCTTAATCCGATCGTGGTCAAGCTGTGCCTGGGCAACCTGTTGTTCCAGATCTTCGTCCGTGCTCATCCGGGCTTCCTCGAGATTAAGCTCGGCTTTACGGACCTCAAGCTGAGCCAGCCGGCGTTCCATCGCCCCGCTCGCCAGCTGCAGACGTACCTGTGCCTCTTCAAGGTCCAGCTCGGCCCGCTGAATGGCGAACTTCTGCCGTGCCTGACTGCGTTCGAGCGTCAGCCTGGCCTGGTCGAGCGCGAACTGAGCCTCCTCAAGCTGCCGGTTGAGCTCGTCCTGGTCGAGCTCGGCAAGTAACTGGCCCTCTGTAATCGGATCCGTGACCCGGACATGGATCGTCCCTACGTCGCCTGCCGTAGCGAAGTGCAGATCCTCCTGTAGTACAGCTGCAACGCGACCGGAAAGTTCCAGCTGCTCGACGATATCACCTCGAGCAACGGTATAGGTCGGTTTTTCCACAGCCGGTTGTGGCGGCAGCGGCGTTGGTGTTGCCGCGGCCTCCCCCGTGGCGGAACTACCACAGCTGGTTAGCAGGGCGATGAGCAGCGCCGCACATACGATCTTGATCGCCTGGCCGATCCCTTTTCTGCGCCGCGGGGCACTTTCGCATGGGATGATCATGTGCATCCTTTCTGAAAATGGGGCGAACCACGTCCACTTGACTCGCTGAATTGCGGCAGCTACTGATCCTGCGCGGCAAAAAGCTCATTCACAGGGCCTGGATGTGGGGTGGTCGTAAAATCAGCACTAACCTGTGCTCTATCCTACTGTCACCTTGACAGTACGCACGTCGGCCTA
>JADDQE010000248.1 GCA_016781525.1 bacterium | reverse complement strand
CCTATCTGCCTTAGCTTGATGCGTATGGGATAACCGCCTGCTTCGCCCTGCTCGCCTTGGCCCATCCATCCGTGCGCCGGTTCGACTTGGCGCCATCTGTGCAAGCTAGATCGGTTGGGAAAGCACTTTAAAAATCTACCGAAGCCAGCCCGCGACTAGCTCTAACGTAACGCTAACACTCCGCATATATCTTTCTAGTGTAGGATTGGTACACTTCTATCCAGATGCGCCGCCAAGTAGTGCGACGCAAATACGAAGCTGAGGAGTACGATCCATGCCAAAGATTGTTGGTATCGACCTGGGCACGACCAACTCCGTCGTTGCAGTGATGGAAGGCGGCGATCCCGTTGTCATCGCGAACGCGGAGGGCGGTCGAACCACGCCGTCGGTCGTCGCCTTCACCAAGAACGGTGAGCGGCTGGTCGGCCAAACGGCAAAGCGCCAGGCTACAATCAATCCTGAGAATACAATTTTTTCGATCAAGCGTTTCATTGGTCACGCCTATGACGAGACCGATGTGGAGCGCAAGATGGTGCCGTATCAGGTCGTCAAAGGCACACGCGGCGATGCGCGCGTCAAAGTGCCGGTGATGAACAAGGAATACACCCCGCAGGAAATCTCGGCGATGATCCTGGGCAAGCTCAAGGCCGATGCCGAGGCCTATCTGGGTGAGCAGGTCACGCAGGCGGTGATCACCGTTCCAGCATACTTCAACGACTCGCAGCGGCAGGCGACCAAGGACGCCGGCCAGATTGCCGGCCTCGAAGTGCTGCGCATCATCAACGAGCCGACGGCTGCTGCGCTCGCCTATGGCCTTGACAAAAAGGCCGACGAGACCATTCTGGTCTTCGACCTAGGCGGCGGTACGTTTGATGTGTCGGTGCTGGAGGTTGGCGAGGGCGTGGTCGAGGTCAAAGCAACCGCGGGCGACGTACACCTGGGCGGTGACGACTACGACCAGCGCATTGTTGACTGGATCGTGGGCGAGTTCCGCAAAGACCAGGGCATCGACCTGAGCAAGGACCGCCAGGCGCTGCAGCGGCTCAAGGAAGCGGCCGAAAAGGCCAAGATCGAGCTGTCGAGCACGCCGCAGACCGAGATCAACCTGCCGTTTATCACGGCCGATGCCTCGGGTCCGAAGCACTTGCAGCTCAACCTGACCCGCTCGAAGTTCGAGCAGCTGACGAGCGACTTGACTGAGCGGCTCAAGGGCCCCTTCAACCAGGCGCTCCGCGATGCCGGCTTGACCGCAAAGCAGGTTGACGAAGTTGTGCTCGTCGGTGGCTCGACCCGCATGCCCGTGGTGCAGGAGCTGGTACGCTCGCTCACGGGTAAGGAGCCGAACCGCGGCGTGAACCCGGACGAGGTCGTGGCGATTGGTGCGGCGATCCAGGCGGGTGTGCTGGGTGGCGAGGTGAAAGATGTGCTGTTGCTCGACGTGACGCCGCTCTCGTTGGGTGTTGAGACCCTGGGTGGTGTGATGACTAAGCTGATCGAGCGCAACACGACGATCCCGACCCGCAAGAGCGAGATCTTCTCGACGGCTGAGAGCGGCCAAACCGCCGTGGACATCAAGGTGTATCAGGGCGAGCGCGAGATGGCCGCTGACAACATGCTGCTTGGCCAGTTCCGGCTTGAGGGCATTCCGCCGGCACCACGTGGTGTGCCGCAGATCGAGGTCGCATTCGACATCGACGCAAACGGCATCATCAATGTGAGCGCCAAGGACAAGGCGACCAACAAGGAGCAGAAGATCACGATCACGGCCAGCACGAACCTGAGCAAGAACGACGTCGAGAAGATGGTTCGCGACGCCGAGCTCCACGCGGCCGAGGACAAGGCGCGCCGTGAGCGGATCGAGCTCAAGAACCAGGCCGACAACATGACCTATCAGGCTGAGAAGACCTTGCAGGACTTGGGCGACCAGGTGCCGTCCGACAGCAAGAGCCGGATCGAGGGTCTGATCAGCTCGCTCCGCGACGCGGTATCGCGCGAGGACGAGACGGCAATGCGCTCGGGCATGCAGGAGCTGCAGCAGGCGTTGATGCAGGTCGGCCAGGCGGCCTACGGCGCGCAGGGTGGCGACGGCGCAAGCACACAGAACGGTAACGGCCGCGACGAGGGCGTTGTCGAGGGTGAGTACACGGTAGAGTAAATCTTTTGCTCCTACCCGTGGTCTTCGGGGCACTGAGAGCCAGGTGGATGGCTGGCTCTCAGTGCCCCAAGTCTTTAATCGGTCAGACAACAAAAAGGCACGCTGGTCAGCTACCCTTGCTGACCAGCGTGGCTTGTGTCTCTGCCGCTTTCCACTGTCTGACCGACAGTCTCGTCACACGGCCGTCCTCGCCCCAGGCTCGACGCCCTTGTCAACGGCTAAGCGCTTCTTCTTCGCCTTCCATAAACGACGAGAGCGCCTGACGCAGCTTTTCCATGCCTAGACGGATCCGCCCCTTGACGGTTCCTACCGGCTCGTCGAGGTGGGCAGCAATCTCAGTCGACGAGAGGCCACCATAGTAGGCCAGCTCGATCGCTTGCCGCTGCAACGACGGCAAGTTCCCAAGCGCCTGCCGTATATCGGCCCGCAGCGTAGCGAATTGCTCCAAGCCGCGCTCGACGGCCCCGCCAAGGTCCGGCAGGTGCTCCAACGTTACCTCCCACTCACGTGCACGATGCCACCGTGAGCGGACCTCGTCGATCGCACGGTTACGGGCGATGCCCGAAAGCCAACTTGAAACGGAGCCCGCGGTTGGGCGAAAGGTTGAAGCCCGCTGCCAGACTGAATAAAAAACGTCTTGCAATACTTCTTCTGCAGCGTTGCGGTCGTCGGTAATACGTAACGCGATGCTGTACAAGAGCCGCGCATACCGCTCATAGAGCGATGAAAGCGCGGACTCGTCGTGATGACAGATGAGGTTCAACAGCGTCTCGTCGTCGAGATCTGGAAGCGGGGAATAGGTTGTATCGTGTTCAGCCATATGCTCCACTTTGATCGGACTGTATTCTAACCTATTTTTGACGAACACGCTGCATTTTTACGAGTTTTCACAAGGTAGTGATCCGTTTACAGTGCAATTTTCGTACCATATAGTAGGACGATATCGATAAGGGCGAGCTAGCCTCCGGGGGCATACAAAGTGCAATGTGCATACCGAACAGATGGACGATGATGCACGGGGGGATATTGGAGAGAACATGACTGTCGCAGAACCAAATACTTCATCGGTCGAGCACCCACATTTTATTCCGGGTCCTTGGACTCGCGAGGCACGCATCCGGGCGATCCAGGACGAAGTACGCGAAGCCTATATTAACTACTTCCGAAAGGCCGTTAAGGTCCGGAACTGGTTTCCGTGGGATGATCTACCGCTCGACGAGATGAAGGAGCGGGGACATCTGCTGTCGCCGGATACCATTACCCTGATCGAGAGCTTTCTTGGCATCGAGGACTATGTCGGGGATTATGTCGAGAACGCGATCAATATTGTGCGCGGCGATCGTGAGCGGCGTAATATCTCGATCGTGTGGGGCATGGAAGAAGCGAAGCACGCCGAGGCCTGGCACCTCGTGCTGCTCCACTCAGGCGTCCGTACGGAAGAGCAGATACGTGAGTACCGCGACAAAGTTGGCGCTCATCGCTGGACAATGGGCGAGAACCATCCGGGCTTCGACACGCCGATGGGCATTGCCGTCTACGCGATGGTCCAGGAGCGCGCGACCTACTTTAATTACGACGAGCTGCGCAAGCGGATTCGCGCTGACTACGGTTTGCCTGAGCAGCCAACCGAAGAAGAGCGCAGACGCGGTAAGCAGTATGGCGCTGCCGCCGCTTTCAATATCGTGGCCAAGGATGAGATCGCCCACCACGCGATGTTCTTGCAGCTTGTCGATATCTACAAGAAGTACCTGCCCGAAGAGACGCTTGATATGATCTTCAGGGTGCTGAGCGGCTTCAACATGCCTGCGCTCTACCTCATCCCGAATGAGTCAGAGATGAAGGAGGCGCTGATGCGCACGAAGATGTACACGCCGCTGAAGCACGCGCGCTCGGTCGCCAATCCAGTTTTAGATAAGCTGGGCTTCGACAACAAGCGGGCTTTGGAGCGCGCCGTCCAGGAGGCGAAGCTGCTTCCGGCGGGGCTTGGTCCCGAACATGTTGCGATTGGTCGCTCGGGCGATTTTGTCGTCTCGATGACGTCTGGAACCACGGTACCGCAGCAAGCCGCATCCTAGGCAACCCTACCGTTCGTGAGAACAGGCCCCGCCACACTATCAGTGGCGGGGTCTATTGTTGAGACATACCTGTGCTGATGTCGGCGACGTTAACGCCCTCGTCGCATACCTGCTGCGCCCAGACCGACCCCCAGACCGATCAGCACAAGCGTCGTTATACCAGCACCCACCAGCGCCGAGGTCGGACGATAATACATCCGGATTGAGTGGCTTCCGGCTGGGACGACGAGCCCACGAAACAGATAGTTCGTGCGGTAGATTGGCAGCTCGCGGCCATCAACTTCGGCATACCAGCCCGGGAACCACATTTCGCTGAGCACAAGAAAGCGCTCGCGATCCGTATCCGTACGCAGCAATAGCTCGTTTGGCGATACGGCTTCCACCTCCACGCTAGCCGTCGAGGGGTGCGAAAGCTGACGGGCATGTTCCTCGCTCAGCCCAGCCTCGACCAGTGCTTGCTCTGTCGGGTTCCAGCTCGGTTGCTTGACAATTGTGAGGATCGCCGCGGGATCGCGTACAAGGCTGACCTCCGACACGAAGTATGCCCGGCCAAACTGTCGCGGATTACGGTAGATCGTGACGACAGCGTCGGCGTATACCGGCTGCCAGGCAAGTCCCGCCTCTGAGCCTCCACCATCGGGAAGTGTCCTCGCAGCTGACGATGCCGCGGGCAGGTGCTCCTTAACCTTTGACTGCGGCTGCACAAGCGCATATTTCACATCAAGCATGGAGAGGAGATGATTAGTGGGCTCGAGAAGCCGCGCATCCTGCAAAAACCCATAGGAGACATCTCCCACCTCGGGGCCGAACAAAAAATCAGTGTAGCGTCGCGGCTGGAGGGAGTTGAAGCCATTGATATCCTGGATGTGGTAGGGAATCGCCCAGCTGATCGCTAGCTGGGCTTGGGCGACTTGTGGCGCGAGGCGGTCGTCGCTGATAAACGAAGCCGTGCGATACAGCGACGGGTCGCGCCGCAAGAACTCGACGCTCGGCGGCACGCGCTCAAAAGGGGCTGGCTCGGAGGTTAGGTTAAACGTTAGGGCCAGCCCCAGCAGATCGGCTGCAACTACCACAATCATTGCACCGGCTTGCGGACGGCGAATCCCGCAGCGCATGCTCCACAGCACTCCGGCGGAGGCAAGCGCGAACGCGAACGGGACATACGCGCTCGCCTGGTGCCACTGCAGCCCACGTTCGAGCATCACCCGATACATCCGTTCGCGCTCGACGCTGGCAAAGGTCCCGGGTGCAAGGGCGTTCGCCATGAGCAAGCTGCCGTCTACCAAGCCCAACAGGAGCGCAGCGGCCAGCAGAGGCGCCCGATCAACACGCCGCCGATCGGACGAGCCCAGCCGCACGAGCCGCTCCACCCCAAACGCCGCAAGCGCTGCGAGGGCAAAGCAGGCGATCACAATTGCTCGCGCATAGGCCCGGAGCTTACCGATCGCCGGGAGCATATAGACCAGGTGACCAAATGGTGTTTCCGAGCCAGCTGCAAGCAGCACCATGACCACCAACACCACGGTCAGAGCCCAAAGTCGGTCACGCGCAAATGTCCATTCGCGGGCCTGGGAGCTTCCGGCACGCGGCGCCCGGCGCCACTCGGCCAAACCGACGACGGCAAGCGCCAGTGGCAGTAGCCCCAGATAGGCCAGGCGCTCCCATAGATAAACCGGTAGGTCCCATGCGGGCGCGGACTGCAGCCAGCTGGTACGCGGGCCGCCGTACGCATACGGAAACAAGAAGAGTAGCCAGTCAAAGCGCTTAAGTGACTGAAACGTAACGAACTCGTAGCTGGCGCCCGCTGCACGGGGTGAATAGCTCGCAAACTCGATCCAGGGGACAAGCTGGATCGCGGCAAGCCCATAGCCCACTACATAGATCCCGGTGACGGTCGCGAGCATCCTTACGACGATCAGCCACTGGCGCTCCCCGACCGCGCTGCGCAGAGCTAGCACCAGCGCGTACAGTCCTAGGCCAGCCGCAGTATAGATTGGGACCTGCGGGTGTCCCGCGAGCGCTTGCACTCCAACCAGCGCAGCCGCAATCACAAACCTTGCCGGCGTCCAACGCTGGAGCACGCGCTCGGCACCCCAAAAGATCAGCGGCACAAGCGCAGCACCGGCCAGAATTGAAAGGTGCACAACGCGCGCGACCAAAAAACCGTTGAACATAAATGCCAGCGCCGCAACCAGCCCGGCAAGTGTGCCCAGCCGCAGCGAGCGCACATAGGCGAACATGCCGGCTCCGGCGATGCCGAAGTGCAACAGCACGACCAGGGTCAGCGCGTGAATCGGAGGAAGCACCAAGAACAGCCAGTTCGGTGGGTAGAACATGGCGGTTTGTCCGTCGCCAAGCAATGGAATTCCGCTGAAGGCAAACGGATTCCACAGCGGCAGATGTCCATCGTGGACAATATCGGCGACGAGCTTATGATACGGAAAAAAGTAATATTGGACGTCGTGGTGGTAAAAGACGCGGTAGCCCAGTGTCTCCGCTCCGAACAACACAAATGGCAGGATCAGCAGGAAGGCCAGCGGCTTCAAATCAGACCGACGACGTGGCGCTTCCCCAACCCGCTCTTGACGCCCCGGCAGCCGGGCCACGCTCTTTTCGCTCATGTGTCTGTCGTCGCAATCATTGCCGGAAGGTGCCTGTGAGATACGCTTTGGAGCGCGCGGGCCCACGCGATGTTTGAGCGCCCGGGTGCTGGTCCACCAACTCCTGATTAGCGCTGTTTACGGGCAACCAACACCCATTGGAAGCCAAAAAGCCGTGGGGCGACCAGCAGCGCCAGATGCTGGAGACGCATCAGCAAGCTGTACGGGAGGCCACCTTCGCCGGACGGCCAAAGCTCGTCCAGCGGCACCCCAGTTGGCCGTGCGCGAATGACCTCTAGCCCAGCGCTGGCCAGCATATCACGAGCGGTATCAAGCGTGTAAAAGTGGAGGTGCGTACGATCGAGGATACCGCGCTCCATCCGAGGAAAACGCCCAAAGAGGAGCAGCAGCCGAATGGCCAGGTGCGCTACGTTCGGCAGTGAGATTACATACAGGGCATCGTCGGTAGCAACCCGTTGGAGCTGCTGCACAACAGCCACCGGATCGACGGTATGCTCCAGAACGTCGGCACAAACAATCACCCGGTACACCTTATCGGGCAGGTTCGCGTCTTCGATCGTTGCAGCAAAGACCTGGCGATAAAACGGTCGAGCGCGCTCGGCCCAATAGGCATTGGGCTCAACCGCATCGATGCTGACCGAACTCCCCTGAAGCATCTGACCGAGAAAGCCTTGAGCGGCGCCTACATCCAGAATCGGGCTACGTTTGAGGCGCCGTACAAGCGTCGCGATTTGTTGGTGGCTACTCTTGGGATCCCGATGCAAGCGGTAATGCAGCATGAGTTCTCCAACGATGGAATAGCGCAAACATCAGGGTTTCTCGCACACAGTTGGCGGCGTAAGGAATGCCGTTGACGTGGCAGATCTCGTCGCCATAGTAGGTCGGGATTGGCACCTCTTTGATCCGATAGCGGCGCTTCAGGAACTCAAGGATAATCTGAGTATCAAAGTGCCAGTTCGTGGTCAGCGTGTTAAGCGGGATCGTTTCTAGCGCGCGAACCGAATAGGCACGATACCCCGAGTGAAACTCGCTGAGACGCGTACCCGCCAGCCGATTTTCAAGCCAGGTGAGGATTTTGTTCCCGACATACTTGTAGAGCGGCATGCGGCCTTTCAGCGCTGCGCCCGGTACCAGCATTCGGGACCCCATCACCATATCAGCTTGACCCGTCTCAAGCGGGGTCAACAGATCTTCCATCACTTCTGGAGCGTACTGCCCATCACCGTGCAGCAGCACCACGATATCTAAGCCGCGGTCAATCGCATATTGGTACCCGCGCCGTTGGTTGCCCCCGTACATTAAGTTGACGGGATTCCGATATATACGCAGCTTGTCCTGCCCCATCTGCCGCTGATAGTCGACGCCAACCTCATAGGTATGGTCGTGGCTGGCATCGTCGAAGACGAAAATTTCCTCGACTTTATCCATGATCGCAGGTGGGATCCGCTCGAGCACACTGCGCAGCGTCGCTTCCGCGTTATAAGCTACGACAAGGATGCCAATCCGGGCCATACCATTTCCCCTTGCTCTGTTGAACGGTATCAATCGTCACCGTCGGCGGCCGTTTCACCTGTACGCATTATACTGGCAATTGGCTAGCCCATTGGTGGCGGACATCTATGCGCCGAAGGTGTTCGAGCCTCTGCCGTTGGCCTGCTGCTTGGCATAAATTCCTCCCAGAAGGACAGCAAGCGCAGCCGGCCGGATCAGCTGTGATAGGAACTTAAAGCCGAGCAAGCGCAGCAGAAGCGGGCCAATCAATGCTGCAAGCAACGCATAGCCGTAGGCCTGCGCCGGTAGCTGTGCAAATTGATCCACAAGTTCGTCTGGGTTCATGTCGCTACTCCTTCTAATTTGGCCAGTCGCCTGCTCCATGTTGCAAGCAGCGTGCCGCTCACAGCCGAATCGCGCAGCAACTTATCCAGTGATTCATGGGAAACCGGAGCGAT
>JADDQE010000113.1 GCA_016781525.1 bacterium | reverse complement strand
AGCTCCTGGCACGATGCTCAGTTGTGGCCAGGTAGGACCGGAAGATTGCCCTACCTGACCACGACGTGCTCGCTATCCTCCGAATGCCAGATCCGCTTGATCGAACTCGTCGGCTTCGCGGCGCAGGCCACTCGCGAGACGCTCAAGCTCGGCCATGAGGCTTTGAAGCTGGTTGCACCAGTTGCTCCATTCGCCTTCGAACTGGTTGCGGCTGCCGCCATACCACTGTGTGGTAACGTCATTGACGGCTGCCTGTAGCCGGCCGAACTCGCCTTGACCGATGATGTCGCGGCATGCATCGAAAACATTCGCTGTGCTACGGGCCTGGTCGGTATCGAGACTCTTGACTGCCATGGTGGAATCACTCCTGGTAATACAAGGTGGAATTGAAGCAAGGGCGTGTATGACCGAAAAGCATGGAATGGCTCAAACCTGAGCGTGAAAACAGTGAACGACTGAGGCAACCTCTTTTCTCTGTAGTGGTACAGAACACTGGCAAGAATGAGCGGAGGCTCCCAAAGGGAGAGCGGAAAGTGTCAGGAGGCCATCAGACGGACCTCAACCGGCCACCCATCGTGTCCAAGCACGATTGTGGCTGAGCCGGACAACGGGGCAGTCGTTCCGGTCGGTATTGGACGGCCGTCGATGTACGTGTCGTTGTAAGCCCGCAGCAGCCATTGGCCATTGTGCCGCAGAACAGCGCAGTGCTGCGACCTGGAAACCGCATGAAGGCGCGATTTTAGTCCCGCAAAACTTTTCGCCTTTTCGCGGACCACGACATGTGATGGGAGCATGCTTAAGAGGTAGCTGCGGCTCAGCTGGATCCCCGCGTCTGGCACCTCGACCGCAGCAGCTCCAAATTGGAGAAAGCAGCGCCGAGGTGTGACGACACGTACGACAGAAGCTTGCAGGGTAACTGGGCGTTCTGGCGCTATCCACCAGGGAGACTGCAGGCTTGCAAGATATAGGCTATCGCCCTCCACAACCTGGACCTGTGACAATGATTGTTTACGGTCGAGGAGCGGCACGCGCATGCCTTGAGAATTTTTGAACAAGACGTATTCGATCACCGCGTTCCGCTGATCGCTTTCGGGCAAGTAATTGGCCAGCTGCTCCCGGATCTCCGAAACAACATCACCGACCAATATTTCAGTGTCGACCTTGAATGTCTTGTGGTCAGTCGCGCTCCACCAAATATCAAAGCGCACGGGAGGCATGGTTCAGCATCCTCATCCTGAGAAGAAATCCTGTGACGATACATATGCATAAAGGGAGTCCCTTCATGCACGCGACCGAGAAAACTCAACGACAGCAGAGGACTGCCAATGGGGGTTGGCGAGCGGGACCGGCAAGGACGTGACAGGTGCTATCAGCGCTTCGGCGCCCCGACAGGGAGCGAAGCATGACAGCTAGCTGGTAATCATTGCGGCTGCGTGGTATGAGCGACCTTGACCATTGAGAAGCACCACGGAGGCACGGCACTACCGGCGTTATGAGCCCGTGTGTAAGTCTCAAGCACTAGCGGTGTTGTTGTAAAGATACAGCGAGCTTTTCGCGGCGTGAACTGCCCGCCAGTTGATAAATGCGAGACCGTTAGGCGCGATCCTGGGTAGTACTTTTGGGCCCCTCCTATCTATACCGCACTATGTAAAGCAAGGATCTACAGCGTAGGCCGGGTGTACGACCTCAAGAATAATCAGAGCTAGCGTTGAAAGGCGGCACGCTGCGGGTACGAGCGCGGAACAACCAAAGCGTGCAGGATTCGCCATGACCGACAAACCCTGCAGGAGCCAAGCCACTGGCAAGCTTGCGCGTCCACCTAGGCGTATATGCTATCCTTCCACCAGCCCGATCATAGATCGACAAGGAAGCGAATACTGGAGCACCGCCGATGCGTCCCACTCCGTCCCTATCGCAAAGCCTGATCGACCGAGCCCTGCACGCGTTTGAAGTACCAGGCCTGGCGATCGCAGTCGTTCAGGACAACGCCGTCGTGCTGGCCCAAGGCTACGGCGCACGGACCAGCGGCAATCCCGAACGCGTTGACGAGCATACCCTGTTCGCAATCGGCTCGATCTCCAAGTCGGTTACGGCGGCGTGTCTGGCATTGCTCGTCGACGAGGGTAAGCTCGGCTGGGACGACCGCGTCACCCAGTATTTGCCTGAGTTCCAGCTGGCCGATCCGTATGTCACACGGGAGATTACGGTGCGCGATCTGCTGACGCATCGGAGTGGACTTCGGGACGTTAGCGGCGGCACGCTCTGGTATGGCTCAACCTATGATCGCGAGGAGGTGATGCGTCGCCTACGCTATCTGCGGCCCGTTGCCAGCTTCCGCAGCCGCTTCGCGTACCAGAATGTGATGTACTTAGCGGCGGGCGAGATCGTCGCGGCAATATCAGGGCAGAGCTGGGATGAGTTCGTCAACCAGCGCATTTTCAAGCCGCTCGGCATGACGAGGAGCAACACAAGCGTAGCGGCACTCGCCAACACAGTTAACGTCGCAACGCCGCACGCCGGTGTCGGAGGGGAGGTGCAGGCAGTCGCCTATCGCGACTACGACAACGTGGGGCCGGCCGCGTCGATTAACGCTTCGGCTGTCGATATGGCGCAGTATATACGCCTCTTGCTTGCAGGTGGCTGCTACCACGAGCAACAGCTGTTAAGTGCCGCGCAAATCCAAGAAATGTGGGCCGCACAGATGGTCATTCCGATTGCAGCGCCACCACCACCGCTGGCCACGCTCGCGCCCCAGTTTATGGCATATGGCCTCGGGTGGTTCGTGCGCGACTACCGCGGTCACAAGCTGGTCTTGCACTCAGGCGGCGTGGACGGCATGGCAGCCCTCTTGACGCTGGTACCTGCAAAGGGGCTGGGCGTCGTCGTGCTGACGAACCAGGAAGAAGTGCTGGCTCATCCGATCACCTACCAGCTGCTGGATGAATATCTTGAGCTTCCGCACACCGATTTACTACCAGCCTATCTTGAAGTGCGTGCCGAGCGACTTGCGAAACGCCAGGAGGCGGAGGCGAAGCGCGATGCTGCCAGGATTGCAGGCACCAGCCCGACGTTGGGCCTCGAGCATTACGTGGGAACGTACGCAGACGAGCTGTATGGCACCGCGACGGTCAGCCTGGAAGCCGAACAGCTTGTGCTCAGCTTCGATGCGAGCCCGGCCTTCACGGGCGAGCTCACGCACTGGCACTATGACACGTTTCAAATTACCTGGCGCGACCCCCTTATTCCCAAGGGTTTGGTAACCTTCCCTTTAAACGCACATGGGGCCGTAGCGGCGATGCAGTTCGAGCAACCAAAGCTGCTGGACGCCGACTTCGCAGAGCTCGACTTTCGACGCGTGCAACCCCACCCGTCGGTCGAAGGCGGATAAGGGCCGCGCTCATCAAGATTTGTGGACTTTGGATCGGCTGTTGCCCTGCGGTGCAAGGAGGAACGCATGCCTCGGATGGCGGCATCATTATCGTTGAGCAAACCATATACATCCTTGGACGAGGCGCTGAGCGCGCTCACGATTGTCGACCAGACGCTGCGCGAGCAGCATGATCGTCGCGCGATCTTCACCACGGCCTATCTGGTTATTACAGGAGCGATCAACCAGCGCATTAAAGATGACTGGTTCATCGACAACCAGTGGGTCGGCCAGTACGCTGTCTGTTTCGCGAACTTGTACCGCCAGGCGCTGCTCGCATACGAGTCGGGGGACCTCACGCTGCCCAAAGCGTGGCGCTTCTCGTTCGACACGTCAGTGCAGAACAAAGGCCTGCTGCTTCAGGATCTGCTCCTCGGCGTGAATGCCCACATCAACTACGACCTTGCCCTGGCACTGCACGAAGTAGGTATCGACCCGCAACGCCAGCAACGTTATCGCGATCACACTGCGGTCAACCAGGTGCTGCAAGCCGCCACCGACCGCCTCCAGGCCCAGGTCTGCGACCTGTATGCGCCGGTCTTACGGCTGCTGGACTTTGCGGCCGGCCGCTGGGACGAGGTACTGGCCTCCTTCAGCGTGACCAAGGCTCGGGAAAATGCATGGTTGACAGCGGTATCGCTGGCGAATGCGCGCGATAGCTTGGAGCGTGATGGGCTGCGGGGCGGGCTCAACGATCGCGCTGCGGTCATGGCGCGCTTGATCCTTAGTCCAAATCCGCTAAATCCATGGCTCATCCGAGCGCTGCGCCAAGTCGAGCGCGTCAGGCCCTGGTGGCAGTGCATTACCATTCCAGTTCTCGAGCCCGGCGCGGTGCCATCACCTAAGGCTAAGCCAGTGTAAGCGGGTGGGCTAGCCCACCCGCTATTAATGAATTAACAACGAGAAGCTCATGACGACCAAGCGGCTGCCGTTCGACAAGGCCCAGATCGAGGCAATGTGTGTCAAGTATCCGACGCCCTTCCACCTGTATGACGAGCGTGGGCTGCGGGAGCAGGCGCGACAGCTCAACGCGGCCTTCGCCTGGTGCCCCGGCTTCAAAGAATACTTTGCGCTCAAGGCCACGCCAAATCCCGTGATCCTGTCGTTGCTGCGGGAAGAAAGCTGTGGCGCCGACTGCAGCTCGCTGGCCGAGCTGGTGCTCACGGAGCGAGTTGGGCTGAGGGGCGCGGAGATCATGTTCACGTCGAACAACACCGCGGGGGTCGAGTATCGCAAGGCGCGCGAGCTCGAGGCGCTGATTAACCTCGACGACCTCGAGCACCTGCCGTTTTTGGCAGCGGAGGCAGGCCTGCCCGAGGTTCTCTCGTTTCGCTACAATCCTGGTCCGCTGCGAGTCGGCAATGCAATCATCGGCACGCCCGTAGAGGCGAAGTTTGGGCTGACACGGCCGCAGCTCTTTGAGGGCTACCGGGCAGCACGAGCGCGCGGTGTGCGGCGCTTTGGACTGCATACTATGGTCGCATCGAACGAGCTCAACCCACAATACATCGTCGAGACTGCAACGATGCTGTTTGAGCTGGCGGTGGAGCTTGCCACTGCGCTCGACATTCAGCTGGAGTTCATCAACCTTGGCGGTGGCATCGGCATTCCCTACCGGCCGGACCAGCAGGCGATGGATCTGCAGGCACTCAGCCGGGGCGTTGAGCAGGCATACCGAACGATTTTGGGGGCAAACGGGCTTGGCCACGTACGGCTGTTTATGGAGTGCGGACGCGTGATCACCGGCCCGCATGGGTGTCTCATCGCGCGCGTGCGGCATTTGAAGCAAACGTACAAGCGCTACGTTGGCCTCGACGCGACCATGGCCGACCTGATGCGTCCCGGCATGTATGGCGCGTATCACCATCTCACGGTGCTGGGCAAGACGGGAGAGCCGGAGACCGAAACATACGACGTGACGGGCTCCCTGTGTGAGAACAACGATAAATTCGCGATCGACCGGCCGCTTCCGGCGATCGACGTCGGCGACCTCGTCGCGATCCATGACACCGGCGCGCATGGTCACGCAATGGGCTTTAACTATAATGGCAAGCTGCGCTCGGCGGAGCTGCTGCTGCGGGAAGATGGTCGTGTGGAGCTGATCCGCCGGGCCGAGACGCTCGACGACTACTTTGCGACCCTACGCTTCCCGGGCGCTTAGCAGTAGCCGGGCGTCTCCCGTTGTCCGCCGGCTTGCAGCGCGAGGTAGTGTTCGATCTGTGCGATCTTCTCCGCATCCCATTTGCCGCGTTTTTCTCGCCGATAGCCATCGTGCTGGGAAACACGATACACGGCCAGGTAGCCGGCGGGACTTAATTCCTTGAACCGAACACCATCGACCGTGGATATGCGCAGGGTTGATGGATCGATCCCGGCAAAGGGCAGCAGCGACTCTTCGTCGGCGAAAGCCACACTCCCTGCACCACGCCTCCATTCACGCTCACGCACATCGATAAGCGCAAACCGCAAACCTTCCATGACCACCACCAGCTCCGGCCAGCGCTCCGCAAGGCATACGGCCGGAACAAGGATGTCGACGTCGCCGACTGATTGCGCCGCGCCGATAACGCGATTTAGCCCAAGTGAGCCATAGAGTACGGGAACTACGCCGAGCTGTTGGTTAAGCTGGGCGGCAACCGTTAGAAAAAGCTCAAGGGATGCTTGAGAAGAGGAATGAGATCTGCAGACGACGAAAGAGCGGCGAGCACAAGTGCCAAGCCATGCGTTAACAACGAAATCACCCACAGGCCCCAAGCGAGCCTCGCACTCGTATATGCCCTCATGTTGCGATGCTTCCCTTTCCCAGCAGTGGCAGGCGGCAGTAGCACAACCGTGGTCTCGTCCTGAAATACCAACTCCACTGCAGGACAAGCCTCGAAGCACCTGTGTCACATCGAGCTATGCCCAGGAATGTATTCGAGCGGGTGATGAACGACAGCCGGTGGACTCGCATCAACTCTACCAGGCCAGCGTCTCACAAACGTTACGGGTAGCGTTACTGATTGGTTAGTTTTCCACCCGAAGCGCTTATCACATATTCGGCAGGTACTCACGAGCGCGAGTTGTGTCAGAACAGACACTTCTTGATGGGACAGGCAAGGAGGACTTCATGTGCGCCTCCAGCCCACAGGTGGTCGTACGAACGCAGACGTTTAGGGAACCGAGCAATACACGCGGGGCGGGGAGCACTTCGGGTTCTGTCCGTTCGCCTCACGGCTACTCGTGTGCAGCCTCCCACACCCCATGCTCGTAGAACGTCCAGAGCTGGCGCAGATAGGTCGTCAAATCGTATCCTTGCTCGACCAGCCACTCGGAGCTGTAGTAGGTATCGCGGTACAGCTCTCCAGCATCACAGATTAAGGTTACAACCGACCCCGCCTCCTTGCGGCGCAGCATCTCGGCAATTATGGCAAACGTGCCATACAGATTGGTACCCGTCGAGCCACCGCACTTCTTGCCGATCAGCTCCTCAAGAAAGTGAATCGCCGCATACGACGCGGCATTTGGCACCTGGAGCATGGTGTCGACGATATCCGGCAGGAACGAGGGCTCGACCTGGGGGCGGCCAATCCCTTCGACGCCTGAGCCACCCCTGAGCTGGACGCTGGCATCGCGTGTATGATAGTACTGATAAAAAACCGAGTGGGTCGGATCGACCACACAGACCTGTGTGGCATAGCGACGGTAGCGGATATAGCGGCCGATCGTAGCGGAGGTACCACCCGTACCGGCACCGCAGACAATCCAGCGCGGCACAGGATGCGGCTCATACGCAAGCTGAGTAAAGATCGACTCGGCAATATTATTGTTGCCACGCCAGTCGGTCGCGCGCTCAGCGTATGTGAACTGGTCCATGAAGTGGCCGCCGAGCTCCTTGGCCAGCTGCCGAGCGACCACGCGATCCTCGCGTGGATCGTCGACAAGCACGCATTCACCGCCGTAGCGTACAATCCGCTTAATTTTCTCGGATGACGTCGTCTTGGACATCACAGTGATAAAGCGCAGACCGAGCAGCTGTGCAAAGTACGCTTCCGAGATAGCAGTGCTTCCCGAGGAGGCCTCGACGATTGGCATATTGGGCTTAATCCAGCCATTACACAAGGCATACAAAAACAACGAGCGCGCCAGCCGATGCTTCAGGCTCCCCGTAATGTGCGTTGACTCGTCCTTCATGTAGAGCTGGATCTGAGGCAACGCCGGCAGCGGCACCTTGATCAGGTGCGTATCCGACGACCGATGAAAATCAGCCTCAAGCTTTTCAATTGCCGCATTCATCCAGGACTGGTCGCTCACGCCGATATCCTCACGCCTTTGTTTCAACCCTCCTATTCTAGCATCCCAGGCATCAGGTAAATGTGCTGGCCCGTCCAATAGAACAGCGCGGAGCAGGCCTGTTAGAATAGTAAGGGGTGACGGCACGGGCAATGCAGGACCAACGGCGTCACCTGGAAAGGATACATCTGTGCGCAGCGGTACTGCGAACCTACCCCTACACACAGGCCACGCGCCGCGCTGGCTTTTCGAGCGGATGGTCAAGCTCTCGGCTGAGATCGCGAGCTGGATCGTGGTCGAGCATGGCACAGCCGAGCTATTCCGTCGCCTCTCCGATCCGATCTGGTTTCAAGCGTTCGGCGCGGTCATCGGCATGGACTGGCATTCCAGCGGCGTTACCACGATTGTGTGCGGCGCGCTCAAGCAGGGCTTGCAGCGGCGCCAGCACGAGCTTGGTCTGGTGATCGCGGGCGGCAAGGGCCGCACATCTCGCCAAACACCATCCGAGCTCACAGCGGCTGGCGACTGGCTTGGCCTCGACCCCGCTCCATTTGTGCAGGCCAGCCGGATGACCGCGAAGGTCGACAACAACGCGCTGCAGGACGGCTACCAGATTTATCACCATGTCTTCCTGCTCGATCGCGCCGGACACTGGGCGGTTATTCAGCAAGGCATGAACGAGGCCAACAGCTACGCACGACGCTACCACTGGTTTAGCGCCAATGTCCAGAGCTTTGTCGACGATCCTCACACGGCGATTGCCAGCGAGGCAACTGGCGATGTATGGAACCTTGTCGCCCATGAGAGCGAGGCTGCCCGCGATATCACTTCGGCGCTGGCCCGCGAGCAGCCGGAAAAGGTCGTCGCCGAAGTCTCGAAGCTCCGTGAGCTGACGCTGCCCGCACGCCATGCCGTACAAGGCGTCGACGTCGATCCCAAGCGGCTGCACCGCATCCTGCTTAAGACCTACGAGCGCCAGCCGGAGGACTTCACCACGCTGCTCGGCATGGAGGGCGTTGGGGCGCGGACCTTACGTGCGCTGAGCTTGGTTGGGGAGCTGGTTTACGGAGCGCCCGTCAGCATCACCGATCCCGCGCGCTTTGCCTTTGCGCACGGCGGCAAAGATCGCACGCCCTATCCCGTCGATTACCCGACGTATGACCAGGTGATCCAGACGCTGCAGACAGCGGTA
>JADDQE010000255.1 GCA_016781525.1 bacterium | reverse complement strand
TGTCGTTACCGCGTAATAGTCTAGCGTAAAGCAGCAGCCTATGGTATCTTGTGATTAACGCTCGGGTTCATTTGACCTCCAGCAACGGTAATGCTGCCGACCGCTTGGAGAATAGTGACTCGCTCCTTCATCTAACTGTTGGTTCCAGCGCTCGTGGTTGAATGTCCACTAAGTCGCCATTCTCGTCCTTACAGCTGAGGCTCGTTTGTCCCTCGTCGCACCTATAGATGCACCGTGGCTTTGGTGGAAGCGCATCGTGCCATTGGCTCTCGATCCGGCGGCTACTCGCAAGCATCACACAATTTTTTTTGCACGCGCCGGCGGTGTAGCGGCAGCGGCGACGGGCATGCATACGATATTTGGAGCCGGCTGCTCATCACGGGACTTCGGTCGCACCGACTTATTCCTTACCGAGTCGAGGCAAACAACTTCTGGCGCAGCGTTTCATCACGACAACCGGTAGCAAACTTTCGAGCAACAGAGACCACCGATTGGCAGTGAAGGGAGTAGCATAGTGTCTTCGACGATGGATAAGGTGCAGATCCTAAAAGGTGTCAGTATTTTTTCCGACGCACCTGACGAGAGCCTAGAGGAGTTGACATCGGTTCTCGAAGAAATCTTCGTACGAGCGGGCGAAACGATCATCGCTCGGGGCGAAATCGGTACCTGCATGTTTGTGATCGTGGACGGCAAGGTGCGCGTACACAGCGATGAGCACACAGTGGCGCATCTCGGGAAGGGTGATGTCTTTGGCGAGATGTCGGTGCTTGATACCGAGCGCCGAGTCGCCTCGGTCACGGCGGTCGAAGATACCTGCCTTTACCGCATCGACCAGCAGCCCTTGTATGAGCTGATGGGCCGCCGGGTGGAAGTTGTCCGCGGCATTATTCATCACCTGTGCCAAATGCTACGGTCACGCATCCATGATATGGACGAAGACTTCAAGTACATGCAGCAGTTCGCCCGCGTGACCGCAGCTGCTACCGCAGTCGAGGCCGGCGTCTTTCAACCGGAAAGCCTGGACGAAGTGGCGCTCCGAACCGACGCTCTGGGCCAGCTGGCGCGGGTCTTTCAACGCATGACGCGCGAGGTGCAGGCACGTGAGCAGCGCTTGAAACAGGAGCTTCAGGTTCTGCGGATCGAAATCGACCGCACACGCACCGCCGGCCAGGTCTCGGAGATTACCGACTCCGAGTTTTTCCGCGAGTTGCAGAACAAGGTAAAGAATGGCATGCGGCGGCGGAATTCCGGCAGCTAAACCACCAGACCCGGTTTCGTAAGCGGCCTGAGATGGTGTACACCCTGCCGTAGGCTTGTCGTGAGCAGCCAGACCCTCGGTACATCGTGGTAGCTTGTGCTGTGACGATGTACGGTTAGCTCGCTCAGGATACGCGGACCGACGTTTCAAGGATTTGGCGGGCCTGGGTCGATCCGCTCAGGTTAATCAGCGTCGTCGTGTATTTAAGCTCGCCGGATGCTCTTGGTATGTTTGGTCCAACGTTCATCAAGTGCGTCACTCACGATGGAGCTTCCGCATCCCCACAGCCGTCGTTACCGGCTTTTGCAACGAAAAGTACATCTCTAACCACGTTCTGCCGTGATGCTCCCTGCATTGCGATGGAACTTATACGAGCTTACATTGCCCATAATCACCAGCACGATTACACCGCTCCATGGTGGAGCGGGATTCGATCTAAGGAGTAGCCCGGCAATGAATCTGCCCGATTTCGAGCGTGCGCGGCGTCACGCTTTCGAGCGACTGGAACGCGAGCTTGCACACGACCTCGTGTACCACTCGCTGCGCCACACGCGCGACGATGTTCTCCCAGCCGTTCGGCACTTCGCTGCCATGGAGGGGGTTGATGGGGAAGAAATGCTGCTGCTATCAACTGCAGCGGTCTATCATGATATCGGATTTATTGAGCAATACTTCAATCATGAGTCCGTAGGCGTCCGCATCGCGGAGGAAACGTTGCCGCAATTCGGTTTCAGCCGGGCACAAATTCAAGTTATTCAAAACATTATTTGGGCGACAAAGCTACCTCAGACGCCTCGCAATCTGCTCGAGCAGATCATGGCGGACGCCGATCTTGACGTCCTGGGTCGCGATGATTTTCTTGAGCGTAACCAAGATTTACGTGCCGAGCTGGCGCTCTATGATAAACCCGTATCAGACTACGAGTGGTATAGCCGGCAACTGCAGTTTCTCACCAGCCATCAATATTTTACCGCCGCCGCACGGGCCTCGCGTGGCATTACGAAGCAACGTAACATCGACATGCTTGCGGCCTGCCAACGGACCAGCCTCGCCGAGCAACACTGACCACCCTTGAAAAGTGGAGAGAAGTCATGGAAGCAGCAGAGGCGTATATTCCAATTGATCGCCGGACGGCAATGGCACACGGCGAGCAGCTGCCGGATCGGGCGCAAGGAGCGGCGTTATTCGCGGATGTTTCCGGCTTCACTGCGATGACCGATGCCTTGGTACGTGTGCTCGGAGAGCAGCGCGGCGCGGAGGAGCTGCCGTACCATCTGAACCGGGTCTACGACGTGCTGATCGCCGAAGTGGATCGCTATGGCGGCAGCGTTATCGGCTTCGCTGGCGATGCCATGACCTGCTGGTTTGAGGGCGATCACGGCTTGCGCGCGACAGCTGCGGCTCTAACAATGCAGGAGGCGATGCAACAGTTTGCGTCCGTCGCGATCCCCGGAGGTCGCACGGTGACCCTCGCGGTCAAGATTGCGGTTGCCGTCGGGCCGGTGCGGCGCTTTGTCGTGGGCGATCCCGAGGTGCAGCTGATCGATGTCTTGGCCGGCGCCACCCTGGATCGCCTAGCGGCGGGCGAGCACCTCGCGTCGAAAGGCGAGGTCATCCTCGACCCCGCGGCCCATGCAGCGCTAGATGGCCAGCTGCGAGTGACAGAGTGGCGGATGGATGCGACCACCGGGGAGCGTTTCGCCGTTGTCGGCGCCCTTACCATTCCGGTTGAGCCGACGCCCTGGCCCGCGCTTCCGACAGGCATACTCACGGATGCGCATGTGCGGCCCTGGGTTCTGCCGCCGGTGTATAACCGTCTAAGCAGTGGGCAAGGTGACTTCCTGACCGAGCTGCGCCCCGCGGTCGCGCTCTTCATGCGCTTCAGTGGCACCGACTATGATGAGGACGATGCTGCATGCGAAAAGCTGGACCAGGACATTCGACGGATTCAAAGCATTCTGGCGCGCTATGGCGGATTTCTGATCCAGTTAACCTTTGGCGACAAGGGCAGCTATCTTTATGCTGCGTTTGGGGCACCAATCGCGCATGACGATGACGTCCGACGCACGCTGGCTGCCGCGCTCGAGCTGCGGATGCTCCACGGAACCCTTGTGTGTGTGCAGGATGTGCACATCGGGATTAGCCGTGGACGGATGCGTACCGGCGCGTATGGTGGGTCAAACCGCCGTACCTACGGGGTTCTCGGACCTGAGGTGAACCTCGCCGCGCGCCTGATGCAGCACGCCTCGACAGGTGAGGTTTGGGTTAGCCGTCCGGCGCAAGAGGGAGTCAGTGCGTTCGATTGGGAGCCCCTGCCGCCGCTTATGGTTAAGGGCCGAGCCGAGCCGGTTACCGTTTTCCGCCTTGTCGGTCTCGCGGAGCGCCAGCGGATTCACCTGCAGGAGCCGCGCTATCAGCTGCCGATGGTCGGGCGTGAAGCTGAGCTGGCGGTAGTGCAGCAGAAACTGGCGGAGGTGCTGCACGGTCAGGGCTGGATCGTGACAATCACGGCCGAGGCCGGCATGGGCAAGTCGCGGCTTGTCGCCGAGATCATTCGCTCAGCTAACTTACATCAGCTTGTTGGCTATGGTGGCGAAGCCCAATCGTACGGGAGGAACACGAGCTACCTTGTGTGGGAAAGCATCTGGCAAGCCTTCTTTGACATTGACACAACCCATCCGCTGGAGGAACAGGTCCGAGTTCTCGAGACGGAGCTCGCAGCAGTTGACCCCTCGCTTGTTGGGCGGCTACCACTGCTCGGAGCCGTCCTTGGGCTGCCCATTCCTGATAACGACCTGACCCACTCCCTCGACGCAAAGCTCAGGAAGGCGTCGTTGGAAGCATTGCTGGTCGACTGCGTACGCGCTCGCGCGAACGTCGACCCGCTCTTTTTCGTTCTGGAAGACTGCCATTGGCTTGACCCACTTTCCGAAGAGCTGCTCATGACCATCGCCCGAGCCGTGGTGGATCTGCCGGTTTTGATCGTGTTGGCCTCTCGTCCGCTCGAACGCGAAAGCTCGCCGCTGCAGCAGGTTTTCGACCTGCCCTACTCGACTTTGCTCCAGCTCGGCGAGTTTAGCGAGCAGGAAGCAGCGCAGCTCATTACCTTGAAGCTGAGCGAGCATGAGCAGGTGGGCGTCGAACGGGTATTGGCGCCGGCGCTCTTCGAGCAAATTAGGGCACGTGCTCAAGGAAATCCCTTCTACATCGAGGAGCTACTTAACTATCTCCACGATAGGGGCATCGACCCGCAGGATGCCCAAGCCCTGGAGCGGATGGACCTGCCCACCAGCTTACATAGCTTGATTTTGAGCCGTATCGACCAGCTCACGGAGAGCCAGAAGATAACGCTCAAGGCGGCGAGCGTAATTGGACGACTATTTCCGATGTCTTGGCTGTGGGGCTCGCATCCTGGCCTTCCAGCGGCGCCCATTGTTCAGTCCGACCTGGACTCGTTGCGACGCCTCGATCTCATGGATCTGAACCAGGCGGAGCCGGAGTTCACCTACTTGTTCAAGCACATCGTGACACGCGAGGTCGCCTACGAAAGCCTGCCCTTCGCGACACGCGAGCTGCTGCACGATCAGCTTGGCCAGTTCATTGAGCAAACCTACGCCGAAAATCTCGATCAACACCTCGACTTGCTGGCGCACCATTACTGGCACAGCCGTAACGACCAGAAGAAGCGTGAATACCTGCTACGTGCGGGTGAGGCCGCACAAAGAGTGTACGCAAACGCAGCGGCAATTGATTATTTCAAGCGGCTCCTGCCATTGCTCGATGAGGACGAGTACGTTGAGGTCTCGCTTAAGCTCGGCCAGGTATTGGAGCTGGTAGGCGAGTGGGGCGACGCACGCACTCTGTACGAGCGTGGTCTCGCGCTCACGGCAGCGCGAGGCAATCGTGGCATCGAGGCGCGTTGCATGACCGCAATGGGCATCTTGCTGTGGAAACAAGGCGAATATGGCGACGCCCTGACATGTCTCGAGAAAGCGCGCGCGCAGCTTACGGAACTTGGGGATTGGCGTGGTGTCAGTCGAGCGCTTCAGTATGCTGGTAATGTTGCAGCTCAACAAGGCGACTACGAACGCGCGCAACGGCTGTATGACGAGAGCCTCGCTATCCGGCGAAAGCTCGCAGACGAGCCTGAAATAGCCGATCTTTTGAGTAACCTCGGCATCATTGCACACTTCAAGGGTGATCTCATGCAGGCGGACCAGCTGTATGCGGAGAGTCTGCAGATTCGGTGCAAGCTCAAGGACCGAAGGGCTATCGCCATTTCCCTTAATAATTTAGGGATCGTCGCGATTGACGGCGGAGATGCGGCAACCGCGCGAGTGCGACTCCAGGAAGCTGTCGCTATACAGCGCGAGGTCGGCGATCGTTATTACTTGGCGGACTCGCTTACGAGTTTAGGGGATTTTTTGCTCGATCAAGGGGATTACGAGGCTGCTCACTCGCGGCTGGAGGAAAGTTTAGCGATCAACCGAGAACTTGGTGATAAGCGCGCTATCGCCTTTCTGCTTGAGGATTTCGCCGGTCTTGCTGCTGCGCAGGGGGATTCCGTGCGCTCGCTTCGACTCGCGGGGGCAGCGCGGACCCTTCGCTCCGCCATCGGCGCGCAGATCCCACCAGCGGAACAGGCGCGGCTTGAGCGCCGGCTAGGAGCAATTCGAGAAGCAGTTGGCACAACGAGCGTTCATTCGCTTGAGGTCGAAGGCGGAGCGATGAGTCTAGAGAAAGCCATAAGGTATGCTCTCGATCATGAAGTTCGGGGCAGCGCTTGGTGACGAACGTCAGCCGCTAAGCTATCTCTTGCTATTATGAGAAGAGGCCCGGCACAACAAGTGCGGGCCTCTTCCTTTACGTCTTTCCAGCTTGGGTGCCGTGGAGTTGGCGTCAACTCCACGACTGACAGCTATTTGGGCTGGATCACAATGCTTCCGCCCGCAATCACAGTTGCCGGATTGCCTAAGTCATCGGCTCCGGCCTGGTTGTCATAAACAACGCGCTGCGTCGCCTTGTCCCAAATCTTTATGCGGAATTTATCCGAACCGCCGCCACCAGGTCGCGCTCCGTCGATTACCGTCAATACAAAGCCGTAGCTACCTGTGCCATTGACTGTTCCCGACCCTTGGACTTGGGCACGCGCTCCGGAAACCACCAGCCAGTCATTGGAAGTGTTGCGGAACACGAACGTCCCAACCTCAAGCTTGAATTGGGTATTGCCGCTTGGAGTCGCTGCCCCCTTCTTATATTGTGCTTCCAAGGTGAAATCCGCCTTCCCTGCTGCTCCTGTGCACTGCGGAGTAAGCATGCAGGCACCCGCAGGAGACGCAATCCAGCCACTTCCGGTCACGTAGCCCGCTCCCGGGTCGTAGACACCTAGGAGGGTCTTGCTATCTCGGGAGACTGCGAATACCTTGCCGACAATCCGGGTGCGCACGCTATAGACACCGAGAGGTAAACCAGCCCCAGCGGCAGAGGCGGTGAAATTACTCGTTACTGCAGGCCATAGCGCGTAGACCCGTTGGCCCGCTCCATCTCGCACATCTAACTGGACTTGCAGTGTACTAAAATTAATCGAACCACGATTAGTTGCATTCCCAACTGTCGCGCCCAGGTTCACTGGTTGATTGACTAAAGCAGCAGGAGCTCCCGTGTACGCGGCGGTCATATCAAGCGGCAATAGTGAGACGCTGTCTGTAGCCCTTGACGCTCCATAAATATCGTCTTCAAGAGCGACAGTTCTGGAACCAACCGTAACCGAGCCGCCAAAGTGGGCGCTTAGGCTGTAGGTCTGGCCCGGCGGTAACGATGCGAACACTGCAGAGGTCCGGTCAAGGAATGCTCTTCCTCGGAAGTCACTTCGGACGAATTGCTGGAGGACGGTTGAGTTGTCAGCCTTCTTGACCTCAAAGAAGACCGACCGGTACGCCAAAGGATTTCCATTATTGTCCCGCAGAACCGCAGCAATGCCGGCTTCCCCTTCGTTTCCTTGGGTCCCTGGGAATGCAAACGCAAGGGATGTTGGAAGCTTGGTAATCGCAAGACTCGTCGATGCCGTCGATGCCGTGTAATCGTTGTCGCCTGTAAATGCCACAGTGACAGGATATGTGTCTGGTCGGTCGAGGGCGGGCAATTCAACTGTTGCGGTACCAGTTGCGGCATTCGTTGTAACCTGGCGGCGCTGTGAGCCGAAGACAATGGTAAGCGGCTTCCCCGTCAAGCTGCTGGATCCGCTCGTGAGCGTTGCGCTGACAGTGATACTCCCGCCATACGTCACGCTTTGGGAAGGTGATACCGACAGGCTTATCGATGTTGACTTCTGGGTCGTCGAGCTAGGCACTTCTGCTGACAGGGCTGGAACACCCACTTTGTAGTACGTTCCGAGGTTGGTTGCCAACGTCACGAGTCCATCGCTGTTGGCCGCCTGGACCATATACTGAACTGTTCCCGCTGTCACACCCGAAAGTGTGCCTTTAAAGAGGGTCGGGCGGCTTGGGTCGGGACTCAGCTCGACCGACTTCCAACATAAAGTGTTGCTATCCCCACAGATGCTACCGGTCGTATATGTGACCCATACACGCGGCGTCTCATCCGAACCGCTCTGGACAGTTGCGTTGAAGGTAATGTTGCCGTTGTTATCCGTTGTCGCAAGGATCTCTGAGATTGTCGACGGCGGGATAACAGTTGTGTCGGACGCAGGTGCGTAGAAGAGCCGGAACGTCGCCTTCGTGTACGTCCTCCATGTTCCGGTGATCGAGTCCGGCGTATTCGACCTGAATTGGGCCGGAGTAAAGACGAGCCGGGCTGCCCCGTTATCAACGGTACCGAGGTAGTTAGCACCCCAGGGCTGGACCGGGAAGAAAACGTCGGAACGGAAAGGCGTGCGGATACCACTAACCTCTGTTGCTGGCGCCGTCGGCAGCGCGACAACGTTTGCGAGGTCTTGATGGCTACCGCTCCAAAATCCGACACTGCGCAGCACGGCATCGCCGGACTTTACGTTCCACATTTCCAACGGGAGCACTGGCTGTCCCGGGTTGGCCGCGACCCCATCACTCCCCGTGTAATAAATCGCCTGTTGCGAGCTGCCATCGGGCTGAAGGAGGGAAAGCGTCTTTTGGGATGGAGCCGAGGACATCGGGGTGACGTCGATATATGGAATCGGACTTGTACCTGTCGTGATGATCGAAAGATCTGCGGGCGGTGAAAGCTTGTTCGGCATGTTTACTTTGAGCATCGGCAGCCCAAACAGCGTCGCCTGTATCACCGTTTTGTCGTGGACACCCGTAATCTCCGCCGTTCCCTCGAGGTACGCCTTCTTCGCGGCGACTAAGGCCTTGCCGAGCGCAACATCCTCACCTCTACGCAGCTGGTTCGCAAACTCCAAGTAGAGACGCTCGCCATACTCCAAGAAATCGGTGTCTCCGTACTGGTACCCGGTGCCGGCGATTAATGTGGCTTGCTTGCGGGCAAAAGCCTGGGCCCAATCCGGCTCATCGGTGACGCCCGGCACACTATGCTCATCGACCACGTTGTAGCCAGAGTGACATCCTGCACTAAAGATAATCGCGTTTTGCAGGTCGACCTGCGAGTCCGCGATCTCCT
>JADDQE010000057.1 GCA_016781525.1 bacterium | reverse complement strand
TGATTACAAGGTGTCAAGTTAATTATTTAATAGCCTCTAAGAGCCTGTCTACCACGATCCTTTTCACCTGGCGACGCTGCGCGTGGCGTTTGTACGAAGCCGAGGCTGGGAGAGCCTTCATTCGGTCCTTCCTGTGAGCACCTTAGGCGTCCATGTATTAATTATTGGTTAACCGCCCGCGCTTCTGATGCGAAGGCGCTTGATCAGTCCAGGCCCTGGCGAGCAATCAAGAGCGCGCCGTACAACGCCGTATCATAGCCAAGCTGGCTTAGGCGTACGTCCGGAGCTGGAACGAGCTTGAGATGGCGTGTCATGACCCGCGTCGCCTCGCCGATCAGCATCTCACCTCCGCCCACCGCAACGCCGCCGCCGAGGATAATGAGGTCGGGCGCGTAGATGGTGGCAATGTTACGGAGCCCTTGGCCAAGATTGTAGGCGACCTCGCTCCACTCCGTGTCGCTCAGGTGCTCGGCGGCCTTGCCGTAGATTCGCCGAATACCGTTGCCAGAGACGAGCGCCTCCAAGCAGTCGGGCGCGCCGCACTCACAGGTTACCCGCTCCGGGAACGTACACCGGAACGGGATCGCCTGATGGGCTACCTCCGGGTGCGCATCGCGCGAGCCACGGTAGATTTTTCCATCGATCAAAAAGCCCCCACCCATTCCGGTACTCAGCGTGAGGTAGAGGAAACGGGGGACACCAGCCCGATCCGCCGCGTATTCGCCCGCCGCCGCAACGTTGGTGTCGACATCCACAAAGAAGGGACAGCTCCAGCGTGCTTCCATCAGCGTTTTGAGCGGGACGTCACGCCAGTGCGGCTGGTGTAACGGCGAGACTACTCCCTGGCGCGCATCCAGCGGCCCACCGACTGCCGCGCCAATTCCGGCCACGTGGGTACCCTCGGCAACCTCCGCGATCATCTGGTGCAGAAGGGTGAGGCCATCATCAAGCCCGGGAGGGGTCGATGCGCGCACGCGCCGCAGGATTCGTCCTGTCTCATCCGCTGCCGCGACCATGAGCTTGGTACCGCCGATATCAAGACCGACGTAAACTCTTTCCGCATCAACGCCCATATCGTACGGCTCCAATGACTTGCGCTTGAACAGTTTGGCGCGGAAACCCAGCGCCTTGCGGCGGATTATTTGCCATCAACACCTTAGCGCGCGGCATCACCCATGCGATAGGCCTGGGTAAGGTCGTCCAGCCGCCGCTTGATATCAGCCGACAGCGGCGTTTCGACCGCTTTGAGGCTCGCGTCGAGCTGTGCGGGCTGGCTCGCGCCGATAATTGGGGCGGTAATAGTGGGGTTGGACAATACCCACGCCACGGCCAATTGCACCAGCGACATGCCAGCCTCATCCGTCAGGCCGCGCAGCTGCTCAACCGTCTCGAACTCTTGGTCATGCCAGTAGCGGCCTTGATACATCCCGCCGGCACTCCCTAGCGTGAAACGGCTGCCCTCAGTCGGTGTAGCACGATGGTGCTTGCCGCTCAGCAGTCCGCCTGCAAGCGGATTATAGGGGATGACGCCGATGCCCTCTTCAGCACACAGCGGAAGGAGCTCCCGCTCGATCTGGCGAAACACGAGGTTATAGCGCGGCTGTACTGCGTCGAAACGCGCCGTGCCGAGAGCCTCGCTACGCCCGATCGCCCGCACCACCTGGTAGCTGAGGAAGTTCGAGCAACCAACATACCGAACCTTGCCTGCGCGTACCAGATCGTCCAGGGCACGCAGCGTCTCATCGATCGGCGTGTGGGGGTCGGGGGCGTGGAGCTGATACAGGTCGATATAGTCGGTCTGGAGGCGCCGTAGGGAGGCATCGACAGCGTCAAAGATGTGCTTGCGGGAGTTACCCTGCTGCCAGGCCTGCGGCCCCATGCGCCCGGAGCACTTCGTGGCGACGATTACCTCGTCGCGCTTGCCCTTAAGCCAACGACCGATAATTTCCTCCGTGCGTCCAACGGTAGTCAGGTCACCGCCCAGTGGGTAGACATCGGCGGTATCGAGGAAGGTAATGCCGCCCTCGACCGCCCGATTCAGGATGGCAACCGAGGTCCGTTCGTCGCATTGTAAGCCGAAGGTCATCGTGCCCAGGCATAGTCGGGATACCTGCAGACCTGTCCGTCCCAACCGAATGTGTTCCATGCCTTACATCCCCCCGTGGTGGTCACGCCAGTTCTAGCGCGACTTGCAGCCCAGGCTGCGCGTGGCCTTCTCGCTGGACAGGAGCATCTCGTTAGGCCCGACACCGGCCTCAAGGACACCGTCGGGAATACCTCAGCCACCAGCTCTGGAATCGCCCCAAGTGGGCGACGGCATTGACCCCGTACATGTGTCCATCGCCCTCGAGATTTCGACTGCCTGGCTGAAGGCGCTCCCATCGACAGCGGTAAACGAGCCGAGGTTCGTTGCCAGGACAACTCAATCCACGTTGGCAATTTCAATCCGGTGTTCAAGCAATCGGGAATGCACGCCGGGTCTGACTTGCCGCTGCCTCGGGTCACAACGACGCTGCCCATTCTCGACGCTTCTCGCAGCCAACGAGCGCGGTGCACCTAGTGCGGACTCTCACGCGTCGCAATCTCCACAACGTGGATTTGTTTTGCAACAGCATACCGTATCGGTCAAATCCTGCTGCACAGGGATGAACATAAAACGGCAAGTTGTTGTGCTGAGACGGGCCTGTGGCTACCAAGCTTTGTACCTTCAGGCTGCTTCCCGTTGGTGCAACAATTGATCAAGCGCGCATAAGCAGGCTGTGTTCTGACCCAGAGCTTGCCACGTCACAAAATTGTTTGACCCAACACAGTTGCTCTGGCGCCCGGCGCGTCCTTACGAGTCACCTGCGCGAGCAGGAAAAGGAGGGTCATCTGACGGAACGTCATCGCTGCACAATGAGCAAAACTGCTCGTGTATGCTCTACAGCAGCGGGCAGAAATACTGAACCCGCTTTGAGTGGCATCCGCAGAATTCGCCACCCTATCAGGTACTGTTAGGACTGCTCGGCAACGAAACGCGGAGTATACCACCCGAGAGCGTACCGGCGGCGACGCCCATACCCACCACTACGGCTGGGACATCGCGGGACGAGCTGCGGGACCGGCTGGTGACACTCGTGAACGAGCTGCACACGCAAGCGGGCTGTCAACCGTTTGGGCGTGATCAGCGGTTGGATACGGCCGCGCAGGCGCATGCCGCCGATATCGCCGCAGCCAGCCGCATCGATCATGTCGGAAGTGATGGGTCAACTCTCCAGCAACGCCTCAACCGCGTGACCTATCCGTATGGGCGTGCCAGCGAAAGCATCGCTGTCTATCGGTTACCCGAGCAGGTTATAGCCATGTGGATGGACGAGCCGCCGGATGGCCCCCACCGGCGCAACATCACCGACTGCGCGTACGGTGAAGTTGGCATTGGATTAGCTGTCGATGCGAAGGGCCGTCACTGGTGGGTCATGGACGTAGCCAATCAACGCGGCGCACCTTGACCTGTGCCGCCGGCGCTCGGGAAGCGGAGCCGCTCCACGATGCTTCAAAGCGCGGCTGACCGCCTGAAAACCACACACGGGCCGGTCAACACAGTGTTGACCGCCTGGTCGTACCCGCCTTCACACGCCACTACCCAAGGGTGCGCTGGCTTTGCGCCTGCTGAAGAAATGCAAGCAGGTCGTTGGCCAATCGATCCTTGTGGGTGGCGAACAAGCCGTGTGGCCCGCCCTCGTACTCAATCAACGTGGCGCTAGGAAGCGACGATGCCGCCTGGCGTGCCGATGTATCGATCGGCACGATCGTGTCCGCAGTGCCGTGTACAATCAGTGTCGGCACCGTAAAGGCTGCCAGATCAGGACGAAAATCGGTGGTTGCAAATGCATTGGCACAGCTCAGCGTTGCGTTGAAGCTCGCCAGCAGCGCCACGTTGCGCGACCATTCGATCACTTCGTCGCTGACCGGATGCGACATCAGCCCGACGCCATAAAAATCGCGGAAAAAGCTGGTGAAGAAATGAGCACGGTCTTCCTTCAACGAGGCCGTGATTTGGTCGAAAGTTGCTTGATCAACGCCGTTGGGATTGTCGGGCGTTTTGAGCATATATGGCACAACCGACGAAATCAGCGCCGCCTGAGCAACGTTCCGTCCACCGTGGCGCGACATATACCGTGCCACCTCGCCGCCGCCCATCGAAAAGCCAACAATCGTGGCATTGTTCGCGCCGGTTTCCGCAATTACTGCCGCAAGATCATCAGCTAGCGTGTCGTAATTGTACCCATTCCACGGCTGGTCCGAGCGACCGAAGCCTCGCCGATCGTACGCGATTGCGCGAAAGCCCGCATTGGCGATCGCCGTGGCGGCTTCGTCCCAGGTATCAGCTGAGAGCGGCCAGCCATGTATTAAGATCACTGGACGGCCCGATCCCCAATCCTTTACATACAGTCTGGTGTTGTCGCGTGTCGTGATGTACGCCATTTGAACCTCCATTGTCTGGGCAAGATCATGCCCCCGTGTGCTACCAACCGTCAACGAATCGCCGTTCTATGCGTCGGGCAACGTGGCGGTACACGGCGGGGATATGCGCTCGACGATGTTTCGGACAGATGCCGTACGCGCATATGTTGGACGTACGATATCACTTGCTTGGCAATACACGTACCAACACGTAGTGCGAGCACGGATGGAGCTTCGCTGCGCGGCGATCGTCGTTGGAGCGGATGGGATGTGCTCGGCGGTGCGGCAGCAGTTGTTCCCCGAAGCTCAGCTGCGCTACTCAGGGCAGAGCTCCTGCCGCGCGATCGTGGAGAGCCCGCTCCCATCCACACTCGAGCGCCGCGGCTGGGAGGTCTGGGGCAACGGGTGCCGCTTTGGAGTATCGAGCGTCGGTCACGGCGAGGTCTACTCGTACGCGACCTTCGACGCGCCGCAGAGTGGTCAGGATGCACCTAGTGAGCGTGTGGCATGGCTGCGGCAGATGGTCGCCGACTTTCCTGCCCCACTGCCTGAGCTGGTAGCCGCCACGCCGGAGGAGCGCATCCTGCGGACCGATATGTACGATCTACGGCCGCTGCCAGCCTGGCATCGTGGACGAGTTGCGCTCCTGGGCGATGCAGCGCACGCCACGACACCGAACCTGGGCCAAGGTGGGGCGCAGGCGATCGAGGACGCGTATGTGTCGGCCGAAAACCTCGCCACCCAGGCCACCGTCGAGGCCGCCTTCACCGCCTATGAGCGGATCCGGCGCGGCAAAGCAGATCACGTGGTAAGCCGCTCTCGGCAGCTCGGCAAGGTGGTCCACATCGGGAATCCGGTCATACGCCGGCTGCGCAACACACTCCTGCGTAACATCCCCGCATCGCTAAACCAACGCCAGCTGGATACGCTCTACACCCTGAACTACTAACATCTGCTCGAGCTGGCGTCACTCCACCGGCCCCGTGCAAGGGCGACGTCAGGGCTTCGCGGTCGGCATATCCAGCCACGCTGTACGAGAGATGGGCCGGAACCAACGCACGAGACATCAGGGGGTAGGCTGCACCTGTGCCTGCTCGGCACCTTCCTGCTGGACCGGAACCGGACGCTCCGCGTGCTTGTCCAATCTTCCGTACAGTAACGCCGGGTGTAGCCGGCCCACCCACCGGTCGATCTTGATGACCAGGATGTCGGCGATGACGTAGCAGACAAAGGCGCCGACCGGCGGATTCGTGGTGCGCAGCACGCCAAATGGAACCGGCTCCCACACCCAGCAGCCGAGAGCCGTGCCGAGCAGCTCGATATACAGCACCAACATGCCCATGATCAAGTAGAAGGGCTGCGCCCCCTTGCGGCGGAGGATCAGCAGGAACACCGCGCCGAAGAGCGCGCTCAGCGAGTCGCCAAGCAGCACGACGGCACCGGCAAACAGTGCTGCGTGCACGACGAGGAGGCCAGCTCGAACCCGCGCCTCATTGTGCTTGACGAGCGGCAGCTCGGCGATGACGAGTCCCGTGCTAAACAAGATCGCGTGGCCAAACGGAACGTAGAACGGGATCGTGCCCCCCTTGTAGGTATAGAGCTCGAACCCAAGGCTAAAAAGGTACTCGCCGAGGGCAGAGAAGGGCACGAAGACCAAGGCCATGAGCTGCTGATCCCGCCGCAAGCCCCGTAGAGCTGCGAGCAAGTACAGGGGCGCGGCGAGATTGGCAAGGATTTGTCCGTCAAAGCCACTTGCGAGGAGCAGGCGCGAGTCCGCCCCAAGCGCGAAGAGCACAATTGGGACGAAGCCCGCGATCAGCAGCCAATGACAACGGGAAGCGGGACGTTGTACGGTCACGATAGAGCTCGACAAGCGGGTTCCTTATATGGGAAAGCCCGCACAGGTGGTACGGACGGCCGCTTCGATCCTGGAAGGACAGCGAAGATAGGCGCTCCCGGTCCAGGCACAGCTTGTGTATCGTAACATGGATCGCCATCGGGGGTTATGAGTAGCGCGGCGTCGTGACGTACAACATCCTGTAGCTGCACGGACAAGGGGAAGTGCCGGAGAATGTTCAGCCGGGGTCGGCTGATCCTGTTCTACCGCTGGAATAACATCCTGCCCCGGTAGGCTTAGGGCTTAGCAACCACTGGCAAGAACTGGAGCCGCCCTCCTTTGTTGACGACGGGAAGAAAGACCATATAGGGCGGCTCCCCTGGCCGTAAGACGAGCTTTAAGCTTAACTCATCCACGGCTGCTACCGGCACATTTGCCAGCGAACATTCCCAGTGGGAGGAGCTTGGCGCTGTTTGCTCACACTCAGTATAGCTGGTGCTATTGCTCAGCAGCTTTGCCTGTACCCGTGCAGATGGCGGCAGAGTGCCGGATGTTTGGAAATCGAAGCGTATTTGCGAGATACGCCCAAGATCGATGGGATCGAGCATGTAGCGGATCTGTGAGACGGTGAAGAAGGGACCCGGATCCGCCGGATGTGCGTCAAGTGGCTCGACCGCCAGGGTAATCGCCGGAAGATCCAAGGTCCAACCTGTCCACAGCAGTATTCCACCTAGGACGATGGCAATAGCCCTGAGGCGACGACGCGCTATACTCACAACCACCTCCGGCGCCAACATCGGGTGACGCAGTACCTGTACGGATGTCGATGCGCTGGGACCTAGCGAATAATGATCTTGAAGCAGTTGATAAACGTTGAGCTAGGTGAACCGATACACACATCCTTGCCTTTGTAGCCCTGCCCCTGCCCTTGCGCCTTGTTGCCGTTGATTGTGTCAGAGCCGGCGCCCCCTACGAGGCAGTCGTCACCACCGCCGCCTTCGAGGTTATCGTTGCCGGCTGTGCCGAGAATGAGCGAGCTAACGTTACCAGCGTCCTTCGTGCCTAGGATAATGTTTGTCAGCGGAAGCCCGGCACACTCTGGCGGCGCGACTTGGAGAGCGGTGGCGGCAATCGCTGTGTCAATGAGCCCGGATGGACCGACCATGATGATTGCGGCATGTACGCTGCTGGCGTTAAGGAGCACCAACAGGGCAAGCGTGCGGAGGATCAGCCGTGTACATCGGGAGGGGGGCATGGCAGATTACCTAACCTTTGGGACTGCGCTGGGCCGAGGCAAGCGCATCGTCCCAGGCACGCGCAAACTCAGGCGATCGCGCGCGGGCCTGCTTCGCGGTGTCGAGCCAGACGTCTGCTGCGGCACATGCCCGTGCGATACGGCCATCCGAGCGTAAGGCCTCCAGAAATCGCTCTTGCCACGCATCATTTACATGCGTGCCAGCAGGAGAAGCCGCGAGCCCCGCCGCTGTCACACAGTAGCGGTATGCAATATTATGTTCGTGTACCACATACTGATGAACATCGTCCTGCACACTGTGTAACATAACCGTTCCCAGCCGCTCTGCCAGCCGGACCAAATCCTCAATCGTGGCAACGTCAATTACCTTGCCGTTGTGGTCGATACTGCTTTCGGTAATCATCACAAGCAGCGGCTTATACTTCAAATCGATTCTGCCAACTTCATTGCCCTGCAAGGCTTTCACAATACCGACACCGAACCATGCTATACCTAACATGGATATTCCAAGTCCAAGCAGTGCGATTCGTCGCGCCGAGCCGACGTCGAATTTCAACCCAAGTAATGCGACGGTATTCGGCTTCGTATCAATGCTTTGCAACGTGCCCGGCTCCGATGGCTGAAGTGGAGCGCTATCACTTTGCGCGAGCTGCAGCTGCTGGTCGTTCAGCCGAAAGACCAAGATTGGGGCGAAGTCCTCCTGGAGCAGCTGGCCTCCGAGCCGCCCCGAGACCTTAACCTGTGGTGTGATTGTTACTTTATATTCTTGGCGCGAAAGGTTCGCCTGTTCTTCGAATTGATCAATCAGCGCCTGAAGCTTTTCCAGATCCAGCACGCCCGTCGTAGTGAAGGCGGTGCCCTGAAATGACTGCTCGGGATGTAATTCTACGGCACGGCGCCAACCGTTGTTATCGCTTACCTCGGCTCCGAGTGTGTACGAGCCCCCGATGTCGTTCGGCTCGGCAGTGCGAAACTGGTAATCAAAGTTGATCCGAACAATAGTGGTAACACTGCGAAAAATCGGGTCGCCGGTCCGAGCCCTACCGTTATCGTAGATGCCGTCCGGCGCCTCGGCGGTGTAGGAGAAGCCGCCGGCATGCGTGTACGTATGCTCGACGGGGACGCTGCGGGTCAGCGGTCGACTAAAAGAAAGGATAGCTAGTGCTAGGGCTGCGACCAGCGTAACCGCCAGCATGAGGAGGGCAGCTTCTTTGATTTCACCGGGATGACTCATCACACTCACTCCTTGCCCAGAAGACCGCTTGCCGCGCCTATTTGCTGGATGGCGTGTCATTTTTCGAGGTGCGAGCAGCAGGATTACAAGCAATGCTGCTAGGACCGCCATGTTGCGTGGCTGTCGGACCTGAATTAGCAACCTGCCAAGCGACGGGATATGCAACCAGGCTTTACCAACGAGATCGTCGGGCTTCGGGCGATACATATCGAGAAAATCGTTGTTAT